>CAYTJF010000136.1:10158-15588 GCA_964437945.1 uncultured Granulosicoccaceae bacterium
CCACATGTTCTACCCCACATGTTCTACCCCACATAACGAGCGGCACACAACTGCGAAACTACGCTGTGCAACAATAGTTCTTGGGAATAACATTATTGCACAAGCGAAAGCACTCAAGAAGCAAGTCGAAAAGTTGTATTCTTCTTAGATATATCATCATTTTCGTAAAGAAGAGTTAGTTACTCTTCGACAGGTACTGGCCTACTTATATAGTATCCTTGAAGGTAGTCGCACCGATGATTTTTTTAGAAATTTGATTGTTCAGCAGTTTCAACACCTTCAGCAACAACTTTAAGACTCAGGTTTTTTGCCATCGCAAGTATAGTAGTTGTTACGGACATTTCGTTCTTGCTTTCTAATAATTCACCAATGAACGATCGGTCTATTTTTAACGTTGAAATAGGCAGATTCTTTAAGTGGCTAAGTGATGAGTATCCAGTACCGAAATCAATCAATGACAGACTAATTCCCATTTCGCTTAGTGAATTAAGTGCTGAAATTGTACTTGTATCATTATGTAATATACTTGACTCTGTTAATTCAAGTTCGAGTTCTGCCGGCTGTATCGATTGGAATAGAAATAATCGTTTGACAAAACAAACCACCTGATCATCTTGCAACTGTCTAGCTGAAACATTAACAGCCGTACGAAGATTGAAGCCAGAGTTTCTCCAAGAAACTTGTTGAGCACTTGCTTGCATGAGCACCCATTGGCCAACCTCAACAATTAGCCCACTGCTCTCAAGAATTGGAATAAGATCATCCGGTGGAACTAGATCTTTTTTCGGATGATTCCAACGTATCAATGCTTCAACACCACATATTTTACCGCTATTAGCGACGAGACACGGTATCTGCGATACCGACACATGTACGTAGATGATCAGCTACAACTTGAAGTAGTTTATCTCCACTGGCATACCCCATTGTGCCGTTGATCAGTTTAAAATTATTCAGATCACCAATGAGCGCACTTTTGAGCGCCAGCTCACTTTTCTGTAAATTGAATTTGGAACTCATATGAAATTACACAAGTAAAAACACTTGTTTAAAAGATCAAATAGACGAACATTTTTTGCCCGCTACTAAAGAGAATGATTCAATAGAATCTCGGAGTTCATTGAGACAAGCTTAAATAGATACAAACAACAGTTCGTGTATCAGCATTATGGAATTCACGCTATTTAACCGATAACCAATTTGTCTCAATACTTAAACCGTATTCGGCCGATGCAACCTGAATCCAGTGCCACACATAGTCTGCAAAACTGCGACGCACTATCAGTTCGTAGCGGTTTGATTCGATACAACGCAAAGTGACTTGAGTTTTTGCAAATACCGTATTAACTACTTTACCGGGTATGAATTTCGAAGGATGCACATCATAGCCAGTGCTTTTCTTTAACACGTCAATGGCGTTCGTGCCCTGTAAAATTAACGATGTAAAACCACCACTGACATTAACAATAGCCATTGATACATCACCTAAATATTCACGCAGTTTATTTTCAACAGCGTACGCATCCTGTAATGGACACGATAGTAACCACTCATCTGGCGCTATCCAACGCACACAGGGTGTTGCAGCTACATCGCCTGTGTTGCTGTCAACCGTGTTGGCCGACAACACTCCTGGCACACCCAAAGCCAAAGTTGACTTAAGAGCAGAATCCAAGGCGTCCTGATTGATTTGTGTACGCAACAAAAGCAGCCCGGTCACCGGCATTTCCATGAGCACAACACCCTGTTCGCTGGATGTACGCACGGCCAATGCTTTCATGTTAGCGTGCTGAAGCGCCGACTCGATTACCGGTACATCGGAATCGGTTACAGCCGATTTCTCAACTACGCTGTTTGCTGCATACTGATTTGACACATGAATATTCTGCATGATCGTTGTTCCTAGTGTGGTGTAACAGACAAAAGGTGCAAAGCAGATTTGTCCAAAATTGCCTCAACAAGGCACCGTTCGCCGCGAATATTGGTCATATTAGCGAGAACGGTAACGTCGGTGAGGTGATTTTGGGCAGATCTGACTGCGCATTTTGTTTGTTACACCACACTAGACTCTATGCCTTTCACCATCTGGGTCTAGCCAGTTTGTACTGCATATGCGTGCTTCAATAGTACGCCCGCTGGCTAACGGAAAAAACACTGACTCCCCTTTTCGATTTAAACCATCTCGAATAACACCCATAGCAATACTTCGCTTAAGGTTCGCGCTGTAATAACTCGATGTGACATGGCCAACCATGGTCATCGGAATACTTTGCTCGGCAGCACGAACAGCCTGTGCTCCTTCAGGCAAGACTTCATTTGGGTCGACCGTTTCCAATCCGACAAGCTGCTTGCGATTGGGGCGTAAACAGTCCTCTCGTGCCATGCCACGCTTACCAATGTAGCTAAACGGCTTATTGTTGGATACTGCCCATGCATGGTCCATATCGATCGGTGTTATTGAACCATCTGTATCCTGACCGACAATAACAAAACCTTTTTCGGCTCGAAGTACGTGCATTGACTCCGTACCATAAGCAGTTAACTCAAACTCTCGACCATGTTCGAACAACGCTTCCCAAACGTGAAGCCCATAGTGTGCTGGTACATTGATCTCGTAGGAGAGCTCACCGGTGAACGATATGCGGTATACGCGAGCAGGCGAACCAGCCACCGTACCTTCACGCCAATCCATAAACTTGAAAGCGTCTTTACTCAGATCAATGTCAGTGCACACTTTAGCCAGCAACGCCCGACTGTTTGGCCCCGCGATAGTCATGGTGGCCCAGTGATCGGTAACACTATTAAAATAAACATCCAGCTCTGGCCATTCAGTTTGATGGTATAACTCAAGCCAGTTCAACACGCTTGCAGCGCCGCCGGTTGTGGTAGTCATCAAAAAGTGATTGTCTGCCAGGCAGGAGGTCACTCCATCATCCATTACCATGCCATCTTCACCACACATTAAGCCGTAGCGACAACGACCCGGCACAAGCTTTGTCCAGGCGTTGGTATAAACACGACCCAAAAATTCACGTGCATCTTTACCTTGAATATCGATCTTGCCAAGTGTTGAGGCATCCAGAATCCCAACGCTGTTACGAGTGGCCAGGCATTCGCGATTCAAGGAATCCTGCATAGATTCACCTTTCCGAGGGAAATACCAGGCTCGCTTCCACTGCCCGACGTTTTCGAACCTGGCGCCATGTTCAACATGCCACTTATGCATCGGTGTAAACCGTTTAGGGTCAAACAACGCACCCGAGTGAGCACCTGCTATTGCTCCAAAGGTGACTGGTGTGTAGTTTGGTCTGAATACTGTAGTGCCTGTTTCTGCAATTGTCTGATCCAGTGTTTTGGCAACGATGGCCATACCGTTAACGTTTCCGGTTTTTCCCTGATCGGTACCAAACCCCATGGCAGTGTAGCGTTTCACATGCTCAATCGATTCAAAGCCTTCTCGAGTACTAATCTGTAAGCCAGCGGCGGTAACATCGTTTTGCATATCAACAAATTGCTTTGGTGCACGGGTTGCCGCTTTTGTGTGTGGAACCAGATATATCGCCATGGCCGCACCCAATTTGGGTTCCGATACCATTGGTACAGTTAAAGACGCGGATGTATTGTTTGTTGATGTTGATTGCTGAAATTCAGCCGCATCTATCCCTGCCTTCAGGCCTGCACTCAGACACTCACGAAGACTCTGTGCACCATTGACTCTTCCGACAAAAAACTGATTCTGCACGGCATCGGCCGGTACGAAGCCAAGTATGTCGTCACGCCAAACAGGACGACAACCGGTATGACAAGACAAATGTACTGCCGGACTCCAGCCACCAGAGCTGGCGATCGTATCGCAGGGCAATATGGTTGGCTCACCAGTTACAAACGTACCAGCCTCATTAATCGCGCTCACGATAGCCTTACGCACGCGTGATGATCCACGCGCCTCAATGACCGCCGACCCGGTTATTAGCTGTATGTCGCGATGTCTTGCCTCCTTGACAACATCACCATCAGGGTTTGCACGTGTATCAACGATTGCTATCACCTCACGACCTACGTCATACCAGTCCAACGCTGCCTGGTAGCCGGAGTCATTACTGGTCATGACCACCAAAGATGTACCTGGCACCACCGAATAGCGCCTGATGTATGCAGACACGGCACTGCATAGCATACAACCCGGCAAATCATTGTTTCCAAACACCAATGGCCGCTCATGCGCACCAGTTGCCAAAACAACAGTTTGGGCGCGCACTTTGTGTATGCGTTCCCGGGTAACATTCATTGGTGCACTATCACCCAGGTGATGAGTGCGACGTTCATTAACGGTGAGCCAGTTGTGGTCGTGTAAGCCAGTGACTACCGACCGACTTAGTCGTATAACAGACTTATTCGCATCAAGTTCCTCGCATACTTTTTTGACCCAATCCATAGCAGGCTCATTGTCTATCTCGGTATTTCCATACAGCAGCGCACCACCCATCTCATTTTGCTCATCGGCAATCATGACTCTGGCACCTGTACGTGCTGCTGCTAGCCCAGCCATCAGACCTGTTGCTCCACCACCAACAACCATAACGTCGATGTGATGATTCATGTGATCGTACGAGTCAGGGTCGCGCTCTTTTGCACTGCGGCCCAGACCTGCAGCTTTACGAATGAATTTCTCGTAGGTTTCCCACATGAAAGCCGGAAACATAAACGTCTTGTAGTAGAAACCAGGTCCCATCGCACCGCCTGCAAGCCGACCTACCAGACTCATGAAATCAAACCTGACACTTGGCCAGCCTTTTACCGAAGAACACACAAGACCATCGTAAAGTGATTGCTCGGTTGCTCGAACATTGGGTGTTTGTGTGGCCTCCGTTGCACCAAGTTGCATAATGGCATTTGGTTCTTCCACGCCTGCACACATAATGCCGCGTGCACGGCTGTACTTAAAACTACGGCCGACCACATCGATTCCGTTAGCCAATAAAGCCGATGCCAGCGTATCGCCTTCGTATCCTTTGTAATAACGGTTGTTGAAACGAAATGTGTATACCTTGGAACGATCTATGCGACCACCAGAAGGTAGCCTGTGTTTTTGTACATAACGCCGATGGACAATCTTAACCATGGGATGTGTCGTCCATAGTGATACTGGAGGACTCACCTACTTTATAGGTCTCTAAAATCTCATAACTCACCGTGTTTCTGGTGATGTTAAAAAACTTTCTGCACCCGGCCGTGTGTTGCCACAGTTCCTGATGCAGACCCCGAGGATTTTTGCGAAAGTAGAGAAATTCACCCCACTCTTTGTCAGAACATGCATCTGGATCAGCCGGGCGCGCCAGGTGCGCTTGACCACTGGCGTGAAATTCTTCTTCTTCCCGTTGTTCTTCACAGTAAGGACAGTAAATTAAAAACATGAAAGTAATCTTAAAG
>CAYTJF010000137.1:0-15578 GCA_964437945.1 uncultured Granulosicoccaceae bacterium
CCGTATTTAGAGTGTCCGTGCGCAGCCTCACCCGCATGGGCAACGGCCATTGAAAATGCCAAAAACATGACGCCGGTAAGATGGCAGAAAAGTTGACGGAAAACGCTGCGTGTACCCGAAAGTATCATCAACAAAAACCTCACAAATTGAATTTAAGCATTGAGACGGGTCAATGCACTAAAGATATCGGGTTAGGTACAAGGTCTGTGCCGAACCCGCGCTTTAACTCTTATAAAGTCTAATAGTAAAAACAGCAATATTGAACTTCGCTGTATCTGAACTTGCCATTCAAGAGAAGTTCAGACCAAGGCTAACTCAGCAAGATTACCTTAGCGTCGATTGCCAAAAGGTACCTCTGGCCAGCGTGACGGTGTGTACTCATTTCCCCAATTAATTTGTACTCTTCCTCGACCGTTGTCAAACTGATTAAAGCTGTCACTTTGCGACGCGCCAAAAGAGAGCACACCTATTAATACTGCACCACCAGCCAAAGTCGCCAGCGCTATCTTGATGACACTATAAGGCCGTTCGCCGCGTACTTTTCCAGTTCGTCCATTAACCACGAATCGGTAGGTTTTACCACGAAACTCAAAGGCCGCACTCCACAATGGCAACAATACATGTTTAAACGTTGTATCACTGTGAGTCGTTTGTAATCGACCAATGCGCTGTTGATCACCGCCGATGGCATTGCCGACATCACCTCGAATAATTTTATCCATATTGGCTTGCGCATGATTAAAACCTTGATCTAGCTCAACCTGATACACCTCACTGCTGAACCCACTTAAATATTCTTCAGTGTAGGGAACAAGATTTTCCAAATCCCACGGCTCAAGCCAATCGGTAATCTTTCTGGGTAATGTCCGGGTCGCTCCCACCAACACATCGTCAAAATGCCTGGATGTACGTCCACTAACGCGGGTCCACCTGATTTTTGGTACTTGTCTTCGCCGTCTGACACGACGGCCGTTAACTATTTCAGTGACCGTTTGAGTCACAAAATAGACATCACCGCGTTGACCATCATAGGCTGTGACGGTATCACTGTCATAAGTCCAATAAGGTATGTAGACACCGTTAAGTGATGCTTCCTCACGCGCGTATTTTTTTAGTTCCCCAGGCGCAAACCATAATTTACTCAACCAGGCAACATAAGCTTGCTTGGCCTGTTCAGCATCTATCTTGAAAGGTAACAATGCTTTAGGTTTTATTGGCTTGGCTTGACTGGTTGAAGTGACCACAGTTGTACTGCAAAACGGACACTCCCCCGAATGAATATGCGCATCTAATGCGAACTGCGCAGCACAGTTCGGACAATGAATAACGTTGGTTTCAGGCGAGATTTGTTTTGAGGTTTGTAAACGTCGAAGCGCTGCGTGAAAATCAAGTTCTTCGATATGAACGTCTTTGTCAGTAATGCGGTTAAGGTGCCCGCAGTAGCGACACTCCAGTGAATGCGTGCCAATGGAATAGTGCAATGCGGCGCCACATTGCTGGCACGGAAACCGGGTCTCAGTCAGGGAGCGAGTGTTAGCCTCCCCGACCGAAACACCAACATCATCGAACTCGAGTTTCATTTTTTTTAACGTTTAAAACTAGTGTGGTGTAACAGACAAATAGCGCACTAGCTCGGCGGCAGTGGCGGCGGGGTAGTTGAGCTGTTGTCAAACAAGCTTGAAAGTGCATCAACCGTTTGTGCAGGCGCCCATTCGCTCATGTCTGGTGACCAAACCAGAGTTGCTGGGGTAAGACTACCGTTACCAATACGCGCTTTTAGATCGGCAATAGAAAACGGACCTGCCGCCGTGCCGCTAACCACCACATGAAATTCCAGAGGTTGCGGTACCGGTGGCGGCGCAATACTTGTGCCAGCTCCGACACCATCATTCATGCGATTTGCCATTGCCAGACCAACACCCATACCGATACCTTCAGAGGCACCGCCGCCAGGATTCTGCGCAGCCTGCTCCATCGCAACACCGGACTGGTATTGCACGAAACGATCAAGATTACCCGTCATACCCATACTGGTGCGTTTATCCAGTGCTTCAGACACAGCCGGAGGCAAAGAGATATTCTCCACCAGTATTCTGGTGAGTTCCAAACCGTATTCATCAAACTCCGGGCTGATTCGCTTGGTCAGAAATTCACCGAGCGCATCGTAATTTGCCGCCATATCCAGAATGGGGATACCCGCCCCACCAATAATGGTGGCGAAACGAGAGGTGATCAGATTACGAAGCTGGTTGCTGATTTCATCGGTGGTGAACACACCGTCGGTGCCAACAATTTCGCGAATGAATTTTAAAGAGTCTGCAATGCGGACACCGTATGTACCAAATGCCCGGATGCGCAGCGCACCAAATTCTGCATCACGCATCATCAGAGGTTGTTTGGTACCCCACTTTAAATCAGTAAACCTGCGAGCATTGCAGAAATACACCTCGGCTTTAAATGGACTTTGAAACCCGTGATGCCAGTTCTGTAACGTAGTCAGCAATGGCAGGTTTTTGGTTTCCAGCTCATAGGTTCCAGGGCCAAGCACATCAGCCACCTCGCCTTCATTAACAAAAACGGCAACCTGAGATTCGCGAACAACGAGCTTGGCGCCGTATTTAATTTCATTGCCATAGCGCTCAAATCGATACACCATGGTATCGCTGGTATCGTCTGTCCACTCAATAACATCAACGAGTTCATTAAATAGTTTGCTGAACAATCCCATTGTTATGCTCCCGTGACATTTTCGGCGGCTTTAGCAGAAGCAGCTTTCAATGTGGTTTTAAGTTCAGCTTCCATTGCTGTCAGCTCTTTTTCAGCTTCGGCACGACGACGCTTACCTTCATCTGCAATCTGCAAACTCTCTTCAACGGTTGCGATCAGATTTTCATTGGCTTTTCTTACTGCGTTCACATCAAACACACCACGCTCGAGTTCTTCTCGCACAGTGCGATTGGCGGTACGCAGATTTTCAGAATTTTTCTCAAGTAAATCATTGGTCAGATCACTTGCCGCCTGTACACTTTTAGCCGCTTCCGCCGACCGAAAAATGGTGACCGCCTGAGCAAGCTGCTGGCGCCACAATGGCACAGTGTTGACAAGCGTTGAATTGATTTTGTTAACAAGTCCTTTGTCGTTTTCCTGGATAAGGCGAATGCTGGGCAAGCCTTGCATTGCAACTTGTCGGGTGAGTTTCAAATCATGGATACGTCGCTCCAGATCGTCTCGGCCACTGCGAATATCTCGAAGTTCCTGTGCTGCCAATACCTCATCGGCATTTTCCGCTGCTTTTTCAGCCGCTGGCACCATGGTTTTATCGATGTAATCCAGTTTACGTTCGCCGGCAAGAATATAAAATTCAAGGTTATGGAAGTACTCAAGGTTGGCGTCGTAGAGTTTATCCAACGAGGTGATATCACGTAGTAGTTGGGTTTTGTGGCCTTCCAGATCATCGGTAACCACATCAACCTGCTTGCGTACACCTTCATACTGTTGAATAAATTTGGCCACTGGGGTGACGCCACCGAACAATTTTCTGAACAGGCGTGTGAAAAAACCGGGGCGATCATTGGGGTCGTAATCTTCAACCTTAAATCCACGTAACACTGTCACCATGCTGTTCAGGGATGCTCCGGCCGAGCCTAGGTCTTTATTGCGCACACCTTCGAGCATATTGTCAGAAATAGAGGTGAGTTCCTGCTGTGCTTTACTACCAAAGAAAATGACCGAGTTGCTATCGCTCAGATCGATCTCATCCATCAGGCGATCAACCCGCGCTTGTTCGTCGGGTTGACTCTCCTCGTAGGTAACCATTTCATATTTGACGTCTGGCAATAATTCAGTACCCGGGAGCAAATCGACCTGCTCTGCTACATCAACACGTGTTTCTGACATTGTTGTCTCCTGTTTATTCTTGCTAATCGCAGACCTGATAGTTGTCTGCGAAATAATCTCATTGTGGTAACTGAACTCTTTAACAACCTTAATGGCCGGCGCAAAACCGACCGCTCAGTTCAGGTAACACCCTCTTTTTCCAGTTGCATTTGCAGTACCTCGATATTGACATCGAGGTCGCTTACGTTGTTTTCGCGAAGCTTTTCCTGCTGATCTGCAATAACTGTTTCAATGGTGGTTAGCACGCGACGGAAATTATCTTCCAGTTCAGGATTCGTATCGTGACGGTGAGTCTTGGCATAGCCTTCAGTTACTTGCCTGGCACCATCAAGGTAGACCTTTAAAAACTTGCGTGCACGTCGCGCATCGGTGGGGTCTTCTTCTATGGTGTCGAGAATGGCACGCGCTTCTCTGACAATGCGTCGCAAACGGTCTTTGAATTCAACGTTTTTGAGCTCTTTACCAGAACGTTCAATGGAAGCAATTCGCTCCTCGGCTTCATCCAGTAGCTCTACCAGCTCTTCCGTTGTGATACCAACTGCAGCAATTTCAGGATCTTTTCGTGCTGGGTCGAACTCGTAGTAAAGGTAACAGCCCAACATGGTCGCTAATGCAAATAGCACGCTCTCGATAAGCCCGTTCGAGCCAGAGATACCCCAGTAACTAATGATAAACATGGCAACAGACAGAATTACCGCACCGATGAGTCGATACGGAACCGTACTTGCGCGACGCTTGAAGCGCCGTTGTTTACCTTCCTGCTCTAAACGAATACCTTTACGGATAAGTGTGGCGGCACACATACAGAGACCAAAGCCTAAGGCCAGCGCTAGCGCTTTTATCGTATGATCGCTGAATAGCGCAATTACCGTGGCTGGCAGCAAAGGCAGCGATAGTAGATACAACAGCCACCCACGCCATAATAATTTTTTGGGTGCTTCCGAATTTATCCGTCTTACAGCTGCCATCTCAGCTCACATATTACTTCCCGGCTACTAATAACTTCCAGGCTATCACTTACCATCTCAAGGTACCTTATTTGTCTCAGCTCGCACTACTATCGCTGTTCGCAATAACATTTTAGCGCGCATATGCGATCATAGCTCGCACTCATTTTAACTCGCACTCATTTTAGCTCGCACTCATTAGTGCCTGGCACGATAGTAGTCCCACCGTGGCAAATAAAATCACAAACCCGATTATACGTTGAAGACCTTTTGGCATTATTTAGTTCCAATGATTAGTTTAGGTACGCAGTAACTGGTATACATGCTCATCCATAGTATCCAGACCACGATCAGCCAAATTACCCAGTCGCTCAGGGCCACTTGACCGCGCCAGTTCGGAAACTTGAAAATCCCGGGCAAATAGGGCCTGCACTTCTGCATCTGGCACCGAAAACGGTGGTCCGCTCATCTTAGATGGGTCGTAACTCAGGCCGATCAAGAGCCCCGAAGCGCCAGAGGGTAATAGTGATGCTAGTTTATCAACATATCGCCGCCGCGTTTCAGGTGGTAAAGCTATCAATGAGGCTCGGTCGTAAAAACCCTTGAGAGGCCCAGTTTGTGCGGTTTCCAGATCAAACAGATCACCAGCCAATAACCGTATACCAAGCGCCGTTCCAGTTCCGGTGAACTCCTGTAAATTCCCGGTTTGGGTGCGCTCGAATGATAATTGGTTCTCGACAAAAAAGGCCTCGACAGCGATTTCACTCAATTCGATGCCAACAACCGGGTGACCGAGCTGGTGTAAAAACAACATATCCAGGGATTTGCCGCATAAAGGTACCAGTACAGAGCCATTAGCTTCCAACCCAAGTGTCGGCCAGAATTTTTCGAGTCGGGTATTAAAACGCTCTTGATGGAAGCCAATTTTTCCGCTTTTCCAACTCTCGTGCCACCGATTGGTACTCATGTCGTTCGCCCACCTCGTTTGCCCAAGCTATTACTCATCGAAACAATGCCTCAAAACAGCTCTGCCTGGTGCGGCCCGGAAGAACTATCATTCTTTGCCGCTTTCGTTTTTTGAGCTTTCACCGCCTTTTTCTCAGACATTGCCTGTTCAGACACTAGCTGCACAGGATCGAATTCGCGCCAACCCTTTAACAGAGGAAAATACAATGCTGCCTTGATCGGTATTTGCTCCATTAGACCAATGATATCAGTGTAGCCCTGCAACTGTTCGGCATACCGTTGCTGTTCACTATCCAGGAAGGCTTCGCGATCACCACCTTCGTGATCACCAGTCTTGTAGTCGATTATCCATCTCACGTCGTCATTATCAATAAAGGTTCTATCAATCACAAAGCGTTTTACAACACCATTGATCGGGGCTGTAATAGCCCATTCAGAGCGAGCATCGGTGTGGGCATCGCTTAAAATCCAGCAACCTCGATCATCCGACAATGTACTGTCAACGGCGCGAACGACTTTTTCAACCGCGTCTTTCAGAATGTCTTGCGGTACGCACAAGTTTTGAAGTTGTAGCTTTGCACGTCGGGGTATGTCACTAACCAATTGCTCTCGCTCATTAACAGGCCGGCTGGACAACAGCCGCAATTGATCATGCACCACCGTACCAACATCACGAGCCAGTGTGCCCGCCCATAAAAATTCAACCTCCTGTTGTTTACCTGGCTCGCGCATCAATGATTCGGGCCAGACAAACACATTCATATCGGGGATGCGCCAATCTGTTGGTAAGCGGTGCAGATTAGGAATAACTTGTTCATTAACGACAGTGAGCTCAGGCATCGCATTATCATTGTTCGCCGGCTCGTCTAGCTGTTCGCCTATCTGCTCGTTTGAGGGCTCGTTTTCAGACGTATCAGCCAAATCCAAAATTATGCGCTCTTGAAACAATGGCCACAATGGGTGTAGTAAAGAACGCTTATCAGGTGAACTCAGTTCTCCATCACTGTTGGTTTTTACACGAGCAACCAGATGCAAGGTTCGCCTGGCACGTGTACAGGCTACATAAAGCAGCCTTAACTTTTCCTGTTCATCACAAAGTTGACCCGCCCGGCTTACCAAGTTATTAATCGGGTCACCGTCTTTCGAAGATAATCCGCGCTCTCTTATTGGTGCAAGCAACAAACGCTCATCCGCATCGCTTCCCGATTCGAACCAATTCAAAATGCGCTGTTGATTACTACGAGGTTTTCTATCCAGCGAAGGCAGTATGACAGTATCGAATTCCAACCCTTTCGACTTGTGCAATGTCATCACCTGCACCTGAGCATCACCATCAGCTGATGTCGCGTACAAAGATTCCATACTCGAACGCAACACACTGGCTTGCCACAACTGGCCCGTTTGCTCTAGTTTGCATAGTTCCGTTATGCATCGCTCGGCGGCATCCAAATCGATCTGATCGTTGCACACAATTGGTCCGCCTAATTGTTGCCAACAGGCTTCTACCCATGGCGTCAACGCTGCGCGAGACGATCGTTGCACTGCCGGACTTAACACGGCCAGACACTTTTCCAACCGTTCTCGCCCGTCTGCACTCAGCTTACTAACTCGTTTGGCGTCATGCATAAGATCGAATACTGTTTCGCGTTTCGACTCTTCCATAAGCACGTGCAAGTCATGCAGGTTCAAGCCACACCAGGGTGCTCTCAGAACGGCTAACCAGTGAAGTCGATCGTGTGGGTAACGCAGCGCCAATGCCAGTGAAACAAGATCACGCACGACTTGCCTGTCACCCAACAGTTCCAAGTCAACCGATTGATAGGCAATGTTGCGCTCTTGCAGCGCATTGAATATAGGGCCTGCCTGCGAACGAGATCGCAGCAATATGGCAATAGTGGTTTGGGCTTCTCTTTCATTTCCACTAATTCCACCATTGGCATCAGCAGCAGACTGTAAGGCCTGGTTCGTTAGTTCTGCCACATGAGTCGCTTCATCGAAGACATCGGCATCAACGAACGGATGGACATCAACCAAACCGGTGGACTGTAAATGCGCTATCGATTCAGCGTAAGGTACAGCTCCGGTCACAGTATCAGCTTGAGCTGGAAACACAGTCGAAAAACTGTTATTGACCCATTCAACTACGGATGGCGCTGCCCGAAAATTAACACTCAATGTCAACGGGTTGAGTTGCACATCACCCACACCATGCTCGCGTGCGTGTGCAAACAGGGTTACGTCGCCCTCGCGAAATCGATAAATCGATTGCATTGGATCGCCGACGGCGAAAAAGGTCCGCCCGTCATCAACTTCCCATCCTGCGACAAGCAATTGATACAAGGCAAACTGAGTTCTCGATGTATCCTGAAATTCATCAACCAGTACATGTTTGATTTTCATATCCAGTGCCAGTGCCAAATCGGTCGGCGCATCTTCAGTACCCAAAGCACGCTGTGCACGTTTGGTCATCTCGACAAAGTCGATTGCTCCATGATCTGCAAATACAATTTGCAACTCTGTTAGTAGCGCCGGCAACATGGTTAACAACTGCGATAGCAACGCCCAATCTTTATCGGCATATCGACCAGAGGGCAGGCTTCGTACATCATCAAGTACGTCCACCAGCTCCGGGTAGTGCGCTAAATCTCCAAGCAGCTCAGCCATGGAAGCCTTGCGCGCTTTAAGCTCAGCTACTGGCACACCCACTAAATCAGCATCCTTTGCACTAACCGGAAAACCAATTTTTTTAGTAACCCCGCCAGGCTTACGCAACCCGACTGGTGGACTTGCGGTTAGTACAGCGTCTGAGATCGCTTGCCAGGCAGGCAAGTCTTCAACGGATGTGTTCGGTACGCCATTAATCGCAGTCATTGAATCAGCCTTTGCCGTGTCCTGGGCCGTGTCCTGGCCAGACTCCGCCAACAGCGATTTGAGAACAGGCCCTGCCTGAGACAAGAGCTTGACCAATTTTTCGGCCAATTCTATTGGTATCGTGTTTGACACATCCTCAAGCCGGTTTTCAATCAGTTGCTGTAGCTTGGATTCAAGTAATTCACGTAATTGCTCATGCGGCACATCGTTGTTTACATACCCACTCCACTGATCTCGATTACCCAGCAACTCAGCAAGCAGGTATTGCACATGCTCATGGCGATTGCTTAACTGCAATAACAGTAAATCCAATTTATCTGCTTGTTGATCCAGCACTTGTTCAGCAGCCCGACGATACAAGGTTTGCGGGTTATCGATTAGTCCGGCTGGACCACCCAGTTGCGACACAATGGGCAGCCGGTGAGCAAGCGTTGTGCAAAGCGCATCAATGGTTCGTAAGTTTAATCGTTGCGTATTTTGTAGTAGTTGCCAGTCACGTTCTTTATCACGAATCAGAACCAGTTGCGCTAGCTTGAAACCTTCCAGCTGATAAGCATTTTCAGGCTCCACTCCGGTAGCTGCTTGTTGGAGGGTTTCAACCACTCGCGCACGCATTTCACTGGCAGCCTTGCGCGTAAACGTAATTGACAAAACTTCCTCTGGCTCATCGACCAGTGTTAAAAGACGCAATACCCGACGGGTTAACAGCTCCGTTTTGCCAGAGCCTGCTGGTGCTTGAACAATAAACGAACGTCCTGGATCCAGCGCTTCTGCACGGACGGCTGAATCTGCCGGTTCGTTTGTTGCGGCTAAGAGCGGTGCATCACTCACGTTAGCGCTCTCCCCAGTCATTATCGTCAAGCGGTTCGTCAGTTTCATCAAGCTCTGAGCTGATTCGACACACAGAGGGTAATTCACAAAAGTCGCAAGCTTTATCAACCGGTGTAATGGTCGCTACTCCAGTGCGAATTTCAGTTGCAAGCATGTTCAGCGATTCGGCCCAATGATCACGCGCGTGTTCCCAGCTATCCAAATTTTTGGCGAACGAGCGAGTTCTCAACGGTGTTTTAAGATTTCCTACAATATCGTCTGTTGAAGTTGTGCCGATGAGTTTGTTTTGATTAGGAAAGGCTTGCGCAAAACATATGCCTTCAACGTTAGGATCGGTTCCCGCATATAACGGTAATTGCGGATTCTCTATACGAGGCTCACTCCAGGTTTTAATGGCATTGTGCTGCCCTGTTTTATAGTCAATGACCACGGTTTCACCTGTTGCCAGTTCATCGACTCGATCAACTTTCACGCTTATACCTACGCCTGCGATTTCTATATCCTGCTCTTGCTCAAGCCGGGTTACCGTGAACGGCTGGCGCACGCGCTCCACTTGTTCAACCCAGTCGTTGATAAGACGATAGAGATGTCGACTCTGTAAATCCTGAAGCGCTGGTTTGATTTTGTATTCTTTCATGGCAGCTTCGATAACGGTATTGATCAGGTCATCAAGATTCTCCCTGCTCAGTGCAAGTAGACTCTCCTGCGACTCTACCTGCTGCCAGAATTGCTCCATCGCATAGTGGAATAAATTGCCGTGTTGGCGCGGATCAAGACCTATGCCTGCCTCTTCGAGTTTTCTGATTCGAAGTCTGTGCAATGCGAATGCCTTGAATGGGCAGCGAGCTTGATTTTCAAGCAGACGCGTACCACCCTTGACTTTTGTTCCCTTTGCAAGCTTAGGCCCATGCGTGTCCTTAACAGTCTCCATAGAAGCGCTACGCTGAATGAGTTTCGCAGTATCAACCAATTCAGCTTCGGCAAGACCATCCTCAATAGCTGGAATGCCAGCAATAATAGACGCTGGGCTGAGTTCGAGATCATCGCGAAGTTTCGCATGGCATAAAAACAACTCATCGGTTGACCGCATCCACAACGCCATTTCTTTTTCGGCTAAAGCTAATCGTAACTGAGGCGCTGAATCTGGCACACCAGCGGCTTGCTGCTGCTTTATCCGAATAAAAGAGGTAGGTACGGTAACGGGCGGCCATTGGTCTGAGTCCAGGCCAGTTACCCAAAGTTTATCGAAAGAAAGGCCATGACTTTCCAGGCGACCCATAATTTGAATAGGCGTGGTTGCCGTTTCCAATTGAAACACTCTTGATCGACAAAGACGCGTCAGTAAACCCAAAGCCCTTCTGTCGCTTAACTGATCTCCATTGTCCAGAATTTGAAAATCATCAAGGCATGAATTCCACGCTTCAACGCATTGATATTCTTCACTGTCAATTGATTTACCAGGCCACCCCAGATCACGCAATGCCAAACCAAAGTGGGATGCCCAGACAGCCGCTCCGGATTTGGCTTTCCATTTGCGCTTCGATATTTTTTTCATCGGTGCGCGCAATACATCACCTTTGGGCAGCAACTTGATAAAATCAAAGAAGCTTAACTGCCGAATACGATCATCACGGCATTGAGCATCCAGCCTCTCTCGTGCTCTGGCGTCTTTATCGGTTCCGGGCAAGTACGGGCTGAGCAAAAAAGCCGAGATCTCCGTATCGACAAGACCTTTGGTTAGCAGTTTCAGAAAAAGCAATGCAGTACGAATCACACTTTGCTCATTCAACGGCAAACCAATTGACAAATCATAGGGCCGGCCAACGGCGTTTATTTCAAGCGGATTAAGCGCTGGGAAAAACGCGTTGTCGAACGCACGCAATACCTGGGCGCGGCGCTGTTGAAGATCGTGAACAACCACACCAAACTGATAATTCGGGTTTGCTTCCAGGGCTTCACGCGTTCTTTGGGCAATGGCTGAAAAAGTGGTGTCATCGTCTGCAAGCACCAAACGCTTTGAATTGGCTTTTTTTTCAAGTTCTTTTATGTCCTCTTTAACCGTATCCAGGGATGAGATAACTACACCATTCTTTTCGAGCACATCTAAAAGCTGCTGTAGTTGTACAGGCATGCTTAGAAAGCCAGCTAGCAATAGTTTTTCAGGTAACTCGACAGCGTTGGCATTTGCCGACAAGACGCTCGCTATATGCGTTGCGATAGTGGCGGTATCGATAAAGTTTTTATCGACTGAGCGCTTTTCATAAGCCGCTCGCCAGCGCGAAAAAGCCAATTGATCTTCACTTTCATAACTTTTACTGCTGACACTTTGTTTTTGTCCCGCAGACCGTGTTAAGCCCCATGCGTTTGCTGTCTGCCAGGCTTTTTGCGCATTGGCAGCTGTCAGATCGGCATCAAGTAGCACCGAAGCCTGCGGGTCAGCTGCGACGATCTGTTGCCAGGTACGTTCAGCAACGATATCGGGAAGTAGCACCTTATCGGAAGAACCATTGGCAATACAGTCTGCATGCACTCGGCTGAGCCAGGCACTTAAAGGCAGGATGTCTGGCGTCTCCCACCATTGCCGATCTTTCGCCAACAATGCTTTAGAAAACAGGCTGACATAGTGACGCGAAAGTCGCTGGTTTACTGTTAGTAGAATTGCGCCCTGTTCAACTTCAGCGCACCAATTATCTGTCATTAATTTTCTTAGCTCACCGGGTTAGTCAATATACCAAGATGGTACACTTTCGAGTCTTAAATACTGACGAAGTTTACAGGCAATAACACCCCTCTAGATTCTTTGCGATTAACATCACAGCATTAAGTGACGTTAACTATTCATGACAACACACGGAAGAATAAATCCAATGACGAATAAAACTATTTTGGTCACAGGTGGCGCAGGCTACATCGGCAGCCATGTGGTCAAGCTATTGGGCGAGCGCGGCGAAAAGATCGTTATCCTGGATGACTTGTCTACTGGTAATGAAGATGCTGTTCTGTTTGGTGAATTGGTGTTAGGCAAAACAGGTGATATGGAATTGGTTGAAAGTCTGATAAAACAGCACGAAATCAACACAGTCATTCATTTTGCTGCGCACACTATTGTGCCCGAAAGCGTTGAAAACCCACTGAAATATTATGCAAATAACACTTGCAGCACGCGTAATCTTTTACAGGTTTGTCAGGGTAACAACATTGAGCACTTTATCTTTTCGTCCACTGCTGCCACCTACGGCATTCCTGAAAACAGTGACAAAGCGTGTCATGAGGCATTGCCAACAGCACCTATTAACGCCTATGGCATGTCCAAACTCATGTCCGAAGCTATGCTAACTGACTTAAGTTATGCCTCAACCCTGAAGCATGTTATTTTGCGTTACTTCAATGTGGCAGGCTCTGACCCAGATGGTCGTATCGGTCAGTCAACCAAGGAGGCAACACTGTTGATTAAAGTTGCAGCAGAAGTGGCCCTTGGCAAACGCGATCAGCTCTATGTGTTCGGCACAGATTACCCAACACCGGACGGCACAGGTGTGCGTGATTACATTCACGTGACCGACCTTGCCAGCGCACATTTATCTGCACTCGATTACCTACGATCAGGTGGAGATTCAACTCTGATGAACTGCGGATACGGACACGGCTTTAGCGTTAAAGAAGTTATTGACGCGGTTAACCGCGTGCACGGCTCACAGATTAAAGTGGTCGAAAAGCCTCGACGCGCTGGCGACCCACCATCGCTGATTGCCGCTGTCGATAAAATCCATTCAACACTTGACTGGAAACCAGCATTCGACAACCTGGACAAGATAGTTGAAACGTCACTCAGCTGGGAAAAGACACTAATGGCTCGTGAGCACAATCAACACAAAGACGATTAGTCTTTTTTTGCCGAGGAGATTGGCCAAGAAGATTAACTAATGAGATTAGCTGAATTAGCTAAAGAGACACATCCAATTGCAGGCTTCCACCGCTTGCCAATCTGGCAACCAGCACATCAGAAATAATCCGGTAGAAGTGCAAGTGCACTTTGGGTGGTAGCTCGCTTAAAGAATCGGCCGATACTTCCAGTACGTTCACATCGGACAACGCAACCATTTTCTTGGTTTCAGGAGCACCGTGTATAAATCCGAGCTCGCCAATACACTGCCCTTCCCCACAAACACGCACCAGTGAGTCATGCTCTGTGACTCTGACAAAACCATGGGTAATGATAAACAAGCGTCGTTCAATATCACCGGCGTCAATCAGTACATCGCCTTGGGAAAACGTTCTGACTCTAACCAGTTCAAGCAATTGAGCAATCTCAACATCGGAGAACGTTTTAAAAATTTGTTGAGCCTGCAGTTGCTTGATAAAACGCTGTTGTGTAACAGGACGTTGCTCAACGATTCTAAAACGCTCGATATACGGCTGCAGTGCCTGGGCCAATTCTTCACCGGTTTGAAAACGATGCTCCGGTTTTTTCTCCAGTGCTTTGGCAACAATGTCGGACAACCCTTCTGGTAACTCAGGCCTGATATCGGTTAGTCGCGGCGCAACTTGATTAACAACCGTACGAAACAGATCTTTGACTTTCTGGGCTTTAAACAATTGCCGGCTGGTCAACAACTCAAACAAAACGGTCGCCAGTGAATAAAAATCGCTCGAAGCTGTAAGTTCCTTACCGAGGATTTGTTCTGGTGACATATAGTTCGGTGTGCCCAGGGTTGGACCTTTTTTGCTTAGTCCGGCAGTGCCAGAAAGTCCAACGGCGATGCCGAAGTCCAGCACCTTCACAGTACCATCGCCACTAAGCATAATATTTGCAGGCTTGACATCGCGATGTATGATGTCTTGCGAATGCGAATAATCAAGTGCTCGACAACATTCCACAATGACTTCCAATGCTCGATGAATTGGCAATGGGGTTTGACCTTTGCCGAATTTTTTCAGCGACACACCGTCGACGGCTTCCATGACCAGGTAGTTGAGATCTTCGTATTGACCCGCATCGTAGACGGTGACAATGCCGGGGTGACTCAGGCGTCCGGCGGCGACTATTTCGGTCTGATACGCTCGCTGTGCGCCGGGGACTTTACCAGTGGACACGTGCGCTTCACCAATCGGTGAAATTTTTATGGCAACGTCTCGACGCAGAACATTGTCCAGTGCCATATGCACAACGCCACAGGTGCCCGAACCAATTTTGTTACCGATGGTGTAACGACCAATTTCACTTGGCACCAGAATATCGAGAGGCTTTAGTGATGGCTTCGCAACTGGTTTTACTGCAGTAGCTACTGCTGTTGATGAAATAGTACTTTGGTTAGTCTTTGTTGGCGATTGAGCTGGCGATTGACGACTACCCTGGCGTGATTGACGACCACTGTGACGCTTCCCGTCTGCCTTGCTTCGAGCTGACGGTGATTGAGCTGCAGTCTTACTGGATGATGCTGGTGCATCCATAAGTGTGAGTTCAGCTAGCGCGTGGTTAGGCCAAAAGATCATACCACTCTAGCGCGAATTGAAACCGAATAGAAGCGCCGAATAGCTATGATTGACAATTAGCAGCGTCCAGCTCACATGTTACATCAAAAGTTTGACACCGTAGACAGTTTTACCGCTATTTATCGGCTTTTTTCCCACTTCTGTAAGCGGTTAGCTCACTGTCCACGACCGGGGCTGATCTGCGGAAAAACGGCATCAAAAACGCTCATGATAAACAGGTAATAAATTACAGCTGCAGCAATGCTGGTGAACATCCGGATGTTGAACGTATGCCTAAGCACGTGACCCACTAACGACAGGCTCCAGACCAGCAGCACAAAATGTGACAACACAGCCAGCTTGCCCGGCTCTTGTCCAACCGGTGTGGACAGGATCACCTGTAAGATCGGAATACCAGCAAAATTCAGTATCGCACCTGCACCACAGATTGCGCCCAATGCCTGCTGCAGTCGCGACAACTGAGAGGTAAACATCAATGCAAGATACAGAATCAGACTGGTGATCGATATATCCAATGCCGCCTGCATTGCCGCCTTGCCAATCCCGACGTGGCTAAACAGCGCCATGATGTAG
>CAYTJF010000138.1:0-15576 GCA_964437945.1 uncultured Granulosicoccaceae bacterium
ACGCAGACAGTCACGCTGAACTCGAACGTATCAAGTGGATGGACCACTAGTTTTAGAGTACGGTGAAACTGTTCAAGTTGCGCATAGACCTTAGTAGTAAGCCCTGTGTTTATTTTAAAAATTCGATTGAGTTGGCGTGTCGTGCACCCGACTTTCTCAGACAATTCATCGACACGGATACGTCCGCCTGACAGATGAAGAACATCCAACGAAGTTAAAAGTCGAGAATCTACTTTTTCTGGCGCGTTGAAATGTGAACATACATCGGCAAGATTTTTAATCGATAGTTCGCTTTGGTTTACCTGTGCAAGACTTGGTAGCAGAGATATGGCATCTTCACCTCGAAGTACAGTGTCCGCGGCTCCGATGATCATATCCTGCCAGACGAGCGCAGCATGATAAGGACGTAAACGAATTCCAAGCCAACTATCCCCTGCTTTGTAGTCAACGAAATAGGGTTGAGTTGCAGGGCCGGTTATAACTGGAATGGGCGGAACAGATTCATGTATGTTATACCGAAAAATAATGTCGCATCGCCCATCTGGCAGGACTAAACTGCGGCCCATCTCGGTAGCTGAAAATGACCAATGGGCTTCCTCGCTACGTGACTCCCTGGGCGTAACAATAACCTCTTGATATCCAATTGGTATAGGAATGGCAATACCCCCTGAACTGTACTTACTGGATTCTTATTTGGCACCAGATACCGTTCACAACGACTATCGTTTCTCTGGTGCGGGCACAATAATCGGCGATGCCAATCCCAATTGCAACACAAACACTGTATTTGTGAAGTCAATTGAGGTTTTTTGACTCGTCCTAATTTTCTCCTAATTTTCGGTCCTTACACTGTTCTCAATGGCGCAAAAAGCCAGATTCAACTTAACCAATTGAGGGCATGAAAATGAAGAAATCAACCATAGCAACAACGGCCGGAATTGGCCTTACCGCGATCGCACTAGTAGTAGCGCCTGTACACGGCGGTTCGAAAAACCAGGAGCGAGCCATGGGACTGGAACTGGATATTGTCGCTGCTGCTGCGATCGCCACTGACTCGACCGATGCGCGTGTCATCGAAGCGGAATTCGAGTCGAAGCGCGACAAACTGATTTGGGAAATCGAAATGATCGATTCGGAAAATCGCGAAATTGAAGTAAAAGTAGACATCAACACTGGTGAAATCATTTCTCAGGAAACGGAAGGTAAGCACAGGAAAGGCTCAATTGCCGATATGGATGAAACTCTCAGCATGGCTGATGCTGTCGCTATTGTGAAAGGCGCGGCGCAGGGTGATGTGGTAGAGGCCGAACTCGAAGGAGACGACGGGGAATTGATCTGGGAATTAAAACTAATTGGAGACGATAAAGGGAAGTATCGGGTTAATGCCAATTCTGGTGAATTGCTACCGTAAATCGACACAACCCAATATTTGAAACTTAATTAACTTAACCAATTTTTTAAAGAGACTAACCATGATTAACAGCACAAACACAATTAACATTAATGACACCGTACTGAACGATGACGTATTGAAGAAGACGTTTTCGTTTCAAAACGAAGATCGTTTTACTCGATGGGTTGTTCGCCCACTGGTTCTGGTAGCGGCATTGGGAATTGGGGCTATCATGTTCTTCGCCAGCGCGTTTTTAATGCTCCTGTCTTTAGCCATGCTGCCTCTGCTTGCTATTGGGCTCTGGGCAGTGCAGAAAAAAGTCCAGCGAGATCTGGCTGCAGCTGACCCGGTTGTCGATACGCAAGCAGGTTCAGATGTTTCTGTAGATTCGGCTGCACAAGTTAACGAATAGTCCGTATCATTTAGCAAATGAGAACGTTGCTGGTAGAAGATGATAAGCAAATCGGCGCCGCCATTGTCAGTGCTCTTGAAGACGCTGGCATGGCGGCCGATTGGGTGACAGATGGTGACGCTGCCATGCTGAGCGTGGCAAGCGGTTCATTTGAGCTTTTGTTGCTGGATATTGGATTACCCAAAAAAGATGGGCTAACAGTGCTTAAGCAACTCAGGCAAAGAAAAATAAGCATTCCTATCATTATGATAACGGCACGTGATGCAGTGGAGGACCGCATTGCCGGCCTCGACCTTGGTGCTGATGACTACCTTGTTAAGCCGTTTCTGGTCGAGGAGCTTATGGCCAGGGTTAGAGCGGTAACACGCCGACAATCTGGCAGTGCTCAACCACTGTTATCAAACGGACATATTAGTATAAACCCTGCCGACAAATCTGCGAGTTATAAGGAGCAACCTCTGGATTTAACTGGCAAGGAGTACCAGCTACTTCACGCACTGGTGCGCACACCAGGTCGAATTTTTTCTAGGGAAGAATTAGAAGAAAAAGTCTATGGATGGGGTGAAGAGGTGAACAGCAATGCCATTGAGGTCCTTATTTTCAGTCTGCGAAAGAAATTGCACAAAACGGCAATAAAAAATGTGCGTGGATTAGGATGGATGGTTCCGAAGGAATGAGCCCCACTAAAGAAAAAAACAACCCCTCACTATCCAGAAGACTCAAACGACTTTTGTTGCTAACGTTGTTGGCTGTGCTGGTGATAGCAACCATCGCAGCTGCTGCTTCTGCCTACTTTGAAGCATCGGACACACAGGATGAAACTTTGTTGTCAGTTGCTAATTTAATCGAAACCAGTCAGCTCGATATTGGCCTTATTGACAACAGTAAAGACGATAGCAGCAAAGACAAACACGAAAAATACAAACACGAAAAAGAAGATAATGACATCGACAAGAGTGCAGTGCGAGTGTGGGAATTTGGAAAAAAGTCGCGCTATGGAATCAATGTCAGGAAAAATCTAAAATCCGGATTTCATACCGTACTTGAAGATGATGATTTATGGCGCATTTATGTCACCAGCAATAGTCGTACAAGTAAACGTTATATCGTGGCTCAAAGGTTGGGCGTAAGCGCCGAAATTGCTTTGAATAGTGCGTTTAATACAGCATGGCCATTGCTGTTGTTGTTTCTTTTAGTGCCCCTTATTGTTAGTTTTTTGGTTCGACACAGCTTCCATCCTTTGAATAAATTAACTAAAAAGGTGGGCGAAAGTGATTCCGTAGATATGGACCTGGGTGATCAGGAAAACATTCCTGTAGAGGTGCTTCCATTTGTTAATTCGATCGATTCATTATTGGAAAAAAACAGTGCTTATAATCAACAACAACGTCGATTTATTGCTGATGCGGCTCATGAACTTCGCACACCGATCACGGCATTGTCACTGGAAATTGAAAATGTAAACTCTGCAAAGAATGACACTATACGACATGAGCGGCAGTTAGGCTTAACCGATAGCGTAAAACGATTACAGCGGCTTGTTAACCAGCTGCTTGATCTGGCTCGAATTCAATCAGTTGACACACAAGCACGACAATCGATCAGCCTGAACGATTTGGTTAGAGATCAGATTGCAGAGTTGTATGCAATGGTGGATGAAAAAAACATTGAGCTGGCTGTAAGTCAAAACGAACCTGTCATTGTTGAAGACATCAACAATCAACTACAGCATCTGGTGCGAAACGCGCTGTCTAACGCAATAAAGTTCACGTCAGAATCGGGGTCTATTGATGTAAAAATATTTAGCCAGTCTCATAATGCCGTATTTGAAGTTTTAGACAATGGTTCGGGCGTAGAAGGTTATCAATTGGAAAAACTACGTGAACCGTTTTTTCGGCCAGAGGGACAGCTTAGTGGTAAAGGTGCCGGACTGGGTTTGGCTATCTGTCACGAAATTAGTTTGAAACACAAGGGAAAAATCACCTTGCAGAATGTAAAGCCTACAGGGTTCTTGTTTCGATATAGTCAGCGCCAGGTTATAAAATGATTATTTGAGCAATTTATTTGAGCAATTTATTTGAGCAATTTATTTGAGCAATGAGGCGTAGCTACTTTAGTAACTCCTTCGTTGTGCTGCACCATGATAAAGAATATCGCTAAAATTCTGATTAACAATGGCTCGTTGCGAAACGGCATTCTCGTCCATATCAGATTCGGGTCGATGCAAAAGCATCGTATCATCATCCGAACGATTCTCACCTCTTGCTGGTAGCCACATATTCTTGCCAATGTGCTGTCGAATATCGTTTGCCATGTAAGACTGCAACGCATACCCTACCCGGCGCTGTTGGCTCAGGTTAGCTTGCGAACCATGAACGATTTCACCGTGATGCAGTGACATTTGCCCAGGCTTTAAAATCAAATCTACCGCCACTGATTCATCAACATCCTTAACAACCTGCCCACGGGTCAGGATATTGTCCTGGGCAAACGTATCATCGTGCAGACGAATTTGATTTTTATGGCTGCCGGGAATCATGCTCATACAACCAGTTTCCCGATTGCTTGGCGATAAAGCGATCCATGGCGTAACGAAATTATTAGAGCTCATGCCCATATACGTTGCGTCCTGATGCCAACTGACATAGTGCGGTGTACCAGGATCTTTAATAAACAGCACACTGCCCCACAATGAAAAATCCGGACCAATTAGATCTTCAACAATATCCAGAACCGTTGAATGAAAGGCAAGCTTGTCAAGAAATTTAAATACCAGATGCGCGTTGTTTCGGTTCTCCGCATTGATATGCTCAGGATATAGCCGTTCCGCCTCTTCGAGCTGATGGCGGATAGCAATCGCCTCTGGTTCGGATATAAAATCTATTGGCGATAGAAAGCCCTCGTTGTGATACTGCTCTACTTGATGTTGGGTTAAAAATTTTGGCATAAGTCATGTTACCTGGCTTTCCGAACAATACTGCTCGAATTATTTCAGAAATCGATCTTGCCACGCAAATTTTTAACCTTGCTACGTTTGGTTTTCGAATCCATCCGTCGCTTTTGCGAATTTCGGGAAGGTTTGGTTGCACGTCGTGATTTTTGAACAAAGGTCGCTTTGTTTATCAGCTCAGCTAATCGTTGCAACGCATCGGCTCGATTCTTATCCTGAGAACGAAACTTCTGCGCCTTGATAATGATAACGCCATCATTGGTTATTCTCTGGTCTTTAAACACCAACAACCTGTCTTTATAAAAAGAAGGTAACGACGAAGACCGAATATCAAACCGGAGATGCACTGCAGACGAGACTTTATTAACATTCTGACCGCCAGCACCTTGTGCCCGGATGGCGTCAAAGTTAATTTCATGCAATGGTATCTGTATGGAATCAGTAATTTTCAGCATAGCTAAGCTAAGTTTTCGGCACCAACATGTAATACTATACTTTGTATGAACCGCCCCAACCGACACCAACACACTCATTTCACTGAATTCACTGAAGGTTATTGAAAATGACAGCTGAGAAAACCGCTCTGATCATTAGTGCACATTCGGCAGATTTTGTCTGGCGTTGCGGTGGCGCTATTGCCTTGCACGCCAAACTTGGCTACCAAGTAACGGTGGTTTGCCTGTCGTATGGAGAACGTGGCGAGTCTGCCAAGTTGTGGAAGCTTAGTGACATGACACTGGAAAAAGTCAAAACAGAGCGACGCAAAGAAGCTGAAAATGCGGCCAAATCATTAAACGCTCACGACATTCAATTTTTTGATCTTGGTGACTACCCGCTTGATATGGACCGTGATGCCAAGTTTCGTCTTGTCGATGTTATTCGAGCGGTGCAACCACAATTTATGATGAGTCATTCTCATTACGACCCATACAATACTGATCATTCATACGCAACAAAAGTAGCGATGGAATGCCGGATGATCGCGCAAGCCTGGGGCCATAACCCAGAAGAAAAAGTGCTTGGTTCACCACAGCTCTATTTGTTCGAACCACACCAGACCGAGCAAATGGGATGGAAGCCTGATGTCTTTCTGGATATAACCGATGTGTGGGACAACAAACGCGCAGCCATTGAGTGTATGCAGGGCCAGGAACATTTGTGGGATTACTACACTAATGTTGCTCAAAATCGCGGTAACCACTTTCGTCGCAATTCCGGTGGCATGGCAGGAGGCAGGCTTGCACAATACGCTGAAGGCTTTCAATCGGTCTTTCCGCGCACCGTAGATGAACTATAGATGAGTTATTAATTGAGGTTTAAAACTTCTTCAAATCGGACAAAAACATGAACGTAGTTGTACAGAATATAGAACGTGCTGACAAACAGGTTATAGCCGGCCTGGCAAAGTGTGGCGTAGCTACCGTTCATGAGGCACAGGGTCGTATTGGTCTATTGGCAGCTAACATGCGCCCTATCTATCACGGTACTCAGTTAGCAGCCTCAGCACTAACTATCTCTGCCGCACCTTGCGATAACTGGATGTTGCACGTAGCCATTGAGCAAGTGAAAGCTGGCGACATACTGGTTCAGGCACCAAGCTCCCCATCTAACGCCGGCTACTTCGGCGACCTGATTGCCACGTCATTAAAAGCGCGCGGTGGTGTGGGATTAGTTACCGATACTGGTGTGCGCGATACCGTCGATCTGGAAAAAATGCAGATGCCCGTTTGGTCCACCGCTATATTCTCCCAGGGCACGGTTAAGGAAACCATCGGTTCGGTCAACGTACCGATAGTTTGCGCTGGCCAGTTAGTTAACCCTGGCGATGTCATTGTTGCTGACGACGATGGCGTATGTGTTGTGCGTCGCGAAGACGCGGCACTGGTACTGGAGAAATCACAGCAACGACTCAGCAACGAAGAGTCGAAACGTACGCGTCTTGCCAATGGCGAACTCGGTCTCGACATTTACGACATGCGGCAGAGGCTTGCAGACAAAGGTTTGAAGTATGTCTAGTGGCATTGCCTGTACATGGATGCGCGGCGGTACATCGAAAGGTGGTTTTTTTCTGGCAGCAGACTTGCCCAAAAACCCTGATGAACGCGATGCACTGCTACTCAGTGTTATGGGGTCACCAGATGCCCGGCAAATAGATGGCATGGGCGGAGCCGACCCGCTTACCTCCAAGGTCGCCATAGTATCGGCATCCAAGCGCAACAATATCGACGTTGATTATCTTTTCTTGCAAGTGTTCGTGGATGAAGCACGTGTTACTGATGCTCAAGGATGCGGCAACATGCTTGCAGGCGTTGGCGGCTTCGCCATCGAACAGGGCCTGGTTACGGCACACAATGATCGAACACCGGTACGCGTGTACATGGAAAATACGGCTAGTGTGGCTATTGCACAGGTCAACACACCGAATGGTTATGTTGACTATAAAGGCGATGGCGCAATAGACGGTGTGCCTGGAACCTCCGCGCCTGTGCACCTTGCTTTCAAAGACATAGCCGGTGCAAATTGTGGTGCCCTGCTCCCATCCGGGAACTTAATGGACACCATTGACGATGTGAACGTGACACTTATCGATAATGGTATGCCTACCGTGCTGTTACACGCTACCGATTTTGGTTTAAGTGGTTATGAATCTCGTGAAGAGCTTGATGCAAATGACCAATTAAAATCAAAACTTGAGTCGATCAGACTTCAAGTTGGACCACTAATGAACTTAGGCGACGTTACCGATAAGTCGGTGCCAAAAATGACTTTGCTGGCGCCAGCAAAAAATGATGGCACCATAATGACCAGAACCTTTATCCCGCATCGATGTCATGCAACCATTGGCGTGTTTTGTGCCATCAGTGTCGCGACAGCATGCGCAATGGAAGGCACAGTGGCCTATCCACTGGCAACGCCAAGCCAGGGTACAACACGCAATCTTGATATTGAACACGCGCTGGGTGCAACCACTGCTGTTTTGGAATTTACCAATAGCGGTGAATTGGCATCGGCTGGAATGCTACGTACCGCTCGTAAATTGTTTGAGGGTCGTGTTTTTACCAGTTAATACGGTCACCAGCATATTGGCCAGACAACCGTTTCCGGATAAAGCACATTTCCTGCACTTATAAATTTGACCCAAATCAACCCAATAATCTACTAACCATTTGCGTAATAACATATCCATTTGAGCGACCATCATGTCTGAAATAAAAACCGGTGACCCAACCTGGCACCCTGCCCCCAGAAAACCAACATTTAAGGTTCCCACAGGCGCTGTAGATGCACATTGTCACGTATTTGGACCCGCTAATACTTTCCCATATGCGGCTGAGCGCAAATACACGCCAGTGGACGCACCAAAAGAGAAACTCTTTGCGCTGCGAAATCATCTTGGCTTCAGCAAAAACGTCATAGTTCAAGCCAGCTGCCACGGAAAAGACAACGCCGCTATGATCGACGCGCTGATTGTTGCAAATAATAACGCACGTGGCGTCGCCGTCGTCAGCCCTGATATTACGGATGAGGAACTCATCGACATGGATCAGGCCGGTGTTCGTGCGGTGAGATTTAACTTTTTAAAGCGACTGGTCGATCCTGCACCAAAACCGGTGTACACCCGAATGGCAGAACGTGTAGCCAAACTTGGTTGGCATGTGGTTGTCTACTTTGAGGAGGCTGATCGTGAGGAGTTGGTGCCTTTTTTAAAGTCGCTGCCTGTAACAATTGTTATAGATCATATGGGCCGACCAGATATTAAAGCGGGGATTGATAGCCCTGGTTTCAAAATGTTTCTGAAACTGATGGATGACGACAAGTTCTGGGTCAAAGTAGGCTGCCCTGAACGACTGACAATCAGTGGTCCGCCTTATGACGATGTTGCGCCATTTGCAAAAAAACTGGTCGAAAAAGCACCTGACCGTGTTCTATGGGGTACCGATTGGCCACACCCCAACATGAAAAGCCATCTGCCTGATGATGGAGAATTGGTTGATCGTATTCCAATCATTGCACCGTCAGAAACTGCTCAACAGAAACTGCTGATCGATAATCCTACATTTCTGTACTGGAACTAGTATTTATACTAAGCAAATATTTAAAGGCTATAGAACGAGAAAATCACTATTTACATCTATCACTCACTAATCAAAAATACGCAACATTATTTTTTATTTTTTGTCCAAAAATACCTGCAATTTTATTTTTAAATCTGTATGGTTTCTCTCGACCTATAAATAAACAGAGCTATCAAAAACCCTAGCCTGCAACAGCATAAGGCTGCTCTATTCGAAGAATTTTTCGAATTATATAGGTGCTTTGTGTGATGCGTATTTTTATTGATTTGGTTAAAGTGCGTAGAATTACTGATGTGTTTAGGTACTGGATGTGTTTATGTACTGACAGGGGGAGATTCGGTCAGGATTTTCAACCACCGAAGAGTCAGTGTACTTTCGATAGAGACACCGTTGTCAGGGGCGACCGGCTATCGATTACCCAGCAGACTAATCATACGGATCTGAGAGTTTGTGCGATGTAGCAGGGAGTTACCAACTCGTTTGGTAACTGCACGGAAACGCAGGCAGGGAGCTTGATTTCTGAATCGCTCAGTGGGAAGCAAAAGTCAGCAGAGTCGACACAGGTCGGGATAATCGTGGCTGCTGAATGTACCGCAACAGAGAAACAGGGAGTTTCTTCTGTTGCAACCTTAATTCCACCCCGCCTCTCAACACAGCTCGTTAGTGACACCCTTCGCGGAACAGATCTTTTTCTATCAACGATCATGTCCTCTAGGTTTTTATGTCCTCTAAACATTATGAGCCGAAGCCAACACTGCTGCGGCAGCCTCCACTGCCCCCGCACCTTTGTCAATGTTCATCGCCTGCAGGCCAGTCTCAATAGTGCTCAACGTACCGAGCAACATCGGTGGATTAAGATGCCCCATATGGCCAATGCGAAACGCACTATCCAATAGACGTCTACCAGGCTCAGGCGCTAACGCAACGCCCAACACAACACCATAGTGCTCGTTACACCACCGCTGTAACCGAACGCCTACATCGGGTGCGGTTTTGACCAGGGTTACCACGCGCGATCGCATACCAGGCGTTTCAACATTGCATGCAAAATCACCCCCATCTGACCATTTATCTATTGCCGCCCACACTGCCTGCGCAAACAAAGTGTGTCGTCGCCAAGTATTGTCAATGCCCTCCTCCAACAACATGTTCAAAGCCTCACGCAAGCCGAACAAATGATGCGTAGGTGGTGTTCCATTAAAGTTATCCGGAAACATATCCGGATACATTCTCGTGCGCGCATTCCAATAAGGTGTAACAAGGTTCGCTTTCTCCTGATACGCCCAAAATCGCTCACCGACAAACAGCAATGCAAGCCCTGGTGGTGTCATCAGTCCTTTTTGGCTCGCTGTAATCATGACGTCAGCACCAAGCTTATCCATGTGAAACGCTTCGCAGGCAAATGAGGCAATACTGTCCACCATAAAAAGGGCCGGATGTTTCGCATTGTCGATCGCATTTCGAATGCTCTGTAGATCGTTGCTTGATGAAGATGCGGTATCGGTGTGAACGGTTAACACCGCTTTTATGGCGTGCTTGGCATCGGCTGTTAAAACCGATTCCAGCTGTGCGGCATCGACAGTCTGTGTATGTCCACAATCGAGTAGTTGTACATCAATACCCAATCCTGCGGCAGCTTCCGCCCAAGCCAAACCAAACCGTCCGTTTGTTATAAACAGAACCTTGTCACCACGGCTGAACGTATTGACCAAACTGGCCTCCCACGCTGCGTGACCATTGCCAATATAGATACCGACTTCACCACTGTTGCCAGCGATTGCATTTAAATCAGTTTTAATACTCGCGGTAATATCGACCAACTCACCTTGATAGATGTTTGGTGCAGGACGATGCATAGCACGAAGTACACGATCAGGCATAACCGATGGCCCCGGAATAGCCAGATGATCTTGGCCATGTGCCAGTGAAGTGGTTGGAACAGTCATTCTCTTCCCATTGAATAAAATTCAGTATTCGGTAGCATACCGCTCACGCTGGCTAAACGGTTAGACATGGCGAAAAATGCGGTAACAGCACCAATATCCCAGATATCTTCATCATTGAAACCGTGAGCGTGTAGCGACTCAAAATCACTCTCTTCGACTGCCGCACTGTCAGTAGCCACCTTACAAGCAAAATCGAGCATGGCGACTTGCCGCGGTGTTATATCCGCACGTGTGTAGTCTGTCGCCAATTGATCAGCCAACATTGGATTTTTCTCGCGAATGCGCGCAATCGCTCCATGGGCGATGACACAATATAAGCAATGATTCAATGCAGATGTAGCAACCACGATCATTTCTCGTTCACCTTTGGACAATCCACTTTCACGTTCCATCAAGGCATCGTGGTAGCCAAAAAATGCCCGGAACTCATCGGGACGCCGAGACAAGGTTGAGAACACATTGGGAACAAAACCAGCTTTCTCGGCAACTGCGTTGATAGTGCTCTGCAGATCATCTGGCAACGAATCCACGTCGGGGGCTGGATAGCGATCATTGGATTGACTCATAAGCGTGATAGCCCTTGCGTTTAAATTCAAGATGCCTAGTAGCTTACCACCAGCGTCAGCCTGTTGTTTCAGCGCCGGGATTGTTTTTTAATCACCGCAACCGTAACTGCCACATACCCATCCGCGGCACTAAACCAGCCATTACTATAACCATTTACACCAAGCCGCAAGTATAAGAAAAACATGATCTAATACAAACCACTCGCTGTACCAATTTTAAATCCCCCTTGTGAAAACGATAGGAGTCCCAAGTGTGCGAGGTAATTGAGGTTTGTGATCTGATAAAGCACTTTCAGCCGAATAAGAAAGAACAGGTTAAGGCTGTGGATGGCATCAGTTTTTCAATTAAACAAGGCACTTGTTTCGGACTGCTCGGACCCAATGGTGCTGGCAAAACAACCACTGTCGAAATGCTCGAAGGCATAGTCGAACCAAGCTCTGGCAGTATCTTGTATCGCGGCCAGCCCATTGGTGATGATTTTCGAAATAATGCAGGTATCATGTTTCAAAACACAGCATTGCAAGACTACATGACTGTGATCGAAGCACTGAAAATGTTCAGTAGCTTCTATAAAGAGACAGTGCCCATTACCCGGTTAATTGAACAATGTTCATTGAGCGAATTTCTCGACCGGGATGCGCGCAAACTCTCTGGTGGACAAAAGCAGCGTCTGTTGCTGGCTATCGCATTAGTCAATGACCCCGATATTATATTCCTGGACGAACCCACCACTGGATTGGATCCACAAGCCAGACGTAACTTCTGGAATCTGGTGAACGACATCAAATCAAAAGGTAAAACCATTGTACTGACAACTCATTACATGGAAGAAGCCAAGCTGCTCTGCGATGAACTTGTGTTTATGGACCACGGTAAAATTATTGCCGAAGGCAGTCCAGACAGTTTGCTCTCCAGTAGCTTTAACGATGTTTTGCTCGATTTACCAGCAGAATCAGTACCGGATACTTTGCCATCCAATGCTGCACATTCCGTTGTCAACAACAACATTCGCACCGAATTTCTTACTACGAATATTGACGAAACAATAAAACATTTAACGCAACACGGCGTGTCGTTGTCTGGCATGGAAGTTCGATCACGCTCACTCGAAGATCTATTCATAGCGCTAACAGGTCAGGAACTCAGAGCATGATGTCAGTAAAACACTTTCGCGCCGTGTTTACGGCGCGCAATAAAGAGTTTATACGCGACCGCGCGTCATGGTCCTGGAATTTGGTTTTTCCGATATTGCTTATTGCCGGCCTTGCAGTCATGTTTGGCAACGACAACAGGGCAGTTTTTAAAATTGGCGTTTATCCAGATATTGACGATTCTGAACCGTTCTTTGAATTACGGCACCTTCAACTGGTTAAGGTCGAAGAACTGGAATCAGCCATCGTTCGGATACAGCGACACCAGTACGACTTACTGGTTGATACACAAACCAGGCGTTACTGGGTGAACGACACTTCACCAAACGGCTACATATCAGAACAGCTGTTACTGGCTAACAATACCGCAGGATACGCTCGCGAACTTATCTCTGGTCGCGAGATTCGCTATGTGGATTGGGCATTGCCCGGTATCTTAAGCATGAACATGATGTTCTCATGTTTGATAGGGGTCGGTTTCGTCATTGTTCGCTATCGCAAAAGCGGTGTATTAAAGCGCCTGAAAGCAACACCGCTGCGCGCCGCAGAATTTCTCAGCGCACAGGTGGCTTCGCGTTTATGGTTGGTTATGGCTATTACACTAACGGTTTTTTTTGGTACACACTTTTTTCTCGACTTCACCATGCACGGAAGTTATTTGAGTCTGATCTTTGTTTTGGGCATTGGCGCAATCACGCTGATCACACTCGGCCTGATGGTTGCGGCCAGAACTGCCAGTGAAGAGTTAGCCGGTGGGCTGCTTAATCTTTTTACCTGGCCAATGATAGCGATGTCCGGGGTCTGGTTCTCGTTGGAAGGTGCACATCCATTTGTTAAATCCGTCGCACAAATACTTCCACTTACCCATATTGTCGATGCCGCACGAGCTATCATGATTGACGGTGCAAACCTGTTCGATGTCTGGTGGCATATCCTTTTCCTGCTGACGTTTACTGTACTGTGCGCTTTTATCAGCTCTCGACTGTTTCGTTGGGAATAGAGTTTATGCAACCAACTGATTCACCTTTTTCGTCAAAGAGATCAGTTTAAAAAAACCATTTCTGTAAGGTAATTTTTCCCGGCTACACAATAGCTCACTACCTTGTTAAGCTATTGTCAATTTAATGTCACTCTGCATTGCTTTTCGTATTGATTTTTGATGCTTGTGTACTTTGCTATTTCTGAACAGGTATATGACTGGGAAATGTAGACTGGAAAATGTATATAGCTGGTAAAACGTTCGAAAATTTACTGACATAATTTTTACAGTCAGCAAATATATTTTGCCTTAATGCGGTTCTTTTGTTGAGGTTCATTTTGCCTAGCTTACTCTTCTTACTCTTATAGCCAAGCCTACTTTCAGACTGCGCAAATCAACCAGTAGAAACAATAGCTCATGATCACCAACGAAGTCGCTTTTGATAAGGCTATCGGGTAAGCGGATCAAGAAGTTTTGTAGTTGATTAGCAGGCTGTTAAAAAACAGCCTGCTAGTTGAGCTAAGGATGGCTCACACAACGATCTATTGCGTAAGCAATTTGATTGTTGAAGACAGTTGCGGACATGCACCGCAATAGAAGGTTGTTTAGAAACGCCAGGATGGCTTTTTCAACAGCCCGTTAGCGTTGTAAGGGGTCCACCGCTATGAAAAATGATGGCTCCGCTTAGATCAATCAACATTAAGGATATAACCAAAACAATGGAACAACAAAGTACGAAAACACATATGAAATCTGCATTACTATGGGGGCTAGGGAGCGTTCCTGTGGCGTTAGTCACGGTTGCATTTGTCGTCTCATCGGCGAGTGCACAGGACGGCTATATCAGAGTCGGCGAGGAGAACGCAAGGTTCAGTGGTGGTAGGAGCATAGTTACTACGTTTTCCCACAGTAAGAACCATAAAACCCCTGGACTTTTAGTTAGATGCGATTCATCCCACTTTGAGCAGGTTGATCCGATCGTTAGCCCCGGGACCCGTTCTGGTCATCTCCACGAGTTTTTCGGCAATCCATCGACCAATAGGTTCTCCACAACACAATCCCTAATCGATACACCGCCGAACCAGATCAAATGCACCGAACCGAACGACAGGTCAGCGTACTGGAACCCGGCATTTTACCAGGATGGCAAGCTGATCGAGGCCAAAGGTATGTCCATCTACTATCGCCAGAACCCCACTGGCGAAACTCGGACCATACCGCTGGGACTTCGAATGATTGCTGGCACACATCACCACGGAGGGAACGACCCTCGCTCTGACGATATTTTCTGGCAAGGTAGAACCGACTCAAGAAACACAGGAAAAATGCCCCTGGCCGAAAGAGATGGAAGTTTAGCTCTGCGGGTGAACTTCCCGAGTTGCTGGGACGGCATGCATCTGGATAGTCCTGATCACAGAAGCCATATGGCGTACCCAACCGGAGATCGATGCCCAAGCAGTCACCCGGTACCAATTACCAATATACGAACCTGGACCTTTTATGAGAATGTGAAAGGCGGACCGGGTGCGACGCTGTCCTCTGGCGAATGGACCACGGCACACCAGGATTTCTGGAACGGGTGGCATCCAGGTCAGTTACAGGAATTAATCCACCGATGCATAGGTACAATGAGGCCAGGTTTACATTGCAGTCCTTTTGGTTCCAATAAGATTAGAATTGGAGGACAGCCACTGCCACAGCCAGAGCCACGGCCAGAGCCACGGCCAGAGCCAGAGCCAGAGCCACAGCCAGAGCCAGAGCCAGAGCCAGAGCCACAGCCAGAGCCACAGCCAGAGCCACAGCCAGAGTCAAATCCAGAGTCAACAGCCTGTTATGTCACGAGAAACGAACTGAAAGTTGCGAGACAGGCTTTTAATGCCGCTTGTCCATCGGCCAAATTTCGGGATTGTGATCCGATAAATGGAGGGTGGGCCTGTGCAAATGTCAGAGTCGAAAGCCTGGACGTGAGTCAACTGGTGAGTAATTCCGGCAACAGTCGTCAGTAGCAGGATCAGTAGCAGGATCAAATGATCAGGTCGGTGGCACCGCAGAACGAGTCACGTCGTCTGTTGTGCCACCGTGTCCCTGCGGTCGAAGGCTGT
>CAYTJF010000139.1:0-15456 GCA_964437945.1 uncultured Granulosicoccaceae bacterium
CGTAGTAAGAAATAAATCGGGGAGCTTTTTGCTCCCCGATGACCGTGCTATTTAACTCGTGTTTACTTAGTTTTGAGTAACGCTTTTTGCAGTTACCTGAACTTCAACACGGCGGTTGGCTTGTTTGCCTGCTGATGTTGAGTTGGTTTCAACTGGAACTGACTCACCCATACCTTGTGAAGTAACGTTCACGTCTGGGTATGCTGCTTCAAGATACGATGCTACCGTAGCTGCACGACGCTCAGAAAGGTCTTGGTTATAGTCTTCAGCACCATCGCTGTCTGTGTGGCCGGTTACGTACATTACCGTGATTTCCTGATATTGCTCCAATTGAACCAGCAGATCGGCAAGTGCTTGCTCGCCTTCACCGTTTAGCGTGTCTGAATTCTTATCAAACAACGCTTTGCCGCCCAATGTGGCGATAGAAACGATTTCTTCAGGTTCAACTGGCTCTTCGACCGGTGCCTCTGTGACCTCAGGCTCAGGCTCTGGCTCAGGTTCTGGCTCCTCGCCTTCAGACCCTTCACAACCAGGATTGGTGTTTTCTTCTGAGTATCCACCAACTTGCAAACACTCGCCCAAGCCTGTGACGATGGCGTTTCCACCGGCATTAGCAAGGCCGTCTGAGGCTGCATCTTCGATTGCTATATCACCATCGATGGCTTTCTCGTGTGCAAATAAAGCGGTACTGCTCAACAGCAAGGCTGCGACTGAACTGACCATTATGACTTTTTTATTCATCTCTAGCTCCCACTAGTTGACAGATTTACGTTTTCTATTCTGACCTGCAACAAGGTTTGACAGCAATCGCCGACTAACCTGAACGTTGCGCCGCATCCACTAACTTCAATCTCTGGATAACCGTGATCCCTTGGATATCCCAATTCAATATCCAAATTTCGCGAATGTATCCAAACTCCGCGAATATACCTGAAATCCCCGTAACCCCATGATTTCCAGCTACTCGAAACCGCTGGACACCTGATTGCAATTACGACGACCGACTACCAACACCACAATTCAACATTTTCTGGTACTTACCAACATTTTCTGGTACCTAAACCTATTTTCGGTACTGCATCATCTTTCAGTACTGAAAAACAACCAAAAGTTGTTGTATTTTTGTCTTGTATAGCCGCTCTACCGTGAATTGTAAACACAAATTGGTCATGTTGTGTGTGAAAAATACAACAAATCCTGATCGGATTACAAGCACTTTACTTGATAAAAGTGTAGGCTATCTTGCGATCAACGGAAGATCGAATCAAGGAAACCAGATGAAATACGGGCATGGATGGCCCCGATTACGGACCGTTTGGCGTCAAGTATCTGCTCGATTGCCTCAATTTTGTTGTTTTTGCCACCGAAAAACAGACACTGGATACGATCTGTGTCGGTTCTGTCAATCTCATTTACCACCAATCGTTGCTAAAACGACTCGAAAAGAGCCGTCATCTGTGTGTTTACGCTGTGGTTTCGTCTGGCCTGACGCCATTCGGCGGTCAAAGTGTGCACACTGTGTCAACTATCGGACGGGATTCGATCGGGTTATCAGCCCATATCGTTACGATTTCCCCATTGATGGCTTGATACAGCGTCTGAAGTATCAGCACAACTTGCCAACCGGTCAATTATTGGGTTGTTTGCTGGCCAGCGAAGTAACCAATCAATTGCACATCACGGAATACCCCGATGTGCTGCTGCCTGTTCCGTTGCATGCCGTACGCTATCGCGAACGCGGTTTTAATCACGCCGCAGAAATAGCTCATTGGTGCGGTCAGGTGTTAGGTATAGATTGTTACTCTCACCTTGTTGAGCGGCGTTTCGACACAGGCTCGCTAGCAGGATTGTCGCGCGCTGAGCGCGGTCTCAATATACGTGGTGCGTTCTTAGTCTCAGATAACAATCAGCGTCAGACAAGCCTACACGGGCTGACTGTGGCTATTGTGGACGATGTCCTGACCACGGGAGCGACGGCTGGTGAACTCGCTACCGAGCTATTGGATAATGGCGTGGCCGAAGCTCAACTTTGGACGGTCGCTCGAACTCCTGTAACCGGCACTGCTGGTGGGGCCTGAATCAGCATACGCTGTAAATCCTGGGGCAGAGCCTGATCGTCAATATTGACACCCGATGACAAAATGTTGTCCAGTTCACTTAGGCGTCGCTGCTGGTCCAGTTTTAGTTGTTCCAGTGATCCGCGCACTTGCTGATCAATGTGCTCGGTAACAGCACGCAGCCCATTGCGAGCACCGCGCGCGGCTGCTTTTTCTCGAGACGGTCTTAACTTGATGAAAAGAAAGGTTGGCACTAACCAGGCCAGACCGATGAGCAATACGCTGTGCACGGCGAAATTGGTACTTAAATAGGCAGTAGAGTCGTTTGCTCCGAGTCGGAACACGTTGATGATGCGGTAACCGGCCCAAATCATCGCCGCCAGAGGCAGCAACCAGCATAGCCAACCCAATATTTTGTGGAACAGCCGATGTGTTTTTGTACCCGGTTCTGCAATGGATTGTTGAATAGCGGTTTCCAATTCATTGCCAGCGCGGACTCGCCATGCCGGTTTCAATGAGGCCAGCGGTGCCTGCAAGGCACTGATAGCCACACCCATGCCGATAGCTTGTTGAGAAAAATCATCGACTGATTCATTAACCCGGTCGAAAAAGGCGTCGTCGAGAAGGTTAGTCAGACCTGCGCGGGTGCCGATTGGCTCAGGTGTTGGAGGCTGTTTGCCACGAATGCGTGCATAGAAACTGCTCAGCAGGCCTTGTTCCTGCTCGGCGTACAGGCTGGCGACAGTGGGTATTTTCCAGTCTGCTGAATTGATAAGCTCGGTGGTGCTATTCGACCAGTGCGATTGCCATAGTGGGGTTAGTTGTTCAAGCTGCTCTGGAGAGCTCATTTGTACACGTAGCTCATCGGTCACTGAGCGAATGTGTTGTATGCGTTGCACCACGCCCCGCGATTCCAGTTGCGCTATGAGTTGCTGATCAGCCAAGACATTGATGGTTTCACGGAACTGATCGAATTCGTCATCGGCTGAGTGTGAGGACATGCGAGTACCGTCGCTACTGTCAGTGCAGAATAAAACCGGATCGACCAGACCAGCAGACTTAAGCATTCGCTGAAAATCTTCGCGTTGTCTTTCATCGCCACGATCCCAGTGATTGATCACAAACAGCCAGGCGTGTTTAGCACCATGTTCGAGCAGTAGTCGCCAGCCATTGTCGTCTTTGTAGCGCTCTGGGCTAACCACATAGACGACAATGTCGATATGCGGCAACCAGTGTTCAACCAGCTTGCGATGAGTTTGTTCAATGCTGTCGAAATCTGGCATGTCAATCCAAAGGGTGGATTGATATTGATTGTTTTGATGGGTTCTGGTGCGCATACGTTGCATAGGAAACTCAGCAGGTAATCTTGCGACCGACACCGACTCGTGAACGTAGATGGTAATTTCGCTTGTTGTAGGGCGCTCAGCGCTGGCGCGCGCAATGGGTTCACCAGCAAAGCGATTCATCAATGTGCTTTTGCCCACGCCAGTGCCACCGAAAAAACCGACTACCAGCGGGCGGTTGGGTTTATCAAACAGCGACCCTGGCGTTGCCGTGGTGGTGGCGTCGATAGCATGCACAGCGCGTTCATTTAACCAGCCTTTTTTTACGGCATCAGTGGCCCAGACTTTCAAATCTTTATGGAGGTGTTTTAACAGATCAGACATCGCACGTAATGGCAGTTGTGCCAGTGGTTTTCAGCAATTTAGTCAGGATACACTGATAATAGGGGCATGAGCGACGCGAATGCAAATTTGGAAAAACAAGTAGCAGCGACCGAGGAAATTTTTCGTCGATCGAATGCGGCCTGTATGCGATCAATTGCGAGTGACGCCAGATTGTGTGTTGAGCTGCACGAATCGAGTGCCGCTATGCAACTTGGTGTGGCAGCTCCAGCACTTGAAAAATTGGATCAGCGAAACGAACAGGCGGTTTTACGTGGCGTGGGTGACGTTATTGCCGTGGTAGGTGCATTTCATGATGCGCAACTGCACGCATCGCACCTATCAGAAGATCAACATACAAACCGGTTGTTTAATTCACTGGAGCGAGCCCGGTGTGAAGCACTTGGTGCAAACTCATACAAAGGTGTTGGAAAAAACCTGACGCTATTGCAGCATAAGACCTATTCAACAACAAACCTTCAAGCACTTAGTGGTATTGAGCAGTTGTCATTGGTGCTTGGCTGTATGGCAAATGAAGCGCTCACCGGTGTTCCAACCCAGTTGGCGCTCGGCGCATTGGTTGATCAATGGCGGACCACTATTGAATTGCTTGCGCCTAATACTTTTAATCAACTCTGCGCTGTACAAGCGGATCAATCGGCTTACCGTAAAGTCGCTTTTCGATTAATAGAGTCTTTGGATGTGCAATCGCTGGTAGTCAGTAATGAATCTGACGATGTTGCGGCGAATCCAGTTGCCGCTGACGACGAGTCTTGTGAAGAGCAAGCAGCGCACACTGACGTGTTGGAGCAGGAAAACGAAGCTCAAATGGAGCAAGCTGCCGCGGATGCTATGCGAGAAGAGCTCGAAGAGCAAGAGCAAACGGTTCAAAGTGCTGCGGACGAAGCAGACGAGCGAAGCTCTACACAACCAAACAAAGATGCTCCGGTAGATTGTGAAGCACAAAGTAATGGTGATGCAGATATCTCTGGTGTGGGGGGCTATACAGTATTTTCCTCACAGTTCGACGAAATTGTGCAGGCAACTGATCTAAGCGACGATGCAGAACTGACTGATCTGCGGGAAAAACTGGATCAACAAATTCAAAGGCATTCATCTTTGGTTGGGCAATTGTCAGGTCGCTTGCAAAGAATACTCATGGCAGAGCAGCGACGACACTGGATATTCGATTTGGATGAGGGTCATTTGGATACGTCGCGGTTAACTCGCGTGGTAACACAGCCACTATCATCTTTATCGTTTAAAGCTGAAAGTGAACTGAAATTCAAAGACACCACCATCACGCTATTGCTCGATAATTCCAAGTCGATGTTGGGTAAGCCAATCACCATTGCTGCTTCCTGTGCCGATTTGCTTACCCGTACACTGGAGCGCTGTGGTGTTAGCGTAGAGATTCTTGGATTTACCACTACCGAACTGCACGGTGGGCAATCGGTAGAGCGTTGGTTGAGCAGTGGTGGCGCTGCTAACCCAGGTCGTTTGAATGGCTTACGACATATTATTTACAAGTCTGCTGAAACGCCATACCGAGCAGCCAGAAAAAGCCTTGGTCTGATGTTGCGTGGTGATATTCTGAAACAGAATATTGATGGCGAAGCATTGATGTGGGCGCACTCTCGCATTGTCAGGCGGCCAGAGCAACGAAAAATCATCATGATGATTTCTGATGGCGCGCCAATTGATGCCAGCACTATGTCAAACAATCCGGAGAATTATCTGGTTGCGCATTTACACAAAGTCATAGAAGAAATCCGGCACCATGACAGGGTAGAGCTGGTTGCTATCGGCATTGGACACGATGTGTCGGTTTACTATGAAAGATCAATTACTATTTACGATGTGAAAAAGCTTGGACGGGCAATGCTGGCTCAGCTCAGTGAATTGTTTAGTGATAGTTCTGGTACTGGGCCGTAGCCTAAGTGCAGAAGTTGTTTACTTTTGAGTTCGTCGCTTAGCGCCTGCAGGGGGGCGCCAAGCTCTTTGTCGATAAGTTGTTCATCAATCAGGGCTTTTTGTTTTAGCTTCAATTGATTTTTTGAACGTTCCATGTATTGACCGAGCGCACTCTCTGTTAGCAAAGTGGTCACCGACAACATGGCTGGCGCTATCACCAAATCAGCAACAGCTAGTCCGCCTGTTTTTACCGCCAGAACAACAGCAGCCGCGTCAGTTGAGACTCGAGCAGCACGCAGTGTGTTCAATAGTGCAGGCTGCGCCTCGAGTTGTTCGTAGAGTTGTTGTGCGGCTGCATCAATCTGTGGTTCGAACTCGTTCTGAAGTTGTGTGGCCCTTGCGGTGTAATGATCACGAAGTGAAGGCTTGTTGGCTGTTAACGCTTGTTGCAAATCTCCCCAAAACACTTTATCGGCATTAGGTTCCAATTGTTCGGCCAGAATATGGCCTTGCAGGTTGGTCAGTGTCTGCTCCAGTATCAAATCTAATGTATCGAGTTCAAGATTAGATTGCTGACTGTCGGTTCGAGTCAGAGAGCGACCTATGCCCAACAGTTTGCGTGCTGGCCAGGTAACCACATTACGTGTCTTGGATAGCGTGTTTGCCAGGCCTGGAATTTCCAGTAGTGTCAGCAATTCAGCTATCGCTCTGTTAAATGTTTCATACTTTTCCGGGTTATTCAAATAACGCGTTGCGTAGCGTTCTTTCGCATCTTCAACAGCATTGGCAACCGCTTCATGCCAATAATTATGCGCATTGCGCTCGCGTTCAATGGGTTCTATCCAGTTTGGCCAGTGGTGTTGGATAAACGCATCTATGTGTTGGTTCTGACCGCTGCGATCAATTTTGGCATGCGTATTTTGCAGGCGTTGTTCAAGTTCTGCGCGGGTTGCCGCGTCCATGTCGATGGTACGATCAACGTCAATGGCCGCATTGTTGCGGTCAAATGGTAAGGTAATTATCACCGGTGCTTTTGCACCGAATTGTTCAAGGTGACGTTGCTCGAATGATTTGATTACGGTCTGGCTATCCTGATCGTCGAGTTTGTTGATACAAACGAACAGAGGCTTGCCTAGTCGGTTGATCAGTTTGAGCATATTCCAAACGGTTTTATCAGCATACTTGTCTTTGCTCACCATTAGAATCAATACATCAGCCATGGCAAGCGCTTGGAGCACGGAACTGCGATATCCGCTGGATTCTATCGAGTCGAAATCGGGTGTGTCCCAAACAACGCAGTCGTTTACCAGGGCATTTGGTCCCTGTTTTACTGATTCGAGTACGTAGTGTCCGAGTTGATCCGGGTTTAAGGCATCCAGCGGCACCCGTGTTAATGGCAGCATCAGCTCCTCTAGTAGCTTGAAATTGGCGTTTTTGACGTTGGCTGCAAAGCCCTGAGCGTGCACAGTGAAACCAGCCAGTGCGCTGATGGCAGCTACATTGGTGTCGAGCAGTAGATTGCACAGCGTGCTTTTGCCGGCTTGAGTTGGTCCAACAATGACCACTTGTAATGGGTGATCAGGATGGGTTTGGTTAAGCTTTTGTTTGTCCAGTGATGCATCGGCAAGACGCAGTGTGTTGTAGCCGTCGATGAGCTCGGCTGAGCGTTCGCCATTAGCGCTGATCGCTCGTGAATACCGCACCAGAAGGTCTGCAACTTGCTTGTTCATGTTGCAACAGCCGGTTTGATAGCGAAGTCAAGAGCGAGTCCGATGAAAATGGTCATACCCAGGTAGTGGTTGTTAAGAAATGCTTTGATGCATTGAGCCGGGTCGCGCTCTTGGGAAATCCTGTTTTGATAAACGATAAAGCCAACGCTCGATAGTAAACATATATTAAATACAAGTCCTCTATCCGAAAGTATGCCAACAACAAATAACAGCGCAAGCACGATCAACTGAAGACCAAACACGATTGCCAACTCTCTTTCCCCAAAAAGAATGGCGGTCGATTTCATGCCCATTTTGATATCAAATTCCCGATCAGCAATGGCATACAGGGTGTCGTAAGCAATCGCCATGATAACGGCGGCCAGAAAAATCAACCAGCCTGTCATTGGTATGGTATTGATTTGTGCTGCAAAGGCCATAGGTACTGCGAATGCGAAGGCCAGGCCAAGAAAGGCCTGGGGCCAGTAGGTAACCCGTTTTGTGAACGGATAGATGGTTGCCAGCGCCAGCGCAACGAATGACATCATGATGGTGAGCTTATTGGTGAACAAAACCAGTGCAAAGGCGGTTAACATAAGCACCGCTGCAACACCCAGAGCTTCGTTGCCTGTCAGGGCTCCTGTGGCCAGAGGTCGGGCGTTAGTTCGCTCAACGTGTGCATCAAGATGTCGATCGGCGTAATCGTTAATTGCACAACCCGCGGAGCGGGTCAATACGGTACCGAAAACGAATATAATAAGATTGTCCAAATCAGGCACACCGCCGGCGGCGAACCATAAAGCCCACAGTGTTGGCCACAATAGTAAATATATTCCTATGGGGCGGTCGAGCCGTGTCAGCGAAACGATGTGCGGCAGTTTCTCGCGTAGCGGGTAGGCGGTCAAGAGGGTCTCTGTGTAAACGTCATGACCTCGGTATAGTAGCGCTTAATAAGCAATCTTAATTGGAAAATTTTATATGTCTTACGATTACGATCTCATAGCAATCGGTGGTGGTAGTGGTGGTATTTCGCTATCGAACCGCGCGGCCAGTTATGGTGCGCGTTGCTTGGTCATTGAGAAAGGGGCGAAGATGGGTGGCACTTGCGTGAATCGCGGGTGCGTACCAAAAAAAGCCATGTGGTATGCCGCCGATATGGCACATAGCTTGCGCGACGCGCCTGCTTACGGGTATGACATTAAAAGTGCCAGTTTCAACTGGTCTGAATTTGTTGCCAAACGCGAAAAATATATTAGTAATATCAATAATTATTACGTCAGTTCGTTTGAAAAAAACGGCGTCGATACAGCTTATGGATTAGCAAAATTAGTCGACAAGCACACCGTTGAAGTCAATGGCAAGCGTTATAGCTCTGAACGCATAGCTTTGGCCCCCGGCGGGACCCCGACGATACCGGATATTCCGGGCAATGAGCATGCAATAACGTCGGACGGCTTTTTTGAGTTACAAAGCCTGCCCGATAGGGTATTGGTGCTGGGTGCAGGCTATATTGCGGTTGAGCTTGCTGGTATGTTGCAAGCACTGGGTTGCGATGTCACTCTTGCGGTAAGAAAAACCGGCTTTTTGCGTGAGTTCGAACCAATGTTAGCCGAGAACCTCGCTAGCGCGATGCGCGAAGACGGCGTGACTCTGATCACCGAATTTACCGCAGCAAAGATTGAAAAGCATAACGACAAACTCAACGTAGTTGGTGAAGCGGGTCAGCAACTGGATGGGTTTGATGAAGTTATTTTCGCAATAGGTCGTACTCCGGCTACCACTGAACTGGGTTTACAAAAGGCAGGCGTTGAAGTCGATTCACGAGGCTATATTCCGGTTGACCAATTTCAGCAGACTAATGTGCCGGGAGTATTTGCATTGGGAGATGTAACCGGTCAGGCGGAATTGACACCGGTGGCCATTGCGGCCGGTAGACGTATGGCTGATCGAATTTATGATGATCAGCCTGATCGGCATTTGAAGTACGAAAATATTGCTACCGTCATTTTCAGCCACCCGCCGATTGGCACCATTGGTCTTACTGAATCACAGGCACGAGATCAGTTTGGTGATGAGGTCAACACCTATGAGACCAGTTTTAATCCGATGTACATGGCCTTTACTGATCACGAAGTCAGAACCGCGATGAAGCTTGTTGTTGTTGGGGCTGATGAAAAGGTGGTTGGCTGCCACATGATTGGTTTGGCTGTGGATGAAATACTGCAAGGGTTTGCTGTAGCGATCAGTATGGGTGCCACTAAAAAAGACTTTGACGATACGGTTGCCATCCATCCAACCAGCAGTGAAGAGTTAGTGACCATGCGCTGATCATTTTGAGTAACAGCGCCAAATGGATTGGCATTTTGCGAACTGGCTTTCACTTGACAGTTGTTGACAGCCGAACTGTGATGGGATTGGCATCTATAGCCAGTGATTGAACCAGCTGGGGTTCAGTACCACTGAGTAAAGCCGTATATTCGCCCAAGCGTTTAGCCAGATTTTGTTTTTGGTGGGCGCTTACCTCTTCAATTATAGGCTGCGGGTTATACCCGCAGCCATTTTTTTATCCAGTTTTTGTTCGCGACACACCCTTCACAAACAATCGACTCAATCGTTTGACAAAACGGTCGATATTTCCCGGGTAACGTCCAGATTTTAGCAAGTGGCGTTTATGCAGGGGCGAAAGCGCAATGCACCGTAATTTGAATAACGAACGTGGTTTTTCACTGATTGAAGTGGTGGTGGTTTTAGCCATTGCGGGCATTCTCGTGGCGGTTGGTTTGCCATCGTTCAGGGATTTTATGGCAACCAGCAGAATGGCTGAAACCAACAACTTACTGGTTCACTCCATACAGCTGGCTCGTTCTACGTCAGTGGAGCGCCTGGAGCCCACCGGCGTATGTGTCAGTGATGCACCAATGATCAATGACGCGGCTTGTACGATTGGGTCGAGCTACAACAACGGATGGTTAGTTTACGTTGACTCTGATGGTGACGGACTACGAGGTGCTGCCGAAGACATATTAGAAAGGGTAGATGCACCGGGTCCGGCGTTTACTTTTACTCCATCAAACGCATTCGAGAACCAGGTTTACTTTAACGATTCAGGTGTCAGTATCAACGTGGCTGGTATTCCGATTTCTGGAAGCATTGGTATTGATTACGCTGGCGGCAAGCAGGTGAGAGAAATTACTGTCTCAGCCAATGGCCGAGTAACTACTAAGACGCCGGGCACGCCATAACATGATTATACGAAAAAAAGTAACTGCCGCTTCAATCCATAAATCAAAAGGTGTTGGCCTTGTCGAAGTGCTGGTTGCACTGGTTGTTGTCTCATTTGGTGTACTTGGTATGGCCAGTCTGCAACTCACCGGTATGAAGCACAGCTCTGGCGGCTTTAATCGATCAAAAGCATTGCTTTATGCGCAAAGTATGGCAACGCGCATTCGCCTTAACCCGGTTGCTGTTAATACATTTGCATACAATGCATTTGATTCGGATAAGGAAAATTGTGCTGCATTGCCCGCACCTTATTGCCAGGCGCGGAGTGGTATAGCGGGTACACAGTCTTGTACGCCAGATGAATTAGCTACATTCGATCTGTATTCGGTATCGTGTGGCGATGGCGGGTCTGGTGGTGGCGCAGACAAAGGTGTCAGAGGTACTTTGCCCAATGGCAAACTCACAGTCGACTGTGTCGTTCAGCCCTGTACCGCGGACTCAACCTACCAGGTAATGATTACCTGGAGTGACGGTCGATCACGTACTAACAATGATGAGCTGGTAACGCGACGTGTGCAAGTAAGGTTGAAGCCATGAAATTCACTACACTTCCATCACCTCGTCGTAAACAAGCTGGTTTAACGCTTGTTGAACTTTTAATTGCGCTGGTGCTTGGGTTAATTGTCATTAGTGCCGTGGTCAATACGTACGTTGGTTCGACTCGCTCGGCGCGATTTAGTAAGGGACTGGCGTACATCCAGGAAAACGGTCGATACGGTATCACCACAATGCAGCGCGGTATTCGTCTGGCTGGCTATGCGCCAAACGGTGACCTTGAGCCGTTTGATATGAACAATAGTAGCTCGACACAGGTCGCTGTCCGGGTAACCGATTTATTTGATTGCAATGGTTTGTCTACTGTCGATAGCGAAGGTGTTGCGATAAACACCTATGCGCACAATGCTGAAGACAAGACCATAACTTGCACAGGTAGCGAAGATGGTGCCGAGGCCATGCCAGTGGTTGAAGGGGTTGACGCTATGCGCTTGTTGTGGGGCATAGATGGCGATGACGACAACGTGCCAGATAACTATGTTGTGTACACCAATGATATCGACCCGAATCTGGTTGTGGCTTTACGAGTTGCGCTTTTGGTGAATTCTGGTGAGCCTATTCGATCACGAAAAGGTGAGGAGACGCATGTACTGTTTGATCAAGAAATAATTACAAACGACAAAATTGCGCGCAACGTGTTTAGCAGCACTGTCATGCTTCGTAACATAGATTGATGGGTATCCGGGTACGCCAGGACATGAGAATTCAAAACAGAAAAAAACAATCAGGTGCAGCACTTGCTATCAGTTTAATTTTGCTGGTTGCGATGACTATTCTTGGTGTAGCAACCTTGAATATGACCCGCATAGCAGAAAAAGTGTCGAGCAATGCTCAACAAAAAGCCATTGTGTTTGAATCGGCTGAATCAGTTATAAACTCGATGTCTGCAGCTGATGATTTCCAAGACAGACTTCGCGCGTCGCGAACCAGTAATTTAGAGCCTGATGCGGTTGCCCAAACCGACGAAACCACTGTCTTGAATACCGCACTTGATCAAGAGAATACCTTTGGTAAGTCGGTGGATATTACGGCGAGCGCCGAGATTCAATTTTGTGCAGAGAAGCCTAAAGACGGTACGGAGATAAATGCTGACCTGAGCGAGAATGGGTTAATTGGCGTTCAGTACGATGTTCGTGCTATGTCTGAGATCGCGAACAGCAAGGCAAAAGCCGAACATGTCCGCAGGGTTGCAATTGATGGCGTCCAGTTTTATTCAGTAGGAAAGTGTACAACACCTGGTTCATAAATCGGTTACACAAATTCATTACACAAATCTATTACATAAGGGCTGCGCAAAGCACGGCTACGGCAGTAACAATGCACGGTGAAAATTAAATATGAAAATCAAACAATATAATCAGCGCTCGCGTGGTTTTTCATTGATCGAAGTGATGATAGTGGTGGTTATTGTAGCGTTACTGGCAGCGATAGCCATACCCAGCTACACCAGCTACATGTTTGATTCAAGGCGAGTTGATGGCGTGTCGTTTTTAACCGAAGTGGCTGGTGAGCAGATTAGATTTTCGTCTGAATATAATCGATTTGCTACGACGATGGCCGAGTTAGGGTATGGCGACGAGGCAATAGCCGACTCGGACGAAGGTTTCTATACGGTTGGTATTACCACTAGCAATGCAAATCAGTCCTATGTGCTAACCGCAACACCAGTTGCTGGTGGGCCACAGGCCAACGATACCAAGTGTGGTGTGCTGACGCTGAATTCATCAAAACAGAGAACCGTTAGTGGGACCGGAACACCGGCAGAATGCTGGTAGTTGAAAGCCTTACGGTGCTTTAACTGAAAATGGAATGTTTGCAGTCGCCACACCACCGCTGTCGTCGTATGCCCAGGCAAACAATCGATATTGACCGGGGAGTTCGGGTGCTTTGAACTCTACTGAGTGTTGATCACCAACAGTCTGCTTTTTCAAAAATGATACGTCGATAACCTCAGGTGGTGCTTCGTATTCTCCACCATGACTACCATTTTCAACCTCCGCCATCATTTTCCACTCAAGCGCAAGAGTATCGTCGTTCGGATCATCAGCATGCAGTTTAACCTGGGCTTTCTGATTCGGTGCCAGAACGTTGTTTGCTGTTGCAGCCTTGCCGTCTAACAATATTGACCAGGCAGCCGGTGCCCGTGCTGATGGGTATTTGCCTGTCCATATTTTAGTTAGTTCATCAACAGCAGTAGTACGGCTACCATCTTCGGTTAACAATCCATACCAGGTAGGTGTTCGCTCTTGCTTATGTCCCCACAAAAAAGCAAAACCACCCAGCAGTTGTCCTTGCGGTTTATCGAGCCCGGCTTGCTGCATACGATTTACCATGCCGGCAGCTTTGTGGCCACTGGGTTCCTCTATCTCACGCCCCCATTGCGTTTTCGGCATTTCCCAATGCCCCAGCGGACCAAATTCAGTCACCATATACGGCAGCTCAATGTTTTGCTCAGACACGAAAGATTCAATAACAGGTAGCGCACCATAGGCCTGAAATGACAGAAAATCGATTGACGGCATGGCGGCAAGCAACAGTTTGACGTCGTCACTTAATGTCGGTGTAAATGCTAATGCCACGGTGGCCGGATGCTTCGGGTCGTGAAGGTGAATGTATTCCAGCACATTGTTTATTGCTTCGTAGACTTTTGGATTGGGCTGCACAACACCGCCATCAGCGCCAATCATCAAATTCGGTTCATTGGAAATTATCCATCCCAACACACTTGAATGGCATTTGTATTTCTCAATGATGCGTTCAATTTGCGTCTGCTGCTGCGCTACAGCTTCGATGTTGTCGTAATCAAAACCTTGCAGTTCCCTGCTCATGTCTAAACCGACAAGTACTTTCAACCCAAATCGCTCAGCCGCAGCTAGCTGGGTATCCAACGCCTGTGTGCCCCAGGTTCTAAAAGCATTACCGCCAGCATCGCTAAGACTGCGAACGCCCGCTGCGTCTGTGTAGCCCATGCCTGCACCGTGCACAGTGAATGGTTCCCCGTTTACCTGCAACGACCAATGGTTATCTACGTTACGTATTTCGACAGTTGAACCGCATGAATTGCTCGACTCGACTTCGGTGTTTGCGGCTGTCGCGGATGTAGCTACCATCAGGGATATTGAAAATAGTACGACTGTCCCAATCCACACCTGAACCTGATTTATTAAAATTAGCATTACTTAAAGCTAGCTTCGTGGACACAACGGAGCCCGTTTTCAGTGTAGATACCTACGTGTATGAATACCTCGTGTTGTTCGAATACGCCTCGCCACACATGTCGGATAGCCTCGGGGAATTTCTTCTCCGCAGGTTCGTAGAATGGTACGCCATCGATAGAGCCTAAATATTCTCGATTAATATAGGGCCCCAGATCTTCATTTAAATCAGCGTGATGTCTTAAAAACTCCTTTTCCGTATACTCTTCTAAATCTTCTTTATTCATACGTTTAGTCATTTTCGCGTAGTTCAACTCCGAATGTGCTTCGAGCATTTCATCCAGATACTGTTCAGCCATCTGTTGTTGTTTACTGATATCTGCGGTGTGCGTATTCCAGTCTGGATAGCCTTCAAGCTTCGAAATCACTTCAAGGGATTCTGAGTGCTTCAGTTGGATGCCCAGGGTATCCAGCAGATCGCGTAAATGAACCGCGCTTGTCTTTATTTCGTCTTTGGATTTCATTGGTTTCAACCTTTGTTTTAACTACCGAAAATTGAATCCGCGGACCTGCGGAACGTCATTCTTTATATATATTCCTAAAGTTATAAACGTCTCGAAATTTTCATAGACACCACGCCAAATATGTCTTTTTTTCTCAGGGTATTTATCAACAGGTACAGAATAGTGTCCGCCATTGACGGTGCCCAAATATTTTCGGCGAACATAGGGCCCCAAGTCTTCACTTAAATTACGCATGGATCTTAAAAATTGCTTCTCAGTAAATGTTTCTAATACCTCTTTGTCCATACGCTTAGTAAACTTTTTGTAGTTTAATTCCGATATTGCGTCGAGCATTTCACCCATAATTTGTTCAGCAATCTGTTGTTCTTCGCTGACAATCGAGGTATTCGCTTTCCGGTCTGAATAGCCTTCGAGTTTAGACACAATAGCAAGTGAGTCGGCGGGTTTGAGATCGAAGCCCAGGCCACCCAATATCTCGCTCAGTTTGACTGCGTGAGCTTTTTCCAGGTCTGTAGATTTCATTTGTTTCAACCTTTGTAGATGCGGGTGTTTTTCTGGTGCTCGCATTGCCAGTGACCCGCTAGCCACAAAGCTGA
>CAYTJF010000140.1:0-15382 GCA_964437945.1 uncultured Granulosicoccaceae bacterium
GGTCATTGGTGCTGCGTTAATCAAATATTTTGAAAACATATTCTCTTCATTCAATAAATTCGAACTCCAGCAAGCGTTTGCATTTATGCCTGAAGGACTTCAGGACTTTGCTGTCAGTGCGGCCAGCATGTTTGTTGGCAAGAGTTGGCACTTGACCCTGGGTCTTATTTTTATGATTGTCGTTATCTTTCTACCAGGCGGCATTATGGAAGGTGTTCGCCGTATAGCTCGTGTGTTTGGTTTAGGTAAAAAGAAAGTTACCGAGCCTGTATCTGTGGCTAATTCACAACCGGGGCAAGTCAATGGATAACGTCGTATTACACGTTGCTGATGTACACAAAAGCTTTGCCGGTTTGCACGCGCTAAGTGATATTGATCTGTCTGTGCGTGAAGGCGAAACGCATGCGATTATCGGCCCTAATGGTGCGGGTAAATCCACGCTGTTAAATGTATGTATTGGTCGATTGAAACCTGATTCAGGCCATGTTGTTTTTGATGGTGAAAACCTGACGGGCAAGCAACCGCATCAAATTAATCAACTCGGTGTGGTGCGCGTGTTTCAAACACCAGAAATTTTCCCCGATCTGACTATTTTAGAAAACGTCATGGTGCCGATTTTGGCCAAGCGTGATGGCAGCTTTAAGTTAAATTGGTTCAAGCGCTTTGGCGCTGAAAACGAGGCTCAGGATAAGGCATCGTCTATTTTAAGTGATCTTGGTCTGGGCAATATGTTGGAGCACGATGCCAGCAGCCTATCTCGTGGTGATAAACGTCGTCTGGAATTAGCGATGGGGCTTTCTCAGGATCCGCGATTGCTTCTGCTGGATGAACCCACCGCCGGTATGGCACGCCACGATACCAACGCTACTATCCAACTGTTAAAAGACATAAAAGCTGCCGGTATGACTAAAGTCATTATCGAACACGACATGCACGTGGTGTTCAGTCTTGCCGATCGTATTTCTGTGTTAGCTGGTGGTCGAATAATCTGTCAGGGTACGCCTGATGAAGTGAAAGCAGACCCTCGCGTTAAAGAAGCTTATTTGGGTGAAGAACAAGTATGAATCAACAAGCCGATTACGTTCAATCCGAATACATTGCTAATACAAACGCATACTTTAGCGTTAACAATCTGAAAGCCTATTACGGTGATAGCTATATTGTTCAGGATGTGTCTTTCGATGTAGAAGAGGGGCAAATTATCGCTTTGCTCGGGCGCAACGGTGCTGGCAAGTCTTCAACTCTGCGTGCCATAGCACGTGTTGATGAGCCCAACCTGCGATCGGGTGAAATTTATCTCAGTGGTGAGTCCTTGCACGATAAAAAGGATTTTGAAGCGGCGTTGTCAGGGATCCAACTGGTGCCCGAAGATCGTCGCATCATTCCCGGACTCACTGTTGAAGAGAATCTTGATCTTGCCCGCATTGAGGGCAAAAGTGGTTGGGACTATGAACGAATATTTTCGTTGTTCCCTCGTCTCAAAGAACGTCGTAAACAAGAAGGTGTCACGCTTTCTGGTGGTGAGCAGCAGATGCTGTCTATAGGGCGAGCGCTTGCCCGCGATATAAAATTGTTGTTACTTGATGAACCCTACGAAGGTTTAGCACCTGTGGTACGACACGATATTGAACGAGCTTTACTTGAAGTCAAGGCAGAAGGCATCACAACAATTCTAGTAGAGCAGAATGCAGTGGCGGCTTTAAAACTGGCCGATCGAGCGCTAATACTCGATACCGGCGAAATTGTATTTCGTGGTAGTGCGCAGGAAGTACTTGATAACGAGCAGCTTAGGCACGATTATCTGGCAATTTAGTAAGCTGAGTTTTGGGTTCGAACAGTCGAACACAATAATTTTATTGTTGGATGGTTTGAAGCCGTGCTCTTTCTCGCATTCTTCGACTATCCATTTGTCGCTGACTTTATAGGCGCTAACAGTGAAATGAGATTGAGAATCTTGCAGAACATTGTCTTGCACCATCGGAATGCAGGTGCTTTCGGTAATTTTTGTTAGCAGGTCCGCAGGCTTTATATCGGCCTGCAGATCTAATCTATAGTCGAGTGCCATTGAAACTGCTCATAAGTTTATTACCCAGATGTTCATTTACTCGGGTAATCATTTTATTGGGGGAAAACAGAAACCATATTGCCGCTTTTACTGATAACAAGAACCTCTACCAACCCCGAGATCGGTTTTCGTTGCCAAACGTCTGCTATGTCTTGCGGTGATAAATTCGAATCTTTCAGATTGACTACAATTCTGGATGCTTGACCTTCACCAACCTTACTGCTTATTTTATTTCGAACTTTATCAATATTACCAGTTTTGGGTGCATAGTTGCCGAAGTACTCTCCTTCGATTTTGTAGTCAGGTTCCTTGTTATTATCTGGCCGTTTACTTGGATTTTGCTCAACTTTGTAACCGTTGTCAGCCAATATTTCAGCTGATTCGTTTTCTCTATTCAGGGAACGTTTTACTTCAGACGAACCACGCACCTCTGTTTTGGGTCCTGTTGGTGATCCCCCTGGTGAGCCAGATGGAGTAACTTTACCGCTTAAAAAATTGTCTATTTTTGAGCGCAATGAACGTAAGGTATCCTGAGCACCTTGCGGAAGTTTACCGAATACATTGTCGGGAATTTTATCGATTCCCTTGGCGATTTGTTCGAGAGCCGGTTTAGCTACATCGGCAAATTTTTCGCTTTTACTGGCAGCCTCGATTACATTAGAAACGGTGCTGCCCCATTTACCTAACTTTCCGAGTTTTGCAAGATCACCAACATACGGAATGATACTCAGGGCAGACAAACCTGCACCTAGCCAATCTCCTCTAAAAGCTGAAATGATGCTGTTAGTTCCATCTGCAAATGGTGTGGGTTCGGCAATACCGACGATATCAAGACCAAGCTGAGCGAGGTCCAGATAAAGCGCTTTTTGTTCCTCCGTTAACCCTTCAGGAACTTCAATGTCGGACAGTGCTTTTTATCGTACGTTTTCAACAAACTCAACATGGGTTGCCAGGTTTGCATGGGTTTCAATTGCGCTGGTGAGACCAGATTGATGGTCTTCGCCAAATGCGGTAAATACTCGGGTTAGCTGATCGGCGTCCAGGTCGTTTGCAAGGCTGTTGTATAGATCGGTTTGTTCGTCGCTGCTTAAGCCACCGATATGCCCATCGAGTTCTTTACCCCAGGTTTGCAATACGTCTTCGGGCAATTGAGCAATAACAGCATTTTTTTCATCTGCAGTTAGGTTGTCAACTATCTCATTTATCTGTTTTAGATCAGAATTCGATACATCCCAGTCATTCCAACTTTGCGATAGCTTGTCCTTGATTTGAGTAGTAGCGTCATCAACCTTGTCTGATGACTCGTAGGGGCTTTGTTGTTAAACACCATTTCTATTACTAGCAGCATTCACTCCAGACATACTGGTCCCCAGAGATTTGATCAATTTTTGTTTGACTATATCAAGCTGCCGATTAAAAACAACCAGGGGTTACCTTATAATTTGGTCGTTTCAATGGTCTATTGCAATATGACAAAGAATATAGAGAGAAGAGCATCCCTGGTTAACTATCCTTAGTAAAAAGACATACGCTACTAGTTTTCACATGTAAATTTGCCGGTTTATTTGCTTAACAAAAAAATCAGCGGCAGTTGCGCTCAGCGTGTGTTTTGAGGTACTCAAGTTGCGCGTTGAGTGCAATCTGTTCGCCTGCCGCAGAGTGCGTTTAGCCAAATAATTGCCCGCAGACCATTGCTACAAAGCGAAGTAGTTTTGGTTCGGGCTCAAATATATTAGCTGTCAATTTCAATCGCGATCTGTGTTGGCTGATCTTTTACGTTCTTTACATCTTTTGCGTCTTTGAATTTATCAGCCATGGTTGGATTTTTACGAGTCAGTTTTTTGATTGTTACATCCTGGGCTTTGTTATTAGCAAGTCGTAAATTACGGTCTGTGCCAAGCAAAGCATCCTTCGTTTTCTGCAAATGATTTATCGATTTATCGATTTCTTCGATCGCTGTTTGAAATTTTCTAGTGGCTAGATCGTAGTTTTTCGCGAATGCATCTTTGAACTTATCGAGATCGTCTTCAAAATTGGTAATGTCTATGTTCTGAGACCTTATAAGAGCCAATTCAGACTTGTATTCAAGGGATTTCATTGCTGCATTTCGCAGCAGTGTAATAATTGGAATGAAGAACTGTGGACGAATGACATACATCTTGGGATAGCGATGACACACATCAACAATGCCAGAGTTGTATAGCTCACTTTCAGGTTCAAGGAGTGACACCAAAATCGCATACTCACAGCCTTTCTGGTTACGATCCTTATCCAGCTCTTTAAGAAAATCTTCGTTCTTTTTCTTGGTGGCAGTTGTATCACTTTCATTCTTCATTTCGAACATTATCGATACAATCTCGGTGCCAGCACTGTCGGAATCTTTAAAAATATAATCCCCTTTGCTTCCGGAGCTTGCATCGTTGTCTTTCTCGAAGTAGGCCAGAGGAAAAGCCGATGCACGAATACGATTGAACTCAGTCTCGCAGTGTAGTTCGAGTGTTTCGCCAACCATCTTCGTTGACAAGCGTGCTTTCATATCTTTGAGCCGATCTATGGTTTCTTCACGGTCTTTAATTTGTGTTTCGTATTTATCCGTTAGAGACTGCTCAGACAATTTTTTCTCAAGTTCGGCTTTTTCAAGCCCGGTTTTTAGATCGTTTCGCTCCTTTTCTACCAAACTAACAGCCTCGGCGATAGCCAGTTTTTTCACCGTCTCGTTCGCTTCTATATCAGTTTTCAATTTTTGAATTTCTACGTCCTTCGTCGCTACAGTTTCCGCAATCTGTTTGGAATAGTTCGCATCGGCAATTTTTGAAGCGGATTGATTCTCTTGCTTTAGTTGCTGCAAAGCGTTCTCAAGCGCATCACGTTCTTTCTGAACATCATCCACGGCCTCTTTTACAGCAAGTTGTTTCGCAACTTCGCCAGAATCCAACTTGGCCTTTAATTCTTGAATTTCGACATCTTTCGTAGCTGCAGTTTGCTGAATATTTTTATCAGCCTCACTGTTGGCAAGTGCAATAGCGTTAGCCTTTTCTTTTTCTGCTAATGCCAGCCGCTTCTGAATTTCTTGATCAAATTCGCTGTTACGAACTTGTTGTAACAGGCTGGCATAACCGGCTTCGTCTACCTTGAACGCTTTTTTGCAGTGCGGACAGCTAATCTCGTTCATTTCAAGAGTTCCTGTTTTCACGTATGTGTATTCTATGTAGTTCGGTACTTAAACTGTCGCCTTCCATCAAAATTTTTTTATTTCCACACAGATGATTGCCTCGAATAATTTACAAGGAAAACTGGGCTTCGCCTGGATGACGTACCTGATCGGTCAAAAATCGAACGGTTTTCATTGATGTTTAATTACCGTCGTATTGCCGTCGTAAAGACCCCTCCATGAAGCAGTGCGCCTGCTTTCTTTGACACCCGCAAATCTACCATGTGAATTGATACATGACTTGCATCGTTTGTTGCCACTCGGCAAAATCCTGCTTGCACTGCGCTAATATCGTGCATTGGTGGGTCGAGGTGAATGTCAGTGGTATGAATAAATCGGAATGTCATTGGCAAAGGCTTATCGCGCTGGTTTGATAGCGCAATGATAAACCCTTGTCATAAAACTGGCCTTAAGCGTCTGGATTGACGCTTAAACGCAAGTTATTTGGTACTGGTGTATCAGTTGATTTGAAGATCTGGCAGATGAAAGTAAAACCTTAACAGTCTTTGTTGACGGTGAATTTCTATCCGATCATACCCATGCCAGGCTTTGGTAAGCAGTTTTCATCGTCGTTCTCGTCACCTGGTTCCTCTTCCGGTTCCACCGCATCGGGCTCCAGGGTCAACTCGAAAAGGGCTGCGGTGTCATCGGGTACAGGCTCTGCTGCCGCAGCACTATCATCTTCTTTCGCTGCCTTCTTTGCAGCCATGGCGGCGTGAATCTGTGCAACCTTGGCGGCAGCGGCGGCCTTTTTGGCGGCCTCCGGGTCGTCGTTATCTGCTGCGTCCGTTTGCTTTTCTTGCTCTTCGTCTGAGTCGTTCTTGTCTTCTGAGCCGGGAAGATTGCCGCGTAACATGAGTTCAGTATCATCTTCGTCCTCATCATTATCGCCTTTGGCGGTTAATTTGAGTCGCAGGCGCAGGTTGTTTGCCGAATCAGCAAATTTCATGGCCTCTTCTTCGCTTATTCTGCCTTCCTGAACAAGATCATACAGAGCGCTATCGAAGGTTTTCATACCCATGTTTTCAGATTTAAGCATTGCCTCTTTTATGTCTTGAAGCTGATCTTTCATGATCATTTGCTTTATCGTGTGCGAGCCCAACATAATCTCAATGGCTGCGCATCGTTTGCCGTCAACAGTGGGTATAAGACGTTGCGAGACAAAAGCGCGTATGTTGTTACCAATATCGTGTAACAGTTGTGCTTTACGTTCCTCTGGAAAGAAGTTAATGATTCTGTCCAAAGCCTGATTGGCATTGTTCGCGTGCAGCGTAGATATGGCAAGATGCCCGGTTTCGGAAAAGGCCAGTGCGTGCTCCATCGTTTCTCGATCACGTATCTCGCCAATCAGTATGACGTCTGGCGCCTGCCGCAGCGTGTTCTTAAGAGCGTCCTGAAAGCTCAATGTATCAACGCCTACTTCTCGCTGATTAACTATACATTTTTTGTGTTCGTGAACGTACTCTACGGGGTCTTCAATTGTGATGATGTGACCACCACGTGCTCTGTTGCGATGATCAATAAGCGCCGCAAGTGATGTTGATTTTCCTGAGCCGGTACCACCGACAAACAGAACAAGTCCGGTTTTGGCCGTGATGACTTCCTTAAGTACTTCAGGCAAACCTAAATCATCGAAATTCGGAATTTCTGTTTGAATATTTCGTGCAACCAGAGAAACTTCGTTTCGCTGGATAAATATATTTATTCGAAATCGGCCAATATTTTCAATGGCCAGTGCCAGATTCATTTCCAGCGTTTGCTCAAACTCTGCACGCTGGTCTTCATTCATCAAGTCGTGCGCGATTTGAGCAACTTCGCCTTTTTCATAAGGACGATCAGTGAGTTGAGTCAGCTCACCTGAAAATTTAGCACTTGGAGGGGCGTTAGTAGCAAGGTATAAATCTGAACCTTCGTCATCTACTAATTTTTTCAGTAATGCATTAATATCCATAATTCGACTGGCCAGAATACTCTAATTAATACTTATTCAGCGGCACAGTAGTGTTTTTTTTTAGCCTAACTTTCAAGCTGAATAATCCGGCCCTGGGCGGGCCGCAGAGAGGTTGTATCAGCATCATAACTGATTAATCAGTATGCTATTTTGCGTGCCAGAATACGGTAGAGATTGATTTGTTCAATGAAACAATCGCTTCTTTATCCACAATAATTTGTGCTTTCGAACTGTCAGCTGGAATTCTAATGACCGGTTTACTTGGAATGGTATTGTTGTTCAAGTTGGTAATGCGGGCAGATTTATCCAAGCCATCTGTCAATTCGGTACCATCATCCAATAGTTTCACTGGTGTGGCATCACTTACGCTCATCACATAAAGCCGACCAAAACTATCAAATTTGCATGGATCCGGAAGCCCGAATTCGTCAAGTACCACTTTAGGCTCAAATGTGGTGGCCAGGAACTTTCCATCATAGGTGACAACTTTGGACAAGGCCTTTTCACCTGGATTTAGAGAGACCATCCACCCTGATGCATTTTTTAAATCTTCTTTGGCCTGTTCCCGTACTGTTTCAATCGGCGAGCCTACGTCGTTATTAGTAGCGTCATAAATGGTTGCTCGGGTTACGGTTGCAGGCGTAGCTTCAGGTGGCCCCACTTTATAATCCAGATCTCTAATCATAAAAAAGGCGTTTCTTGAGTTGTTGAGCAGGGGCTGGGTACGATCACCCGTGCCGAATGAAACAGCCGTGTAACGATTACCAAATTCCTTGTTTGTAGATATGCTTGGTGCATAGAATATGGGTTGATGTCCGCCAAATTCTTTTACGTCGGCAAGCTTGGTTAACACTGTATCGGCATTGTTGTCAATATCGCCAAAGTCAACGCGCCAAACCTGTCCGCCCAAATCGCCAAAGTATGCTCGATCGGCCGCACCGTTACTATCAGAGTCAATAATGCTAAGGTCGCTGGCTATGGAAAAAACCATGTCTGGATGGTCGGTGTCATCTATAGACCAGACAAGCGTGCCGTCTTCATCAACCATGTATACCGCGTTACCACTTGCTACAGTTGGCGCTGAAGTATTGTCTACGTTGGCTGCATCGTAACCACCGCCGAACATCAATACACGCTTGTCTTCATCGGTTCCTTTTTTGACAGATATCAGTGAAGCGCGCGACCATGTTTGTGCAAGATTCTCAAACCCTATGTCCCCTTGGTTGATCTGCCACTTGAATTCGGGTTGCATTGGATCGGTAATATCCAATGAGTAGTAGCTGTTTCCACCGCGCCGCATACCGAATACCAGTTGTACGGTGTCAGCTCCATTGACCAATCCATCCCTATTCACATCGTTGTGCCAACGAGTCATTGGACCGTCCAGACCATAGACATGCTCTGCACCTTCGGTTGGGGCATAGAGCTCAGGAATGTTAGGTAATAATTCTTTTGGCATGAATGCAAATAATTCATTACCACCTGATGTATCGGGTGCGGTGTCGCTTGGTGCTATCGGTGTTGTTACATCGAAGGCATGTAAAAATCCCTGGTTAGTCATAATGTAGGCAACGTTGGTTTTCACGCCAAAATTTTCGTATAGAACAACAACTGGCTTGGTGTGCAAAGGGTCGCCCATGGGTGCGTTGGCAATCCAATTGAGCGCATTTTCACGTTCCGCTGCAGTTCCGGCTCCCAGATAGTCCGCAGCCATCGACAAGGGTGTGTTACTGCCATCCAGATAGGTGAACATATTTCGAATGTTTGGTCCCGGTGGTAGATTCGTTATCGTTTCTGAAGCACCACCTACGAGAACATTGCTACCATCTACATTCGCGGACCAAAAACTCTGAGCTGTATCGGCGAAGTTGGTACCGTTTTCGGTTTCAACGGTTGCCTGTTCACCGTTGATATCAATAAGTCCCGAGTCATCGACGAAGTAGCCTTTCATGTTACCAATCCAGCCTGATCGTGGACTGGGTTTGAACAGGGAAAAGTAGGCTCTGTCACTGTGAGAAAATGTTGAAGGATCGATGTCGATAGCTAGTTCGGAAAAGTTTTGACTGTCAATCAGTATGCTGTCGATTATGGCGTTCAATGCGGTAGTTAACGCAGCCGGGTCGGCTGCCTCATAAGGTGTACCTTTGCCTTTTTGCGCTAACAAGTTTAAATAATCCTGACCGTCCCCTTCAACAGCGAAGCCTACGGTGAACGTATTAACCTTGGAGCCTGGTATATCCGGGTTGATATCAGTTGTTGCCAAATATTCCAATATTTCAGGGCCACAGTTTCCAGTTACAGCTTCTTTCGCCTTGTTGCTATCGTCAAATATTGTTGTACTCAGGTCTTCACAATCTGAAACGCTGTTTACTCCGGCTGCGTTCAATACAGTATTTATTGTTTGGGTTTCATCCAATCTGGTTGGTTGACCGTCTGATATGAGTATGATGAAATTTGCCTGACATTGTTTGTTTAATGGGGATATGTATTTGGGAGTAGTCCAGGTGTCGGTTAAAAAATTATATGCATCTGATGGATCATGATAGCTTGCAGGCACGGCTGACAGTGCATTGCCACCTTCATATCGACCCGCAACACGGTTCCACTGATCTGGTTTATGGTATTCAAAGTTGCTGGCATCGACGTCACTGTGCAGAACATCATCTCCCCTAAAGTAGGCTGCAGCTTCCGCCAGGGCAGGGACGGTACCAGTGCCCTTACCAGGACTTAATCGATTTATCTGTGCACCAATAACGTCGGCTACGGTTATGTTATCTTCAGCGGGTATATCTGGGTCAAACGTATTTGCGTTAGCGTTAAGGTCGCTAATTGGCCAACGTACACCAGAGGTGACCCGATTGTAGGTTGAGCCAAGGCCAACATTGATCTTACCTTTGTTGTTCTCTAATAGATTGTTAACAGCAGATTCAAGAATCTCGAATTTTGACAATGTTGTGTCATCGGTGATTTTGTTATTGTTGATGTCGTTAGCCATACTGCCTGAATAGTCAAGCACAAATAGAATATTAGGAATGTTCTGGCTGTCTATAAATGCCTGGAACACGTCAAGATCGTCCGCGGTTGCAGTGATCGATGTGGTCAGCGCGGTTGCTCCAACGATCAATGATTTGTTGAGCAACCCGCGTGAAATGAAATTTAGCATTACGCAATCCCTAATTATACATACGACCAGAACACAGGCTTTCCTAGCTAAAACAGTCCGAATCAAAGCTGAGGGATAACCCCATCGTATAAAAGGTCGGCAGAGTGTGCTGTCAGCTTGAATGTACTGAGTTAAAATGTGGCCTTTCACCCGATTAACGTGACTTTCCAGAGGTTTTGAGTGTTGAGTCGATTTCACCGGTTCTGGTCTGAACCCATTGATGCAAGCTTTCTGGCTGTGTTCAGAATCATGTTCGGTGGTGTGCTTTTGTTCGAGAGTGTGAACTACGGCATTTTTCTGTGTCTGGACTGCATGTACCGAAACTCGGACATGTTATTTAAATACCATCATTTCGAATGGGCTCGCCTTTGGCCAGGCGTTGGTCTTGAACTTCATTTTCTTGTTATGGGCATTTGTGCTCTTGGCATTATGTTGGGTTGGTATTATCACCTGGCCATACTGGTGTTCACCCTGTGCTTTAGTTATGTATTTTTACTCGATCAAGCTCTGTACCTGAATCACTTTTATTTGGTCATTCTATTTTGCTGCATCATGATTTTTGTACCGGCCAATGTTTATTGGTCGGTTGATGCACGTCGCAAACCTGCCATTGCATCAACCAGTGTGCCCGCCTGGAGTCGGTTGTGGTTGGTGATACAGCTGGAAATCGTATTGATTTACGCTGGTATAGTAAAATTGAATTGGGATTGGCTTAACCTTGAGCCAATGCGTTTATGGATGAACAACCAAAGCCAGAGCGCCCATCCTATATTTCAATGGTTAACACAAGACCCAGGCATAGCCCTGGCTAGTTACGGTGTGGTGGCGCTACATCTTATTGGGGCGCCATTACTGTTGTGGCGTAAAACACGGTTGCCGGTTTTTTTCGTGTATTGTGTTTTCCATACAATTAATGCTTTAGTATTTAATATCGGTATTTTTCCATGGATGACAATAGCTGCCACTTTAGTATTGTTTGATCCTGATTGGCCTAAACAGTTTTATGCCTGGTGGCGTTTGAAACGCGGCAACTTAATTGAAGAATCAGTTGCTCCAGTAAATCGGATGCACGCTTCGTTAACAACCTGGCCACGAAACAAATTGTCCAACTTATTACTATTTGTTTTTATCGTTGCGTGGTTAACCGCACAGGTTTTGATACCGCTGCGACACTGGCAAATTCCCGGCGATGTTGCCTGGAATGAAGGTGGGCACCGATTTAGCTGGCGAATGAAGCTACGCAGCAAAGTTGGTGTTGCTAAGTTTTATGTAGTGCGAAATAACGAACCCTCGCTCATTGTCGATCCGGCCACACACTTGAATCGTAAGCAAGTATTCAAAATGGCGTGTATTCCAGATTTGGTTTGGCAGTTTGCGCAGTTCCTGGAACAAGAATATAAAGTTGCGGATAGCGATGAGATAAAAGTGTATGTCGATACAAGTTGTTCATTAAATACACGAGAAGCCGTGCCATTGATTAATCGGTTGATTGATTTAACTGAAATTCCAAGAACCGAACCTTTAGGTAATTGGGTAACAACCAATTCCAAAGTGCTGCCAAAGAAATACCTGAATATTTGATAATCAAAGTTTTGTTAGGTTGGCAACATAAACTTAGTATCACACGCAGGTAATTAAAAAAAATACATTAATTGTGTGCGTGTCATTTGGTTTTTGTAAAACGAACTATCAATTGAATTCTACGGTTACAACGAGCTTAGTAAGTGATGAGATTCAATTCTGTAACTTGAGCGCCATTTAAATCATAGTGTACTTTTTGCCTAGGGAGCCTCTGATTAATTCTGATCGGACATTCTGGCTGGCATATTTTTTTGATTGCAAGGCGCCGATTCGCTGGCAATAGTTATTCTATTGGTAAGAATCGCAACGTGGCAATCGGAAAAATACGGCGTCAGAATGACTCGATGAAATGATCTGAGGTTCCCTGGCTTAAACAATCGTGTTTGAGTGTCATTTTAAATTTATTACTAAGGTGAATCGTATGAAACTAATTTTAAAATCCAGCGCGGTATTGATAACATCCATGATCATGTTTGCCGGCGCAGCGTTTGCTGAAGCCCCTGTTTGTGGTGAAGCTCAAGACGATACCTGGCTACCACCTGAAGCAATCCAGGAACAAGTGCAAGCCATGGGCTATACAGTTGATTCCATGAAGGTGTCCGAGGGTAATTGTTACCAGATGACTGGCATGAATTCAAATGGGAAAAGCCTTACTGTTTATCTGGATCCTCGCACGGGTGTCATTTTACAGGAAGACATGGCTGAGTAAAATATTTGCTGAGTAAGGTATTTCAGTTAGTTTGCGCTTGGTGCAAAGAGTCAGTATTGTTAAGCGTTGACTTTAGTTCCATGTATTGTCTGAACAGGGCTGTTCAGGCATTATTTCTGCTGAAGCCTAAAGCGTTTTCGGTATTCGTTTGGACTTATTTCATAGGACACTCGATAGTGGTAGCGCAACGTATCAGCACTTTGAAACCCCACTTCTTGACCGATTCTGTCGATGGTAAGATCTGTAGATTCAAGAAGCTCAGAGGCTCTGGAAACGCGTTCCTGAATCAACCACTTAATCACCGTGATACCGGTAAAAGCCAGAAATCGCCTTTGAAACGTTCTGGAAGACATACCAACGTCTTGCGCTAATGATTCGATCTGATATTCAGCAGATAAATTGTTTCTAACCTTGTCTATAAGTGCAGAAAGCCTTGTATCATCCCCCAACCTGGGAAGTGGCTGCTCGATGAATTGGGCCTGGCTCCCTTGTCTGTGAGCATGAATTACCAGCCGACGAGCTACGTTGTTTGCGACCTCAGTACCGTAGTCATTACGCACAATATGTAAGCAGGCATCAATCCCTGCAGAACTACCCGCTGATGTCACGATGTTTCCATCCTCTACATATAATCTGTTTTCATCCACAACAATATCAGGGTATTGGATTCTTAAATCTTCAGCATATTTCCAGTGAGTTGTGGCTCTTTTGTTTTTGAGCAAACCAGCAGCCGCGAGTACGTAGGTTCCAGAGCAAATACCTAGAAACCTGGCACCGCGTTGATGAGCCGTTCGGAGTTGGCAGCATATTGAATCAGGCACAATTTCATCTTTGCCACGCCACCCAGGGATAATGATGGTCTGGGCTCTCTTTAAGTCTGCGAGTTTGCCAGACGCTGTAAATGTGAGTCCCCCGGCAGCACGAAGTGGTTTTTTTTCTAACGCTACTGATGAGAATTTGTAAAGCTGCCTGCCTAGTTCTGGCCTTGAAAGCGCGAACACTTCTGCAGCAATTCCGTATTCGAAACTACAGAGGCCGTCGTACACCAACGCGACGACTGAATGTGGGGTATCAGATGCCCTAACTATTGGCCTTTTTGTCATTTTCTTCATACATATTGGCAATATCTATTGTGGCATGAATTCAATGATAGTGGAATTATTGTCACTGCAAGTTCACCAGGATATTCCAATGAAAGAAACTACACAACTGATGGAAGCGGTACAGATCTATTTTGATTCACTGTATTTCTGCGATACGGAAAAACTTAATTCAGTGTTTCATGAGGAATCCAGTTTATTCGATGGTGACAACGGCCGTGTTTTTGTAGAGCCTATCGCCAGCTTTAGTGATGATGTTGGTGGACGAGAATCTCCGGCTAGCAAAGGGCAAGCAAGGGAAGATGAAGTGTTATTGATAGACTGGTTGTCACCAGTTAGTGCAATCGTGAAGATAAGGCTGCGAGCTCACCAGAACGTCTTTGTTGATCATCTTGCATTTGTAAAGGGTGAAGCAGGTTGGAAGATCGTATCCAAAATATGGCACTTGGAAAAAGTAGTCGAAGCTATATAAAGCTTGTCAGTGTGTCGGGTTGGTAAATGTGTCAGCCCCATTAGGGTTATACTCGCGATTTTGTAGAACGCCAGTTGTATCAATGTTCCAACTTGTCGCCGAAATATTAACCATTCTTGCACCTGCTGCTTTACTTGCCTGCGTTGGGGTCATTTGGACTAGGGTAGGGCCGGAATTTCCTATAGCATTTGTCTCATCGCTTGTCGTCAATGTTGGATTGCCAGCTTTACTGTTCCATACACTTGCTGCCAGCACAGTAGATTTGGGTAGGTTGGGCACCATAGCGGTGGCAACGCTCTTTGTTCATATTGCTTTTACACTCATTGCTTTAGCGTTGTTAAAGCAAGCCAGAAAAGATTGGCGACTGTGTATTGCTCATGTGTGTGGGAACACCGGTAATCTGGGATTGCCGGTATGTTATTTCGCTTATGGTGATACTGGTCTGGCTTATGCCATGGCGTTTTTCGCGGTGCAATGCTTGTTATTGTTCAGTATTGGTGAGGCAGTGCTATCTGCCAGTGCCAGAATCCAACCCGCTTTACGTTCCCCAATTCTGCATGCGGTGTGGCTGGGCATATTAGTTCGTTACATGGACTGGTCACTGCCGGAATTCTTTATGAATACCACAGTATTGCTGGGACAACTCGTCATTCCACTCATGTTGATTACCTTGGGTGTGAGCCTGGCTAACATGTCTATTAAAAGTTTACCTGCAACCATACGCTGGTCTTTTATTAGAACAGGTGTTGCCTTGTTAGTTGGTTTCTCTATTGCTTACTTGTTTGGATTAGAAGGTGTTGCCAGAGGCGTGCTTATTATTCAGACCGTTGTTCCGGTTGCAATATTCAATTTTCTTCTGGCTGTCCGGCACAACCGTGACAGCGTTGAAGTATCCGAATTAATATTGGTTACACACCTGATGGCTATTGTTTACTTACCAATTTTGCTCGGTTTTCTATTGGCTGGTCAGATCGCAATCTAGTCAAGTTAGCTGCCCTGTACCTAAGCCTTCGCCGTCGGCGCTTATGCGTTGTAGCTGCTGCTTGATACGCCTGAACCACTTCCCGTCCAGTCTGTATGGTGAAAGCTGCCATCGCCATCGACTTTCTGATAAGTGTGTGCACCAAAAT
>CAYTJF010000141.1:0-15330 GCA_964437945.1 uncultured Granulosicoccaceae bacterium
TTACGAAACTATGAATTTACGAAACTATTAAATTACGAAACTATGAAACCGCTAAGCTCCATTTAAGCTGCATTTAAGTTGGTTTAGTGTCTCTGGCATGAAATCGTCGATCTTTTAACCACACATTTAGCCACACACTTAACCGTGGTTGACTTGTTCCTATGAGTACTGACTTAAATACCAATATGAGTACAATTAATAGTATTAACGCAAACCAGCCTCAATAGTTTGGCATCAACAAGATCTGCGACCCTACAAGCCGTAAGAGTAAGACAAATCAACCACGCTTACATTACGTACGGGTATAACAAATCCAATCGAATCCATGCATAGCTATACTTGGCATTGCCCAAGCTAATTCAATAACTGTGTAATTTAACTTAACTGACTAATTTGATCGTAATGTAACTCACTGAAGCAGCGCGAAGATGTGACACCACTGGCGTGTTTACGATCACACCTGTGATATATATTGTATGGGCAAATTGAAATAATAACTTTACCCAATTTCGTGATGTTAAGTTGAGAAATTTCGGAAACTTTCTGGCTTTCGATATCCGGTTCAGCGTACACACTATTACGACTGCTGAAGATGATTCTGTCCTGTTTGAAAACACAACTATTGATATTGACACTGGCAGTGGAACACCTCGGCTCTTGACAGAATTGATCAATTTCTGAGAGCTAAAACAGATACCCTGCAAGGTGATGAACTGGAGCGTCTGATCGCACTGGTTGATCGCATCGAAATGCTTTCATTTGGCTAATCAATGGAATCGAAAGCGGAATGCTCGATCAAACTACTGTCTACGCAACTCCACCAGCGTGACCGCGGGGAAGGTGTCTGCGATCAACTTTTATGGTTCTGTCTTTGCGTGCTTCCGCAAGATCGTACTGCATCTGCATTTTCATCCATACCTCTGATGTAGCCCAACCTAACTTTTCAAGTCTTACTGCTAAGTTAGCTGTAACAGCGGTTTCTCCACCAAGTATTCTGTACAAACCTGACCTGTTGACTCCAAGCGCCTTTGCAGCCTGAGTAACGGAGAGGCCAACAGGCTCGATACACTGTGATTTAATTATTTTGCCGGGATGTACTGGATTCTTCATGCTCATGTATATCGTCTATCGACAGTAGACATTTTTACCAAACAAGCACTGAAAATGCCACATTACTTAAGGGCTGTGACCAGACCCCCAGATTGTGGGCTTTGTACAAGTACTATGTAATTCCAAACAGAACAACCACTTAGATTTTTGCGTAACTGCTGCATAATTCTGTAATTGCCCATTCAGCCCAAATACTGTATATCTGTACAGTATATGAACAACCAAGCCACCACAGACTCCTCCATCGCCTACGCAGAGCTGCATTGCGTGTCCAATTTCAGCTTCCTGCGTGGTGCATCAAGGCCTGAGGAGCTGGTGGATACGGCAGCAAGCTTAGGCTATTCAGCGCTTGCCATCACTGATGAGTGTTCCATGGCAGGCATTGTGCGCGCCTATGGGCGGGCCAGAGAGATCGGCTTCAAGCTGATTGTTGGCAGTGAGTTTGCGCTCGATGATGGCTTCAAGCTGGTGGCGCTGGCTCGCAATGGTGTTGCCTATTCACGGCTTTGCAGGCTTATTACCCAGGCTCGGCGTGCAGCCGAGAAAGGCGAATACGAGATTACCGAGGCGCTTATCGATAATGCCGGGCTCGACACCTGTTGTTTGTTACTGGTGCCGCCCTATCACCCCGACCTGCACCAGGAAATAATCGATCAGCGGATCAGCTGGTTCAAACAATTAAGCCCGCATGCCTTTCTAGCGCTTGAGTTGCACTACGGCGCTTACGATCAAAAACACACGCACTGGTTAATCAACACAGCTGACCGGTTTAATCTTGCTGTTGTCGCTGCAGGCGATGTGCACATGCACAGACGCCAGCGGCGTGCTCTGCAAGATGTGCTGACCTGCATTCGACATAACTGCACACTCGATACTGCCGGGCGGCGCTTGTTTCCAAATGGTGAGCACTACATGCGCGATGCGCGTGCGCTGTGTTCTATCTATCCGGAACAAGCTATTCAAAACAGTGCAGACGTTGCGGCTATGTGCGATTTTAATTTAGGCGATCTAAACTACCAATACCCCAAAGAGGTCGTGCCAGATGATTTAACTGCCGGTGAGTACCTTCGCCAACTGACCTATGAAGGTATGCACTGGCGTTGGCCCGATGGTGTTGAAGATCACGTGCTTGAACAGATTGATCACGAGCTTGAACTGATCATTAATATGAATTACGAATCGTATTTTTTAACGGTGTACGACGTTGTTCACTTTGCCCGTAGTCAGAACATTCTATGTCAAGGTCGCGGTTCGGCTGCCAATTCGGCCGTGTGTTTTAGCTTAGGTATAACCGAGGTCGACCCGTCTCGCACCAGCATGCTGTTCGAGCGCTTTATATCAAAAGAGCGCAACGAGCCACCCGATATCGATGTGGATTTCGAACACGAGCGGCGTGAAGAAGTCATTCAATATATTTACACCAAATACGGTCGTCATCGTGCAGCCATTGCAGCCACGGTTATCTGTTATCGAAAACGCAGTGCAGTCCGTGACATTGGAAAAGTAATGGGACTGCAAGCAGAGCAGATCGATGCATTATCAAAATCCTTAGCCTGGTGGGATGGCGCGAACGTGATTGGTGAGCGTCTGGAGTCCATGGGCTTTGATGCCAACAGCCCACTCATGGTGCGCTTTGCGTGGTTGCTTGAGCAACTGCTCGGCTTCCCACGTCATTTATCGCAACACGTTGGTGGCTTTGTAATATCCGATAACGATCTCTCAACGCTTGTGCCGGTTGAGAACGCCGCCATGCCCGATAGAACCATTATTCAGTGGGACAAAGACGACCTGGAAGAGCTGGGCTTAATGAAAGTGGATGTGCTGGCATTAGGCATGCTCACGGCCATTAGCAAATGCTTCCATTTAATTGAAAATTTTCGCGGTGTGCAATACACCATGGCCAATGTACCACCCGATGATACACCCACTTACGACATGATCTGTAAGGCCGATACCATTGGCGTATTTCAAATTGAGTCGCGCGCACAAATGTCCATGCTGCCGCGTTTGCGCCCTCGCAACTACTACGACCTGGTGATCGAAGTGGCTATCGTACGCCCAGGCCCCATTCAAGGTGGCATGGTTAATCCGTATTTACAACGCAGGCAAGGTACCGCTGAAGTCACCTATCCAAACAAAGCGCTTGAACGCGTGCTTGAACGTACCCTGGGCGTGCCGGTGTTTCAGGAACAAGTGATGGAAATTGCGATGGTTGCAGCAGGCTTTACGGCCGGTGAAGCTGATCAATTGCGCCGATCAATGGCCGCCTGGCGTCGTGTTGGTGCAGTAACACAATTTAAAGACAACGTCATTAACGGCATGTTGAACAACGGTTATGAACTTGAATTTGCCGAAAGTATTTTCAAACAGATTGAAGGCTTTGGTGAATATGGCTTTCCTGAATCACACGCAGCAAGCTTTGCCCTGCTGGTGTATGTGTCGTGCTACTTAAAATGCCATGAACCGGCAGCCTTCACCTGTGCCTTGTTAAACAGTCAACCTCTGGGATTTTATGACCCTTCAGACTTAACCCAGGATGCACGTCGTCATGGTGTCCAGATATTCCCTGTTGACATAAATTTAAGCGAATGGGATCACTTGTTAGTGCCAAATGAAAAAGGCGAACCCGCCATTCGTTTGGGATTTCGACTGGTAGCACGCTTATCAGCCACTGGCGCTGACAAAGTACTGGCCGCACGGATGCGCGCACCTTTCACTAATGCCGCCGATCTGGTTCGACGCAGCGGTATCAATCAAATCGACCAACAAGCACTGGCTGTGGCGGGCGCACTAGAGAACATCAGTGGCGACCGACATCACGCGCAATGGGATTTACTCGGCGTTGAACAACTACCAAAATTACTCGAAGACGCCTCGGCCTACGAACCTGCACTTCAACTACCGCAGCCTTCCGAAGGCGAGAACATTGTCGCCGACTATATGAGCACAGGCTTAACGCTCGGTCGGCACCCGCTTGCCCTGCTTCGAAAAAAACTGGGCGAAGAAGGCATCATCGATTCAGCCAGTTGGGCTGCAGTGCCTAATGGTAGATCAGCACGACTTGCCGGGATAATAAAAGTACGTCAGCGCCCGGGCAGTGCCAAGGGTGTTTTGTTCATGACCATTGAAGATGAGCACGGCCCGATGAATGTTATTCTGTGGCAAAAAGTGGTCGAAAACTATCGTCAAATAGTGTTGGGCGCAAAAATGGTCAGTGTGTATGGTGTTACGCAACGCGAACAAGACGTTACCCATTTGGTGGCAAAAAGGCTTGAAGACTTGAGCTGGATGCTGGGCGAACTAACCACGCATTCGCGCAATTTTCATTAGATTGTGATTTCTACTTTCGCAATGCTAAATATTCAGAGCTAGAAAAAGATCTAAATGCATTGGTTGAATCCTGAGTGCTGATATCAAGGCTTCTTTAGCCATTCTTGGAAAGCAACGCTGAGTCACTTCTTCCATAAGTTATTTCAACAAAGTGAATAAACATCGAGAAAATACTCGCCATTTGTAAAGACCGTGGCATCGTGCTGCTTGCTTTCGGGCAAACGCTCACCTGGGCAGGGCTTTATTATATTTTTCCTGCCTTGCTACTGCGATGGGAGCAGGAACTGGGATGGTCAAAAGCGGATCTTACCGCCGCCATAGCGCTGGCCGTGTTGATCTCTGCTACCAGTTCACCATTTGCCGGCAGAATTATCGACAAGGGGCGCGGACCAGTTTTAATGGCAGGCTCCGCAATGTGTGGTGGCTTTGGCTTGCTGTTACTCTCAACAGTCACCGCTCTATGGCAGTTCTACTGCGTATGGGCCTTTATTGGATTGACCTTGTCTGGCTGCTTATACGAACCCTGTTTCGCACTGGTTACCCGTGCCAGAGGAAAAGATGCCAAACGCGGCATTATTCTTATCACCCTGGTTGCAGGTTTCGCGAGCACCATCAGTTTTCCGATGATGTACCTGATGGCCGAAATGCTTGGCTGGCGCGGTGCGACCATGCTCTCTGGACTGATGGTGATCTTAGCAGCGGTACCACTTCTCTGGCTTGGAGCACGCGAGATTGAAAAATACAGAATCACTACTATCACCGCAAGCGCTTCTCAACGAGACTCCCAAAGTGATTTTCTAAAAAAACCAGTTTTCTGGTTTTTAGCTATGGGGTTTGCATTCCTTGCCGTTGTGCATAGTTCGACATTGCATCATCTGCTTCCATTACTGGACGATCGTGGCTTCTCTGGCCAGATGGCTGTACTGGCAGCCTCCTTTATTGGCCCTATGCAAGTAGCGGGCAGATTGGCGATGACGGCATCCGAAAAATATGCCTCACATCATGGCTTAACGGTTGCCGCATTTATCATGATAACGCTATCGGTTATGTTCTTAATTTTTAGTGGTTCATCACCAGCTTTTCTGGCCGCATTTGTCATGCTGTTTGGCGGCGCCTATGGCACGGTTAGCATTCTTCGCCCTCTGGTAGCAAGAGACTTACTCGGGGAGCAGAATTTCGGAGCCAAATCGGGTGCGCTCGCTCTTCCCTATTTGTTTGGCGCAGCCGTAGCACCGTATTTGGGATCGATCGTTTGGGGCAAAGGCGGGTACAATCTGATGTTGCCGTTGCTTATGATTGTTGCTGTCATTGGATGTGTATTGTACTTGATGGCACGCCGACTTTCTGTAGCAAGTTGAGTATGTTCATTTAAATTTTGCTCAAACAAAACCATTCCAATTAGCTGCAGCTTGACTTACCACTTCCATCTCTTCATTACTCAGCTCAACCGAGCCAGCTTGCGCGTTGTGTTTTGCCTGTTCAGCGTTGCGCGCACCCACCAGCACATGACTCAACCCTGGCTGACGCAGTGTCCATGCCAGTACAATATGCTCGACGGACAATGCACGATCGGATGCCAGCGATTTTATCGGTGCAAGAACATCGGTAATTGCATGAATGTTCTGTTCAGAAAAACGCGGATTGCCAATGCGAAGATCGCCATTACCATATGCGCGCGATGTATTGAGTTTATCGGTCAACAGTCCTTGGGCAATAGGTGAGTACGCGAGAAATGACAGTTTATTGTTTTCACACATCGGTAAGTTGTCGCTATCGCGCTGTCTATCAAGCAAACTGTAACGCTCCTGATCAACATCAAGTTGTCCGGTTGCAAGCCCTGCTTCAAGGTCGCTGGTACTGGCATTACAAAAACCAATAGCCCGAATCTTTCCAGCGGTTTTCAATTCAATCAATGATTGCATATACTGCTCGGGTGCTGTGTGGGGGTCTGGCCAATGCGTTTGATACAAATCGATATAATCGGTTTGCAGTCGCTTTAAACTCTCATCCAATTCCATTGCAATTGATTCTGCGCTTAAGGTTCGATAAATTTTCTTTCCATCAGTATCTGCATGCAAGTGTGCCGATTCCCTATCCCACCGTAATCCACATTTAGTCGCGATAACCAGCTTATCGCGCTGGTGTTTCGCAATGGCCTTACCAACAAGCTCTTCGGACAATCCAAACCCATACACAGCCGCCGTATCGATAAAATTAATATCTTCAGCAATGGCAGCATCGATAGCATCTATGGCTGCATTCGCGTCAGTACCTCCCCACTTCCAACCACCAATAGCCCATGCACCAAAAGCCACTACAGATGCTTCAATGTCACTGTTTCCAATTTTTCTATATTGCATGGCGATTTTTAGCTCACTGTATTACTGGCTAAGGATGTCAATATCGGGCAATCGGCGTCATCATTACCAGGACAACGATGCGCCAGCGCTTTAAGCTCGGTGTGCAATGCCTGCATATCACGCAACTTCTCTTCAATTTCTTCAAGGCGTCGATTGGCGAAGGCTTTAACTTCTCGAGAGCTACGGGATTGGTCTTCAAATAAATTCAAAAGCTGTCTGCAATCATCCACTGAAAAGCCAAATGATCGAGCCCGTTTGACGAAGGTCAATTTATGCAATTCGTCGGCGCTGTACTGCCGATAACCCGCAGCTGTTCTCGATGAGGGTGATACCAACTTTATTTCATCGTAATACCGCACGGTTTTGACCGGCAGGCCCGACTGTATGGCTGCATCGCCGATGGTAATGTTCATAAATTACGTCCCCGCTTGACCTTCCAGTAACTGGAAGGTTTATTCTACACCATTGATTTAAGCAATGTTATGACTTCTACAATGGAAAAAACCGCATCTCTGACCAATTTGGATTGGCAATGCCGTCACACATGGCGTCGAGCCTCAAAAAATACATTGTGGTGTCTGCTCGGTTGCTCAATTGGTGATCTTGGCACCATCCTGTTTTTTCAGCTCAGCGGTATTCCATGGCCAACACTTGCCATCATGGTACTGGCCATAATTAATGGACTTCTCACATCTATAGCGCTGGAAACATTCATTCTGTCTAAACAAATGGATTTTAAGCTTGCCTTAAAAACCGCAGCCGGTATGTCGCTGATATCAATGATTGCCATGGAAGCTGCGATGAATATCACGGACGTCATTCTAACTGGTGGCGCTCGGCTAACCTGGTGGGTTGTGCCTATCATGCTCATTGCCGGCTTTTTAGCACCGTTACCCTACAACTACTGGCGGTTAAAAGCACTGGGAAAAGCTTGTCATTAACGCGCGTTGATGTACTCTGTGAGAAGTAATCCATAACGCTAATAACATTACTTCAAGCTCGCAATTTACACCCATGAATAAGCCAACAAAACAGCTCTTCCGAGACGACAGCTATCTGAACACCTGCACGGCCGTGGTGACTCATATTGATGAGCGCGGCATCCAATTCGATCAAACCGTTTGTTATCCACTCAGCGGTGGTCAACTTGGTGATCATGCAACATTGTTACAAGATGATGGAACAACAATACAGATTACTGATACCCAAAAAGACAGAGAATCTGGCGAACAATTCCATCTTATAGACCCGCCTTCGGCATCTGGTCTGTCCGTTGGCGATACGCTTACCATGAACATCGACTGGGAACGTCGCTTTAAACTGATGCGGTTTCATACTTGCCTGCATTTGGTTTGTGCAATCGTCGATGCACCGGTTAATGGTGGCTCGATTCAGCTGGATCGTGCGCGTCTGGATTTCGATTTGCAGGAACCTTTAGACAAAGCAGCATTGACGACAAAATTAAATCACTTTATCGAACAGGATGCGCCGATCAGTACCCGATGGATAAGCGATGCCGAGTTGGATGCCCATCCCGAGTTGGTTCGAACCATGTCGGTTAAACCGCCACGCAACGCAGAAGGCACCATTAGACTAGTAGAAATTGAAGGCATTGATCTGCAGGCTTGCGGTGGTACACACGTTGCAAAAACCAAAGAAATTGGTGAGATGTTAGTCCGCAAAATCGAAAACAAGGGCAAGCAGAATCGACGTATTACCGTTGTTTCTGCCGATGCACAGTAAGCACCGCATTGGCCAAAGCTAAAACAGGGGCTGTTTATATAAACGCACTATAAAGCGCACTGTTATGAACAAACGATTCATTCTTGGACAAACCTCTAGCAGCGCGCTGTTGTACATCCTCTTGGGTTTTGTTATACCCATTGCAACACTTGTGGTTGCAGGACTTGTATTTCTGTGGCAGAACAGCCTTCTATTGCTCATAGCTGCATTGTGGTTGTTTGTCACTGCAATAGCGTATGCCGCACTGGTCTATTGGCCTAAGTTAAAGGCAGAACGTCGGGCCAAGAAAATTGATACCGATCAAGCCAACACCACCACAGAGTTCTCCGAAAAAGTCGAACACGGAAAGCTGCCCCAGCAATTACAAGCACGCGACAACTGGACCACAAAAGATCTGGAAGTATGGGACGCTTGTTGTTCGTCAATCGAAACGCAACTTCAAGAACAGCCCGAATGGCAATCATTGCCTGATCTTGCTATAGAGCAGCTGGCTCTGATTTCAGAGCAATACCACGGGTCTGGTAAAAACGCCCAATTTCAATTTACCGTACCGGAGGTTTTGCTGGTCATTTCTATAACAAGTAGTCGCTATCGTCAACTCGTTTTGGAGCATGTGCCGTTCATTGATAAAATTTCGATAGCCACCGGCGGCACCCTCTTTGATCAAAAGGAAAACATTGGCACTGGTTATAAATGGTTCAGCCGATTGAGACGTAGCGTACGGCTTCTCAACCCCGCATCGGCTGTGGTGGGCGAACTGCGCGAACTGATTAGTAACAAACTGTTTGCACAAGTTAGCACGGCCGTGCAGAACGATTTGAAAAGATTGCTGTTGCAAGAGGCGGTTCAAGTTGGAATCGACCTCTATAGTGGAAAACTCAGCGTCAGCGATGACGAATTAGCGAGTTATACCAGTCAGGCTGCGCGAAATGACGAAAAAAGACGAGCAGATACGAGCGAGCCAATACGAATATTATTACTGGGACAAACCAGCGTGGGGAAATCTTCGTTGGTAAACGCACTCACTAAAGAGTTGCAGGCTGAAGTCGATGTACTGCCGGTGACTAACCAGCAAACTGTTCATGAACTACATATGAACATAAACTCCAGTAATATCTCTGACCGTGTAGCTATTGCCAGTTTGATCGACACACCAGGGAACGATGGAACCGCTGAGAATATTGAACATCTTCTGAACGCTGCACTTGAGGCCGATTTAATACTATGGGTAGCTAAGGCGACGCAGCCGGCACGTGCGCCTGACCAGCAATTGCATGCTGCAATTCAATCGTACTACGCGAAACAAAACGAGAAGCTACAACCGCCGGTCATCCTGGCGCTCACACACATTGACCAATTATCGCCAAAACCACTGTGGGCTCCCCCTTATGATCTGCTGGGTACCGATGCAAAAGCGCAATCAATCGCTGCCGCCATAGTTGCAGCGCAGTCGGGTATCGGTCTTTCCGAAAAAAACCCGGCAATACCGGTCTATGTTGGTGATGCACATGAGCACTATAATGTGGATGCGTTGGCATCGCAGATTATGATGCTCATCGATGCATCCACCAACGTTCAATTGAACCGCCGACGACTGGAACTTAGGTTCAACGCGTATGACTGGCAAGCACGCTGGACGCAAACAAAGAAGCTGGGACGAGTGGTTGGACAGTCTATAGTGAGAGCGGTTAAGCAATGACAAGGCTTAAACACTAATGTATAAACCCGGTTGGCGCCGATGGTTTGATGCACTTCTCAAACCACAGATCTCTAATGAGCTGCGTGATGTATTGGCCGCGCAAAGACAAACAGTGCCCGTGATCTGGTTACTCGGTAAAACTGGTTCAGGTAAATCATCGATAGTGCAAGCACTCACTGGCGATGATAAAGCACAAATTGGCAATGGATTTGAACCTTGTACCACTACCGCACATTTTTATAATCACCCCAATACGGCTCCCGTTATGCGGTTTTTGGACACCCGTGGTCTGGGCGAATCGGAATACGACCCGTCTGATGATCTGGCATTTTGTCAAAATGCCAGTCACGTTGCGCTGATCATTACCCGAGTTGATGACCCAAATCAGACAGTCATAACCGATGCCTTGAAACAACTGGTGAAGCTCACAGCCGACACCCCAATTCTGCACATTCACTCCGCCTTGCATACAGTGAGCGACGATAATCTTACCCGCGCTATCAAACATAATGCCGACCAGATTAAAACGACATTGGGATTTGAAGTTCAACAAGTAAACATAGATTTCACCCAACCTGAAGATGGGTTTAATGACCAGGCCATAGGTCTGGCACAGTTGCAAACTGCACTGATAGAACTGGCACCAAAGCTTGCGCACGTCGTGTCCGATGGCGATGTTTCAGACGATGAGTCTCGGTTATTCAATGCTAATCGCAAACAGGTTATTGGCCATGCTGGAGCTGCCGCAGCAGTTGATGTTGTACCAGCTGTAGGGATGGTCGCGGTGCCATCGATCCAGGGGAAATTGTTGCATGCCCTCGCTGGCGCTTACGGCTTGCCATGGGACCGCAAATTGATAACAGAATTTGTTACTGCACTGGGTTCGGGGTTTTTATATCGATATGCCGTGTCTTTGCTCATTCGACAAGCCGGAAAGTTTGTCCCCGTTTATGGTCAAAGCGCAGGTGCTGCAGCAGCTGCGAGTATCAGTTTTGCCAGTACCTATGCACTAGGACGCGCCGCGTGTTTATATTTCTATAAACGCAGCACTGATCAACGTATTGACCCGGAACAACTGCGTAGTGCTTTCACCGAGGCATTCAAATCAACGCGATAGACACACCAAATGAAAGGTGTGGCTATTAGTGTTGTTGAAGTGACTTTGCCTTTTTATAATAGTCGGCAAAAAGTGATTCTTTAGCGGGAAATTTTGAAAGGCCGGCCTCGAACACCTGGCTTGCCTCATCATACCGATTCAATTGCATCAAACACTCACCCATGGTGAAAAATGCAGTCACACCACTCGGATTTACTTCCAGAGATTGCTGGAAGTCTCGAATGGCCTGCGCGTATTGACCTCTATCCATGTGAACAAACGCCCGATTATCAATAGCTTCAAAAAACGACGGAAACTGCTCAATAGCCGTTGTATACCATTTTATTGCTTCGGCAAACTGTCTCTTTTGGCTGGCCGCCAGACCCAGTTGGTAATATCGGTTCGCTTCTGCTACCAACGCTTCAATGTCTTGATTAGTGACACTTGCATAGCGCTGAAAATCTGTGCGCTTCAAATATTCTGCATAACCACTGAGCTCACTGATGGATGAGGGGGTATTGCCAACAAGCTGCCAACCTTCTACGAATTCAGCTGCATCCACCGGGGAATGAGCCAAATACACTTTGAGCCTTTTTATGTGTGAAAGCGCTGGCTTTTGGCCAGTTGGTTGATAAGTCAAACAGTGCGCTATGGCCCTTTGCCCGTCCAGATTATCCACTGCGAGTATTTTAACTACATGCCAGCTACCATCTGTTCGCCGCTGCGTAACGATATCACCACTATTGACCAAGCCGGATTTCTTACCTTTGCCAAATAACTTCTTAAACACGTCTTGCCTATAACCCCTTGATATTTCAGAGTATTAGTACTGCAATAATACAGTGTTGATGGCACGTGTGCTACGCCCAATCAAGCCAACCTCTCCTCACACCTAATAGCTTAACAGCAATATCTGATCGAAATTTAGCATTAAATGCGAAGCAATTGCCATTTCTAATCAACCGTTTTTTGTCAAAGCCTGCAAACAATGAGTGCCGGGAAATTCACCGACAGTGGCGTTGTCGTGCGCCCATCCAGAACGACTGGATCATGTTTAAACCCACCATGATTCTGTTCCGGTCTTTTCGGGGATAAAAACAGCTACGTCGGTTGAATTAATGATTGTTCGTACTCCAGGTGAAATTCATCAAGCACCCTTGCGGCCGATTTTGTGGACGACAAACAGCCTACGTGAAACAGAGCCTCACCCTCGTGTACCAGAGGCATGGTGGTCTGCCCTATCAGCACACCTGAAACGCGACTAGTGACCGATTCTTCAAGCTCTCCGAACGGGTCTGACACCACACCCAGGGAATCACCTTCTGCGACAACATCACCAAGTTTTAAATGCGAACGCACAATGCCACTTTGCGGTGCACGCATCCAAACGCTGTCATTGGCAATGGTCGATTCGTACTTGCGTACCACTTTTTTTGTCGTTGGAAGCATATTCAAATATCGCATCACTCGCATCGTGCCGTTCACGCCCGCGCGTATAGCCAACTCATTAAATCGCAAAGCCTCACCTGCTTCGTACAATAAACAGGGTTTCTTTCCAACCGCGGCTCGCAGCGTCCCTGCTCGCGTTTGCGAGTCAAGAATGACCGGTGGAGCAAATGCCATTGCCAAGGGTAATAGCTCGTCACAGGAATCAAGATCAGCTCTGATTTGTGGCAGGTTGTCTCGCCCGGCAGCAGCGGTGTGAAAGTCTATGCCATGTGTACATTTATCAACAATCTCTGTCATGAAAGTTTCTGCAAGACGAGCAGCCATAGTGCCACGATCAGAGCCTGGGAAAGATCGGTTAAGATCGCGCCTGTCGGGCAAATATCGTGATTGAGATACAAACCCGTACAAATTTACCACCGGTACAGCGACCAGTGTGCCCGCTAATTTGTTTAAAGATTTGGTTCCCAACAGACGTCGAATAATTTCGATGCCGTTAATTTCATCACCGTGTATGGCAGCAGAAATGAATAGGATCGGACCCGCATTTCGGCCACATATCACATGCACGGGCATTGATACCGAGGTGTGCGTATACAGTGGTGGTAGTGGCAGGTCGATGTATTGACGATTGCCTGGCTCAACAGTAACGCCACCAAGTGTTATCGCTTTATTTTTTTCGCTTGATTGCGCCATTATCCTTTACCACGCGTTTTGGTGTTGCCTGGTCGGGCGTGCTTCTCCAGGTGTTCAATGATTATTCTGGCAACATCTTTACCGCTTGCCATTTCAATCCCTTCAAGACCAGGGGATGAATTAACCTCCATAACCAATGGGCCTCTTTCCGAGCGAAGTAAATCCACACCAGCAACGGATAAGCCCAAAATTTTCGCTGCACTGACCGCTGTTTGTCTTTCATCAGGGGATATCTTGACAAGACTGGCTGACCCACCACGATGCAAGTTAGACCTGAATTCACCTTCTGGTGCCTGACGACGCATGGAAGCGACAACTTTTCCACCAACAACCAGACAACGAATATCCGAACCACCCGCCTCCTCAATAAATTCCTGCACTAGTATGTTGGCCTGTAAACCCATAAAGGCTTCAATAACACTTTCGGCCGCTTTCGCCGTTTCCGCCAAAACGACACCAATTCCCTGTGTGCCTTCGAGCAGCTTGATTACCAGCGGGGCACCACCGACCATCTTGACCAAATCTTTACTGTCACCAGGTTTGTTAGCGAATCCGGTAATTGGCAAACCGACTCCTTTTCTTGACAACAACTGCAAAGAGCGCAATTTGTCACGAGATCTTGCTAATGCTACTGACTCTATTAATGTGTAGACACCCATCATCTCGAACTGACGCAATACGGAAGTACCGTACGATGTTATCGATGCACCAATGCGCGGGATAACGGCATCAAAATCTTCCAGCTGCTGCCCTTCGAGATGAACACTCGGACTTCGCGATACGATATTCATGTAGCAACGCAAAACATCGATCACTTGAACATCGTGGCCACGTTCCTTGGCTGCCTCAATAATTCGACGTGTTGAATAAAGATTTCGATTTCTGGATAAAACAGCAATTTTCATGTGGGTGTTTCGATGTGAGAGGTATACAGCGACTGGGTCGATATTCGACCGCAAAGAAAAGACGCTGCCGGATCGACCAAAACATTATTAACCAAAGCCGTTCGACCAATCAACATACGAAATAACATGCTGTTACGTTCAGTAAGCGTAATATTGATCTTATGATTAATTGGACCCAACTGAAGCACTGAACTGATCACATAACGATTCTCAGTGTGCCCTCCAGAGTCGGAAACTGATCGGATATCAACTAAAGGAGCTTCGGTTCGGATGACAACGATCCTATTGCGTTGCAATGGTTGAACATGAAACCTGACCATGTCACGGCCATTGACTGTTGCACGCTCAATATTCAATGCGTGCAAGGCAGAAGTGCGGGCACCAGTATCAATTTTCACTTTTATCGCAGGCACATCAAGTTCTGGCAAGGCTGCCCATTCTCGCCATCCAACAGTTGAAGACACATCATTCATTTAACAGCTCTATTCATTTAACTGCTCTATTCACTCAACTGTTCTGGGGACGGTAAACAATATTTGCAGCCAGTGATTGTTCGCGCACTGTGGCAGCATTAAGTAAGTCGTTGCCGCGAGCTCGTGTCAGAGCTTCCTCGGCTGACAGTCCATGCGATAACCATCGCTCCACCAATCGCTGTTGAAGCGTTTCATCAGCGACATCAATGCTGATAGTTAAATCAAAATAATTGCTGAGGTCACGCCAGACGGGTTGATCAAGCAGTAAATAGTTGCCCTCTAAAAGCACAACATCATGACTGCTCTCTATCTTTAGCGCGCAATTTCGTGACAAATCATTGGCGCGATCAAATTCTGGAGCGTAAATGGGCGACTCGTCTGTCTTAAGTCTGCGCACCAACGCCAACAACCCGCCGCTATCGAAAGTATGAGGTGATCCCTTTCTGGCTAGAGAACCTGTCTGCTCGAGCTG
>CAYTJF010000142.1:0-15185 GCA_964437945.1 uncultured Granulosicoccaceae bacterium
AATCGAGACCTACAGTGTGGACCAATTCAGTTGAGCGGCAATACAAGCACAAAAAAGCCGCCCTATTGGGCGGCTTTTGCAAGGCCTTGCATACACCTGTTGCCTACATACGAATCATAGTCGCAGTAAATGATCTAGATTCACCTTCCGTGTCAGCAGGTCCAAATGTGTTAACGACCAGACGGGTTGGAGCAAGACGGTCAAGATGCAATACACCTGTACGCTGTTTCCCAGTCCAGGTAAACGAGATGTTTAAATATTGTGAGGCACCTTCCGCTACCGTAACGGTGCCCACCAAAGGCTCAAGACCCCCATCATTAAATTGTGTAGAGCCAGTAACTGAGCCGTCTGTTCCAAACGTCATCTGTAACGTGATGTTGCAATCTGCAGCGCAAAAAGATGTTGTCGCCCCCCAGCTGCCAGCAATACTTTCCAGCGATATCGCACCAAGATCATTTTCGGTAGCAAAGGTCATTGTAAAATCTTCAACCGCGCCTGCATTACTGATCGATTGTCCTTCATCCGGGGTAGACAGGTTATAAGCAACAGTATCGTCTGCCACATTACCAGTAAGCGTTGACGGAAGGTCACCTGCCAATGTAAATGAATCTGCAAATGCTGGATTATCGCTAGTGCGGTGTACAAAGCGCTGAAGAGTACCATTGGCTGGCCCAAACGCCGACTCAAAGCCATCAACACCATCAGTGGCCAAGGCAGTAACATTGCCAGCCGCATCGACGATCATCACACCTTCACCGTAGTGGTTGTTGCCAAACCATGCTCCAGCAATTAAGCCAGTCGGTGCAATAGGGCCAACATCGGTTACCACAGGACCGGTATTAGTGTTTGTAGGGGTGGCGGGGGTACCAGTACCGGTGTCGGTAGGCGTACCCGCCGTATCACCATTATCTGAACCGCCACTGGAGCACGCACTCAGCGCAACCGTTATTGCTAATGCCAATAAATACTTATTCATAGATGATATGTGTCCGTTTGCTCGTTGTTCTAACTACTCAGCGTACCAAAATCGTTTTGGGGCTGATCGCGGAACCATACGCAGAACCGCCGCAGGCATACCGTATATGGTACCAAACTTGGATATCTGTGTACTCCATCACGATGGATTCAACACCGCGCTATAGTTCAATGGCTACAAGTAATGTCGGCCATGCCGATATGTTTAGTGTGAGAATACTTATCTACACCATAACCAAGGCTCTGCTTCGACAAAATGCCCGTACCGTGGCAATTTGCAGTCTGTGCTTGTTTTTAGCCCACCATGCGCACGCCGGAATAAAGACTTGCACCCTTGCCGATGGTAGCGTTGTCTTCCAGGACACCGCCTGCACAGTTGTACCGAAAACCGAAAAGAAGTCCGCTCCAATCGCCAATGTAATCCCTTTGGGTATCGACCAATCCTGGTTTGACAAACCAAGCGTTTCACCTCATCAAGTAGAGTGCACAAAGTCTGGCTGTGATTGCGGCAAATACTACCGAGAATTTAAAAATGGCTTGGCGCTGGCGATTGCTGATGCACTGTATCTTGACGGCAGCTGGCATCGATTTGAGGCAAAAATGTCTCAAATGGAAATCCATACGCCAGGCAGCGTTGAGTATAACGACTTACGACTGGAACGTAACGAGGCTGCTTGTAATATCTTAATGTCGCAAAAAACATTACGCCTGTTCGGTGAGAGTGTGCTTAAAAAGCTGCGAACCCAAAAACGCCATGCCGAAAATATAGGGTGGGACAATCCTGCCGATTGTGAAGCTGGCGATTTGAAAATTTGCGAGCATACTGACAATATCGATCTGTACCATCGCATCGTCTCCGATTTACAAACCTTGGGCAGCACAGCTCGCATTGACGATGATAGTTTACAAAAAAGCGAAAATGCGAAATCTGAATAACTGGACCGTGATTTATCACTTATCACATTAAAGCGATTTGTTTACCACTCGATTTTTGACCACCCACCATTGACTCTGCGACTGGTAATGGTACGCGTCGTATACTTTTCTGACAAAGAACTACGATCACCGTTCGGGCGTATTAGTGAATCAATTTGCAGCGTTCCGGTTATCGATTTATCTACATTATGCAGTCGAATGCGACTGATTGAAACTTCTATACGATCGTAGTTATTTTTCATCAATCGTTTGAACAAGTCGCTCTGTTGCGATGGTGTGGCCAACTGATCAAGCGCATCTACGTCTTTGCTTTCAATTGCGCGCTTTAGCGAATCAAACATTCTGGCTACTTTGTCAAAATCTGCATCGCTAACTGGTTTGTTGTGTTCGTCAACGGCAGTCTGCAAGGCAAAGGCCAGAGTCTGGACTCTGGCGTCCGATGCTGCCATGGATTGTGCATTTTTCAGTTGCTTTTCAGCAGCATTCAAATCCCCCACACTCAGCGAATTCTGTGCAGCCTCTATGACCTGTTTCAAACGCCTTTCATCACGAGCAGCTGCATTAAGCTCAGCCTGACGTTTGAGCCGTTGTGCCTCGCGTTCTCTTTCAACTTTCGCCTCTGCCGTTATTCTGGCAAGCTCTTCTGCTTTGATTGCATCTGCCCTGATTTTTTCAGCTGCCGCTTGTTCAGCTTTTATTGCATCGGCTTTGGCTTGCTTTTCGGCGGCTTCTTTCTTAGCTAACTCTTCTGCTTCAAGTCGCTTGGCCTCAGCAATGCGAGCCGCTTCCTCGTCTGCTTCTTTCTGCTGTCTCGCTAATTCATCTTGTCGTTCTTGTTCAAGTCTGGCTTTTTGTTCTGCTTCAGCTTGTCGAGCTTGTTCGGCTTGTTGTTCTTTTCGAGCCTCAATTTCAGCCGATTTCTGATCGTCCAACTTAGCCTGATTACCATCACTTTCAATGATCGCTTGCGGTTCTACCGTAGCGTTGCGTTTACGCTGATCAGTGCTGTACCAGAGTCCAACGGCAACCAGCGCGAGTATCGCGGTGATGGTTGCCAATCCGCGCATACCAGACACTTTACGCCGCTTTGCCGGTTTTGCGGTTGCCACTCTTCTGCTATGCACTTGTCGACCCGTTCGGCGCTCTCGGGACAGCGCTGTGGCGTCAGACATGTTGTCAACACTTCGTGTACGGGCAGCAGGTCGAATTGCTGGCATATAAGTGAATGGTTCATCATCTTCGGGCGCCTGTTCAGACAAGGGGTCGTTATTTTCCGCCAACAAGGCTGGAATCCAATCACTCAGTGTCTGTGGTCGATCAGCGATCGGAAACTGCATGGCCCAATCTATCGCTCGCAAAAATCCCCTGCTGTATTTTCCTTCCCCCAGATATTCTGCAGCGATAAGCGGGTCAGCCCCACCATTGAGCACAGCTGCACCTCGGCGGGTGCTCTCGACTGGATCTTTTCCGCTAATGGCGTAATACAGCGTACCACCGAGCGCATAGATGTCGGTCCAGGGCCCTTGCTGTTCATCTGCTTCTGAGTTGTACTGTTCAAGTGGGGCGTAGCCTACCGATACCAACGCGGTAAGACTTTGCTGTGAGTACTTACTGGCACTACGTGCAGAACCAAAGTCCAGAAGCACTGTACTGCCATCCTTTCTAACGAGAATATTCGCCGGTTTAATATCACGGTGAATAAACCCGTGTCGATGTACTTCGGCCAAACCTTCCGAGATCGGTAATATGAGTCGCTTCAACGAAGCTTCGGACTTAGTGTCGGCTTTGCGCAAATGGTTGCGCAAGTCTTCACCCTCTTCAAACTCCATTACCATGTAGGCGGTGTTATTTTCCTGGAAAACCGACATCACTCTGACGATGTTGGGATGTTTGAACTTAACCAGATTCCGCGCTTCTTTGATAAATCTGTCCATACCCCAGCGATACATATCATCATGCTCGTCGGTGATAGGGTGAACACGACTATCGTGCGTACGGGTGGCTACATCACTTGGTAGGTATTCTTTAATGGCAACCTGGTGATCCAGATTGGTGTCCGTAGCCAAATAGATGACGCCGAATCCACCACGACCCAAGATGCGGTCGATCTGGTACCAGTTCAGCATTTCCCCCGGCTGCAGAGTTTTATAGGATACTTGTGATTCCATTACAGGGCCGGGATGGAGCGGATTTGTGATCGATTTCCCATGGTATCAAAATTTGCCAGTGGCCCGTGTAAACACTTTGACTACCCATCCATTGGTATAGGGTCCGAATTGCGCGGCTCCCGATCAACTGTTGTGCATTGTACTTTCAAAGGTTGGTGCCCGTTGCCGATATACTATTCAAATCTTGCCAATACAGCTCGAATGCAGTCCAAAAACGTGGATTCGCGCACGCAATTAACTTAGAAAGAGGCACCATTAGTAAGTGAATAACGAAAACTCCTATCTCCAAGCGTATATCGAGGAACAATCACTGGCCGAACAAATGATTCCGGCTGTAGGAAGATTGTATAGAGATCGTGGTGTCATCATCACTGTTTTCGGTCGAAAACTCATGAATGCGTCAACCATCGACATTATCAAAGCACACAGACTCTCTCTTCAAGTTACGGGCGAATCTGTCTCTGTTCAAGAGACTTCGCGGATATTGTTATCACTTCTGGAATTAATGCCTGGCTCATCTCGCATTGACATCGGCAAGCTCGCTTTTAAGGCTCGCAACAAAGGTGTTGTCAGCACCACTGACAATAAGCAGCTCAATGAATTCCTTATCCAGCAAACTGCGCAACTTAAAGACGAAAGCTCACTACTCGACGAGCCACGAGATATCGTCTTGTACGGTTTCGGCCGTATTGGTCGAATTCTTGCCCGACTGCTTATCGAACGAACCACGTCGACCAATCCGCTTCGTCTTCGAGCCATTGTGGTTCGAGGTGGCCGTGACGGTGATTTGCAAAAACGTGCCAGTCTGCTTCGGCGTGATTCGATTCATGGTCCGTTTAACGGCCATATCAATGTTGACCTTGAACAAAGTGCAATCATAGCCAACGGCAATTTCATCAAGGTTATTTACGCGAACCAGCCAGAAGATATCGACTACACAGAATACGGTATCAACAACGCACTCATCGTTGATAACACCGGTGTATTTAAAGATGAACAAGCGCTATCGCGCCATCTGGTACCAAAAGGAGCCAGCAAAGTGCTGCTAACCGCTCCGGCTGGCGGATCGATAAAAAATATCGTTTACGGTGTTAACGAACATATGATGGAAGACGCTGACAACATTGTTTGCGCAGCAAGCTGTACCACCAATGCGATAACCCCCGTACTCAAAATTATCAACGACAAGTACAGTATCGAGAATGGGCATGTTGAAACGGTTCACTCCTACACAAACGATCAAAACCTGATTGACAATTTCCATACAGCCGACCGCCGCGGTCGAAGTGCTCCGTTGAATATGGTACTCACCAGCACTGGGGCTGCCAAGGCAGTGGCCAAAGCCTTACCAGAATTGGCCGGTAAACTCAGTGGCAACGCCATACGCGTACCCACCCCAAACGTATCCATGGCTGTGTGTAATTTGAATTTAAATACCAGTACGACCCGAGATGAGATAAATGATTACGTGCGTGACATGGCGTTCAACTCAGACCTGAGTCTACAAATCAACTACTCTTATTCTACCGAGGTGGTCTCAACCGATCTGGTTGGCACGCCGGAGCCGGCCATTTTTGATTCTGTTGCCACTCTGGCTGAAGACAAGCGTTGTGTTCTGTACATTTGGTACGACAATGAATTTGGGTATAGCACGCAGGTGTTGCGGGTCATGCAAAAAATGGTGGGTTTACACATAACAACGATTGCTTGACGAGCATTTAGCAGCCCATAGCCAACAAAATACCAACCCGATAACCAACTCAGCGCAGAACAGGCGGCCTATTTAGGCCGCCGTTCAGTGAGTCATGCCGTAAATAACGTAGTTAACACCCAGTCGATAAGCAGTCGCCGTATAGAGTGCACTGTATTCTTCCATATCGGCATGCTCCCAGGCGTCGCCCAGGTCCATATTCCAATTAACAACAACCATAACGCGTCCGTCGTCATCAAGTATGCCACGCCACCGCGGTTGTTGACGCGAGGAATTGCTCTCAACAACTGCCATACTTTTAGATATTGGCAACTCCCACGTCTCGCCAGGGTTTAAGCACAAAGCTCGCAGACCAGGTATTTGAATAAACTCTTCAATTGGAAAGTGAACATTGAAGATGTCGTGATTTTGCGGAATATCGACAACTTCTCTATCGGGAAACACCTGGGTTATCCAATTACTGAATTGAGTCCATTGATAGCTGCCGTGAAAATCATCAACCAATAAAAAACCACCGCGTAAAAGGTACTCGCGCAAGTTATCTGTTTCAGCCTGGCCGAAAGCGGCAAAGCCTGCTTCAACAATATAGAGCATGGGATAATCGAAAATGCGCTCATCGAGCAAACCGATCGACTGGCTTTGTTCGTTGGTGTCTACGTTCGTCAGGCGCTTCATGGCTGCAATAAAGTGTGGTTCACTCTCAGAGCAATCTGCCTGCCAGTGCGGGTAACCGATACGATCACCCAGATCGTTTATGGCAATGGGATTATCAGCAAAAATTAATCGCGAAAACGTGAATTCTGAATCCGCAGCCTCTGTCAGCGCTGAGGGGCAAGCTGGGCGCTGCGGTGTAGTGCAGATCGCAAGTTCTGCCGCATTGAGTGATGTGCAACCCAACAGCAGAACAAGGCTGATGTAACGACTAACTTTATACGTATCGATTAACAATGTTTTCAAGCTTCTCTTGTTGGCCTGAGCGCGGCTCTGGGTTAATAGCATTATCGCGAACATGTTCCTCTATGGCATCCAGCCCCATTTTTCCATCCAACATACTACGTGCAAGCTCAGAATCCCATTCGGCATAACGTGCCTGCAGTGGCGCTTCGAGCGCGTTATCCGCAAGCATAGCCGCAGCCGCTTTCAGTCCTCGAGCACAACAATCCATGCCACCAATATGCGCTGCCAGTAAATCATCTGCATCAAGCGACTGCCGACGTAACTTTGCATCAAAATTGGTACCACCTGTGGTAAATCCACCCGATTTCAAGATCATATAATACGCCAAAGCCATTTCAGGGACATTATTCGGAAACTGATCGGTATCCCAGCCGGATTGATAATCGTTGCGATTCATATCAATTGAGCCGAATATGCCCAGGGCATCGGCCATGGCTAACTCGTGCTCGAACGAGTGCCCTGCCAGAATGGCATGACCTTGCTCGATATTAACTTTCACCTCATTCTCCAGCCCATAGCGCTTTAGAAAGCCATAAACGGTGGCCACATCGTAGTCGTATTGGTGTTTGGTTGGTTCTTGGGGTTTTGGTTCAATTAAAATTGTGCCTGTGAACCCTATTTTATGTTTGTATTCCACCACCATAGTTAAAAATCGACCCAGTTGATCAAGCTCTCGGCCGAGGTTAGTGTTGAGCAATGTTTCGTATCCTTCGCGGCCACCCCACAATACATAGTTCTCACCATTGAGTTGTTTAGTTGCATCCATACATGTTTTGACAGTGGCCGCAGCAAACGCAAAAACAGCCGGATCCGGATTGGTTGCAGCACCGCTCATGTAACGTCGGTGCGAGAAAAGATTGGCTGTGCCCCACAATAGCTTCACCCCTGTATCGGCAATTTTTTGGGATAGGTAATCGGTCATTTCTTGCAGGTTATCTGAGTTCTGCGCGAACGTATCGCCTTCGGGTCGAACATCAGCATCGTGAAAACAAAAGTACGGCACACCTAGGGCTGCAAACATCTCGAACGCAACATCGCATTTGAGTTTCGCGTCTTTCATTGTGTCGCCGAACCATGGACGTTCGAATGTTTGTCCACCAAACGGATCGGTACCGGGCCAGACAAAGCTATGCCAATAACACACAGCAAAACGCAGATGCTCCTCCATTCGCTTACCCAGAACAACTTCATCCGGATTGTAGTAACGAAAAGCCAAAGGGTCTTTAGAATCAGGTCCGGAGTAAGCAATTTTAGTTACATCGCCAAAGAATCCAGTGCTCATTATCATTTGCCTCTCTTGCCTTACTTACCTTATATTGTCCGTGGTCTGCAGCGTTACAGTTCCAAACTATTGCCTCGGCCGAGTATGCCTTTCAAAATAGCCTTATTAGAACAGTGCAATCAAAACTATTGGCCTGGCGTACGAACAGCGAATTACTTATTTTGCAAATCGTATTATTACTCGTTTTGCGCTAGTAAAGCACCGGGGCCTTTCGTTGCACCCGGTGGGCACTTACCTAATATGATCATGCCCAGCACTTCGTCTTTGGTCACATCTGTCGTTTTAGCGGCACCAACCACGGCGCCGTTTTTCATAACCACCACACGGTCAGCCAGATCAAATACATCATGGATGTCGTGGCTGATCAGAAAAATACCGATACCATCGTTCTTTAACTGGTGAATTAATTGGCCTACCTGTTCAGTCTCCTGAGGACCAAGGGCTGCAGTAGGCTCATCCATAATCAGTATGCGTGCATTAAAGTGAATTGCCCGGGCTATCGCGACCGATTGTCGTTGACCGCCAGATAGCTGTTTTACCGGGTCTTTGAATCGCGTGAAATTAGGGTTTAGTCGGTTCATGACTTTACGTGTTTGCGCTTCCATTGCGGCATCATCCAGTGTGCGCCAGCGCGTTAGTAACTCTCGACCCAAATACAGATTAGCGGCGGCGTCTACATTATCTGCCAGAGCCAATGTCTGATAAATGGTCTCAATACCATACTCTTTGGCCTGCCTGGGGTTGGTGATAGTCGCCTCTTTGCCATCCACAAAAATGGTTCCACTATCACGTGTGTAGGCACCGGATAATATTTTTATCAGTGTGGATTTACCTGCCCCATTGTGACCAAGTAAACCAACGACTTCGCCCGGGTAAAGCTCACACGATGCGTTGTCGACCGCGTGAATGCCTCCAAAAGAGATCGAGATGTCTTTCATCTCAACCAGTGGCGTGGCCGAGGCCTTGGTATTACTCAACGGTGTCGTTGCCGTGTCGCTCATCTTATATATTCCTGAAACCCTGAGTTACTAACGCCCATATGCCCTAAAGCCGCGGTCAAGTTGAATTCCTGCGATACAGGTTATCTAAAAAGACGGCCAGCACCAGCACACCACCAACGACCATTTGCTGAATAGCGGCATCAAAACCGATTAACACCATGCCCGACTGCAACGACTGCATAACCAACGCCCCCAGAATAGCGCCATAGATTGTGCCAATACCACCAGCGAATGATGTTCCACCGATGACGGCTGCTGCAATAACGTAAAGCTCATCAAACTGACCCAATGCCAGCGTGGCAGACTTTAAACGTGCACTTGCTATTACAGCGGCAATGCCAGTCAAGCCACCCATTAATGTAAAAATCAGCATGGTCATTTTCCTGGTATTGATGCCCGCCAGCTCCGCAGCTTCCGGGTTACCACCAATCGCGAATACATAACGACCAAAGCGTGTGCGCGTGGCGAGAAAAGTCATCGCCACACCAACTGCAAGTGCCACTAAAATAGGAATGGCAAAACCATGAGATATAAATATCCCACCTTCAGGAATGTCTAAATTATTGGCCGCCGCATATTTCTTGACAATGCCTTTTGGCCATGGGTAGGCATTCATCACCAGTACTGAACCGATCACAATGAATACGCCTACGCCACCAATTAATAGTTCAGCCCACATGGGGCGCGTCTGAAATCCGAATCGCAAACGCTGTCTGCGACCATTGAACAGCAGTAACAAAATAACCAGACAGGCAACCACACCCAAAATCCATGAACCAGTGGCACCGATGGTTCCATAGGGACCACCACCGATCAAAGAGAACGTCTGGTCTACCGGCGCAATCGTCTCACCTCTGGCTACCAGATAAGAAGAACCTCGCCATACTAACAATCCGCCTAATGTGACTATAAATGCCGGAATACTCAAATAGGCGATTAAAAAGCCTTGAAATGCACCGATTAAAGCTCCAAAAACGATACCGACACACACCGTGATCAACCAAATAGCCGGATGCCCAAGACCGAGAATCTCCGGGAGAACCCACACCTGCATGACACCCATTATCATGGCTGTAAAACCCAGCAGCGAACCGACCGACAAATCGATATGCCGGGTCACAATAACCAGTACCATGCCAGTGGCCATTACCGCGATTGATGAGGTCTGGACCGAGAGATTCCATAAATTTCTGGGAGTTAGAAACGCACCGAAACCATTGACGAAGTGACCGTACAGATGAAAACCCAGCCAGATCAGAATCAAGGCTCCAATCATGCCGAGTAAACGAGTATCTACCTCTGTTGCTCTGAGAAAACGAACCAATGCGTTTTCTTTATAAACTTCTTGCTCGTCTGACACCGTGTTCTCCCAAGACTTCACTACGTACCGCACGCACTATCTGCTCTCGGTTGAGAGTTGAAATCTTGTATCTAAGGTTAATTTGTATTACCGCATTCGCGAGAGCGAAGATTCGTTAACACCAGATCATGTGTATCGAAGTTACCGCTGGCGGTTATCCGTTAACCGATTCGCCAAAAACTCTATTAGCTGGCACTGCAAGTAAATGCAGTGCCAGCCGTTTTACCGATTGACTAACAGCCGTCAACGCCTTCTTGTGCGCCTTCACAGGCTTTTGCTTTGTCTATCCAGCCAGCATCGATTACCGCGCTAATGTTGGCCGTTGTAATAGGTGTTGGAGGAAGCAGGATTGAAGTGACTTCCACTCCACGCTTGCCACCGGAGAACGGTGCGGTGTCTGGAACGTCAGCCATTGATTTACCATCGGCCAGCATAAGCGCTGCTTCAGCAGCAACCTTACCCAGAGCGCGTGAATCCTTCCAGACAGATACTAGCTGGGTTCCACGTGCAACACGGTTGATCGCAGCAAGGTCGCCATCCTGACCTGTCACGGGTACATTGCCAGCCATGCCCTGCGCTTCAAGCGCTGCTACAACACCACCAGCCATACCGTCGTTTTCAGAGATAACTGCATCTACTTTGTTATCCTGAGACGTCAAGCATTGTTCCATGTTCTTCTGAGCATTTTCCGGCTTCCATCCGTCTGTGAAAGTTTCACATACGTTAGCGATTGAGCCTGAATCGATATTTGGCTTAAGCACTTCCATGATGCCTTCGAAAAGGAACGTAGCGTTAGGATCGCCCTGATCGCCCTTGATGAATGCAAAGTTGCCTTCAGTCATGCCGCTGTCGAGCATGGTTTGAGCCATCATTCGGCCAACGCCGACATTGTCAAAGGTGATATACAGCGAATCCGGGTGCTCAATTTGAACATCGTAGGCAATCATCGGAATGCCTTCAGCAGAAGCCTGCTCAACCGCCGGCAAAATAGCTTCAGAATCAAACGGTACAATCATCAGCACGTCTGCACCTTGTGAAATCAGTGATTCAACATCGGTTAATTGCTTGGCTGCTGAACCCTGCGCATCAGCAGAAATATACGTGTCGCCATTGGCCTCAACAATTTCCTTGATAACCGCCTCATCACGCTTCCAACGTTCTTCCTGGAACACTTTCCACGAAACGCCAACCGTTTTACCTTCTGCAAAAACGCTACCTGTGAACAGTGCCGAAGCAACCGTCAGCAGTGCAATAGAACTCTTTTTCATTCTTACTCCAAATGTGTTGTGTAAAGCTGACTGAATTTTCCAGCCACAATGATATTCTAAAAGTCGAATTAATTCACGACTGGAAAAAATAGTGACATCAGAGCGAAAGTGTGTCAACTTATTTTTATCCAAGGCAAATCGATCAGTGAATGTACGACATGAAAGGCTCTAAAATCGTGCGCAGTAATGACCTCAGAGCCCAGAATCGCCACCGAATTCTGTACAGCTTACGCACAAAAGGCCCAATGTCTCGGTCAGAAATTGGCAAGCTGACCGGCCTTAGCCAGGCTGCCTTGTCGGCACAATTTGGTTTTATGATCGAGCAAGGCATAGCCATCTCAAAAAATACGGCCGCAGACGTTCAAAAACGCGGCAGACCGAAGACGACTATTTCGCTCAATCCTGACGCAGCCATGGTGGTCACCGTTGCGCTAACCATCGACCAGTTACGCTTTAGCGTCGTCAATTACGCTGGTGAAACGCTGTCTCAGACCGATAAACAGTTACAGACACACTCACTCGATACCAAACAACTGTTTAATACGATCACCTCGGGAGTTACCAACGCGATGAGCCCTTATGGCATTGACACATTAGCGGCCATCGGCATTGGCTTTCAAGGTGTAACCGATGCTGATTCTGGGGAGTTACTCTGGTCGCCTATTCTCTCCATCGATAAAATCCCCATTAGCGCCATGTTAAAACAGCGCTTTAATGTGCCAGTCTCAGTCAACAACGACTGTGGGTTAATTGCAAAAGCACTGCACGTACGTGAAAAAGCCACGCTTGGTAATAGCTTTGCCGCGGTACTTTTCTCTCACGGCATTGGCCTTGGTTTGTACATCTCTGGAAAACCATTCACCGGTGCCCGTTCCTCCGCGCTCGAACTGGGTCATGTGCAGTTTGAAAAAAACGGGGCACTTTGTCGTTGTGGCAAACGAGGCTGTATTGAAGCTTATGCGGCAAAATATGGCATTGTACGAACGGCTGCCAAGCGTCCATTGTTATCAATCCCGGCAAATCCGATTGAGACCGACGCCTTCGACCAGCTTACCGCTTCTGCTGCGATCAATCAGCAACAAAAATCCGCATTCGAAATAGCGGGTAAGGCAATCGGTTTTGGCCTGGGAACCGTATTTACCTTGTTAGATACGCTACCTGTTGCGCTTATCGGACATAAGGCTGAGGCTGTGAATTTAATGAGAGCTGATATTGAGAACGAGCTTAAAGCCCACACTCGCAACACCAATCAATCCATACCGGTAATGCATTGTTTTGCCAACGAGACACCGCTTTTACTCGATGGGCTAATGCTCGAAGCGATGGCCTTGGTTGATCGTGTGTTTGCAGACATAGAGGATGATTCAGTATTGGAATCAGATTTAACATGATTACATCAAGAGCACTAACTATGCTTGTGTTGTTCATTGCAGGTATTGCGTTCAGTTTCGCGCTTGCAAATGACACGACTACCGAGCAATCCACACCTGTTTGGGCCGACAAGGCAATAACGAATCATGTCGAAATCGACCAGTTCAGTGGCACGCTCAATAAACAGCAAATGGATAAGCTGATCCATGCAGGCGAAAGTCTGTTTACGGCATCATTTACTATCAACGATGGCGTTGGCCGACCTATGGCAACGCAGGCTATCATTCCAACCAAGCGTCGCCGTGCACCTAAAAATGCGTTTGCTCGCACAGCAGGTTTAGACGCAAACGCTTGCAGCAGTTGCCACAATCTGCCGGTTGCGGGCGGGGCTGGCGACTTTGTTGCCAACGTTTTTGTATCGGAAGGCTTTCAGTTGGCAGATTTCGATTCCACCGATCCGCAATTTTCCAATGAACGCAATACCAATCACTTATTTGGTGCAGGTTTGATTGAGTTACTGGCAAGAGAGATGAGCCGAGACTTAGCCTTGCTCCGAACCAATGGACTCAAAAAAGCACACTCATCTGGACGCCCCGTCACCGTTGAGCTAATCACCAAAGGAGTCAATTACGGCAAGCTAACCATTCAACCCGACGGTGTTGTTGACACGCGAAAACTTGACGGCATTGATACAGACTTGGTTATAAAACCGTTTAGTCAGAAAGGTGTTATCACCTCACTAAGGCAATTCACAGTCAATGCGCTGAACCATCATCATGGCATGCAGGCACAAGAGCGTTTTGGTGCTCGGTGGACTGGCACAAATGACTTCGACGAAGATGGTGTAATAAACGAAATGAGCGATGGTGATGTGTCTGCGCTTGTGCTGTGGCAGGCGTCACTAAAACCGCCGACGATAAAAATCGAGTTGCCACAAAGCTGGACCGATGCAGCCGAGCGCGGCTCACAGTTATTTAACGATTTGAACTGCAACTCGTGTCATCAACGTACTCTACCGCTGGAGTCATTGTTGTTTGATGACCCTGGCCCATTAGATGCAGCGGGCACACTGCGTCAGAATGAATTGGGTAATAAGCTCAATGCAACATATAATCTAGCGTTGATGGATTGGGCTAAGACACTGGAAAAAGACGCCCAGGGTCGTTGGCTTGTACCAGTGTTTGGCGATTTAAAAAGACACGTTATTGCAGACACCCAAGTTGATACCCTTGGCAACGAGCTGTTATCCCAGCGCTTTGTTGAGCGCAATGTGTTTATGACCAGCGAATTATGGGGTATTGGTTCCACTGCACCTTACGGACATCGTGGCAATCTGACTACGTTGAACGAGGTAATTGAGGCACATGGTGGGGATGCGCGCCAGTCCCGTGATGCATGGATGCAACTGGACGAACCAGCGAAAAGCGATATCACCGCATTTTTGAAAACACTGGTTCTGGCGCCATGAAAAACAAAAGCTCCACTAACCAAAACCAATCTATTACGCGCATAGTATTGCCAATAGCTGCCTGCGTGTTCTCGCTTACAACTCATATCGCACATGCCGAAGAGGAGCACGCAGCGTTTCTGGGCGATGTGCCGGTATACATTGAAGAAGCCATAGATGCTGGTATAAATCATCAATACGATGGACCCTGGGAATACTTTGTTGGCGGTGGCGTGGCCACTTTTGATTGCAACGCAGATCGATTGCCAGATCTGTTCATTGCAGGCGGTGCTAACGAGTCGGCTCTGTACGTCAATCAGAGCAAGACAGGCGCATCGCTTTCATTTCAAAAACAACAACAAACCGAAACCGCGATAAAGCGGGTCACCGGCGCCTACCCCATCAACATAGACAACGATGAATGGATTGATCTGGTTGTATTGCGTGTGGGTGAGAATCGCATCCTGCGTGGCGGACCTGATTGTACTTTCACATCAGCGAATTTGAGCTTCGGGTTTGATGGCGGATCGGCGTGGACCACGGCATTTTCTGCCAGCTATGAATCAGATAAAACATTCCCGACCCTTGCATTTGGCAACTACGTCGACAGGACGGCGCCTGGTTCGCCGTGGGGTACCTGCGAAGACAATGTATTGTTGCGCCCACGAGTCAAAAACAACAGCAGCATCAACAAAAACGATTCCCGCGT
>CAYTJF010000143.1:0-15146 GCA_964437945.1 uncultured Granulosicoccaceae bacterium
GTGCGCGAGCCAGTCCCGCTGCCCGACGAATAGCCGGTTCAAACCAATGCCAGTTTGGCCATTTGAACGTTTTGTAGTAGAACGCAGCAGGCAGTAACGGACTGAACCATTGCAGCACCGACATGACATCAAACGCAGGCGTAGGCCAGCAGTTTACAGACCGTGCAGATAATCCACCTTTAAGCTTCACGGTCGTCACAGCGTGATTGCCGGATTGATCGTTGCCGTCTAGCTCAACGATACATGATGGTTCTTCAATCCACGCACCCACAATGCCTCTTGGTCGATGGTATTTGAAACTACGCGCGCTTAAGTTAACGCCATTAGCGAGCAGTGCAGATGCCAGTGTGTCTCCGTCGAAGCCCGTGTAGTTCTGACCATTGAATTTGAATTTCAACGGTGCTTGTCGATTAATCAAACCGCCGTCGTTTAGTCGATGGCTATTACTGTTCATTTGAATCACGCACTGAAGCATCTGAGTCAGAAATGAACTCATCACCAACTTGAGAACTGACCTCATGCGTACGAGTATCACGTTCAATGGTTACCCATTCACCACAACCACGCACGTGCCACCACTTCTCCAACACCGGGCCAAGCGGATTCTCAGTGACGGTTAAATACTCAATCCATTGTTCATCAGACAATTCTTCCGGCGACTGCGGTCGTTTTGCGCGAACAGGCCCGCCGTGAATAAACTCACTCTCATTGCGTGGTCCGCAAAATGGACAGGTGATTCTCAACATTGTAGTAATTGCCAGATCATCGAGCTGTAGTCGTTCCAGATTCAAGTACAAAGTTAAGACTATCGAATCGTTGTAGCGAAAACGGTTCGATCAGCGGATGTGGTTCATTGTTAGCAATAAGGTGCGCCAGGGTATATCCGCCTGCTGGAATGGCCTTGAATCCGCCCCACCACCCGGCGGATACATATAAACCGGGTATGCTGGTTTTACTGACAATAGGCGTTGCATCATGCGCAATATCCAGCGTTCCACCCCACTGACGTAACAACTTGAGTCGTTTGAAAGCTGGGAACAATTCAAGCATGGCGCACACTGCGTCTTCGAACACAGCCTGCTTGGTATCTCTGCGAAAGGACTGCCCTGGATCGGGTGCGCCACCGATCACCAACTCGCCTTTATCTGACTGGCTTAAATAGACACCAATATCAGGACAGTTCACAACTACATCGATCACCGGTTTAACCGGCTCGGATACAAAGGCGGCTAAATTGAATGACTTGAGTGGTAGTTTTAAACCAACTGTTTCAGTCAGCGTTGTCGTATGTCCGGAAACAACGACAGCAACTCTTTTTGCTTTAATTCGTCCACGGTCTGTTTCAACGCCCGAAATGCGTCCATCAGCCCCCTTAAGCAATTGCGTTACTTCAGTATTCTGGTGAATTTCCACACCGCGATCATCGGCACTACGAGCGTAACCCCATGCAACAGCGTCGTGCCGACACACCGCAGCATCAGGATGAACCATCCCGGCAATGACCGGCAAACGTGAATTGGTCCCACCACCCGTTAATGCAGGTATTCGCTTACGTAATTCAGCTACGCTAATCTGGTTATAGGTTGAGCCATAAATATCCATGGTCAACATACGACGTCGAATTTCACGCAGCTTGGGATAGGTTTGCACAACATCTATCATGCTGCGCTTGGAATACATTAAATTGTAATTCAGCTCACGGGTTAGATTATCGTAAAGAGACACAGACTTTACATAAAACGGGATGCTCTCATCGCGCATATAGTTGGAGCGAATGGTGACCGTGTTTCGCGCAACGTTTCCACCACCCAGCCAACCTTTTTCGATCACAGCTACATTATTTATTCCATGATTTTTCGCAAGGTAGTGGGCCGTAGCCAGTCCGTGACCACCGGCACCAATAATAAGCACATCGTATTCTTGTTTGAGCGGTGGGCTTCGCCATGCCTTTTGCCAGTTTCGGTGCTGACTTAGTGCATTGCGAGCAAGGCTGAATATTGAATAGTTTTGCATACGCCTTTAACGTACACTATCTTTAATGAACACTAAAGGCTGTTCCACTAATTTAAGCCGTTGCAGCATCAAGCGCCTCAACTGCTTTTGCAAACGGCTCAATTGGCATCTCGTAAATGCCTGCACCCAGGCGGCCTTTCTCGCCAAGTTTATCAATGATTCCGAGTGCAACGACGGGCGTGCTGCCAACGGACACAACCGTTCGTGCACATAGTCCCAGTTTTTGACCCAGCGTGCTTAAAGCCTCATGTTCACCACTGAGCAGTTGAGTGACACGGCTATCCAAGTTCTCTGGTAAATAATTTTTGAACTGCTTGAGTTGTTCAGGTGCATGACGAACTGCCATAGCACCCAGGCCAAGTCCTTCTACGACCGCGCTATCACCAATCGCACCTATAGCTCGAGTTATCGGTACATCTATATCAAACGAACCAACCGGTGCGGTGGCATTTGCAACAAACCAGCGCCCTGGCAGTCCAGCGACCTGGATGCCGACATTGACGCCATTGCCTGCAACAGCAGTTACAAAACTCGCATCGTTCATTCCTTCAACTGAGCTCATAATAAATTTACTGGCAGCCATCCATACATTAAGAAACAGACTGGGTGAGGTTTCTATAAATTCCAGAGTATCAGCATCAAGTTGTTTACGTAGGCCAGGCTCAAGCGCGGCATCCATCATCAACTTGTTGGCAACCACAGTACGACCATGACAATCGTCTCCGCCTATAAGCCCTTGCACCGCTAATGGTATAAGTGGAACTCCAGTATCACGCAATTTGTTTGTGCTACTTGTAAATGACGCTTCAAGCAATTGTGCAAACGTCGAGTTAAGCCAACGAATATGACTCAATACAGCATCAGATCGTAAGCCCAATCGCAGCGATGGCCGAGAGCCGCCATTGATCGGCGCGTAGACCGGACCGTTGCCACCACTACCGTCGATTCGGTGAACAGGCATCGACGCACTCACAACCGCTGCCAACGGCGTAACAACTGAATAGTCCTGTGCAGGTTTAAGTTTAATTTCACCGTTGGTGATCATGCTTTGCGCCACGTCGAAGTCAGCGGCTATACCTTCGAACACCGCTGCAACACAGGCCGAATTCATAATTGGCTTAGGTATCTGCTGAATATCTTCAAACGGTGGGCCAGCATGCAATAACGTATTGCTTGGAAGTTTAAATGCAGCGTCAGCTGTAGTCATACCAAGCCAGACAGGGTCGGCACGCATTACCTTGACTACAGCATTTTGATCTGCAGCTAACAACGATTCTGCTTTTAAACTATTCGAAGGCATTACTTTATCCACTCGGCGGTATGACCCAGGTTTCCGAGAAATACAGGAATGCTGTGGTCGTTTCAATGCCTGCTTGCACACGAGTACCAATTTTTCCCGGTAAAGATTGACCGTTAACCATTATGTGCGCACTTCCTGCCGGTACCAACAGCGTGAACATTGTGTGTTCTCCGGTGCCCACTTGATCAGGCGTTAGTTCCAGGCATCGTGGTTCTTCAAGCTCTTCCCATACCAGCTCTATGTTGAGTCCATCAGCATGTACCGATTCGCTGTAACGCGGACCCATCGGATCACCATTCGATCGAAACGAATTCGCAACAACAGACTTTAATCCATCGAATGCAGCAGCATCCCTGAACGCGCCAAGCTTGGCGATAAAGTTGTGTTTCAAAAATTCTGCAAGTTCGGCATTGTCACTGACCAACACATTGGGCGCATCTTGCGGTGCTGCTGCCTCATTAGGGGAGCCATAAAGCAACAACACATGTCCTTGTCCGGCAGGCGACCACGCAACACGAAAAAACAGCGCCATCGCACTGAACTCTCCGTTTTCATCCTTCAACAAGATGCCGGGATTCTCACCGGTCCAGTCAACTGTTCCGGGTGTAACAGGCATTTGCAGTGGCATCAGGACACCTCACCATTAGCAGGTGTTTCTATAACCGGAGTTACCCAGGTTTCAGAAAAGGCCAAAAACGCGGTGCTCATAGGCCGACCAAAAAATTCACGGCCGCTCACCTCACCTGACAAGGCTGTGCCATTAACAATGATGTCAGCCTGTTGAGCTTCCTGAAACACCGAATACATTTCATGTTCACCGGTAGCAGAATTTTCGGCCGTGACCTCAACCGGTATCGGATTACCCAGATCACGCCAGTTCATATCCACCTGCACCCCTGAGCCGCGCAGTACTTCTGAATAGTGGCTGGTTAAATCGCTCGGCCTTCGAACACAGGAATCCAGCCCAAGCCAACTCATGCCCGACAGACCAACACGCCCTCTAAAGGTTGGCATCTTTTTAACCCAACTATCAACTATCCAACGCATCATCTGCTGGTTGTCGGTCAATAGAAAATTAGGCGCATCTGGCCAGCCCGCATTTTTATCCGGAGCACCCAGAATTAACGCGGCCGTGCCCCGACCTTTTCGCGACAAAACAACACGGAAAAACAACGCTAGCGTTGTGTAGTCACCTTCGGCATCGGTTTTAAGGTATATGCCAGGATTCTCTCCCGACCACTCTACCCTACCCGGATTAACAGACGTTCTGGTCATGACCACTGAGCCTCGTACTCTTTTAATTGTTGTTGCACGTGCGCGACGCGATTTTCACCAGATAGATGATCAGCCGATACATAAATTTGCGCAACCTTGTTCGCAATTTCCTGCAACAACTCCTTATCGTCACGATCTGTCTGACGCGGAATTTCCAACACGGTATCGCCACCGTAAGTCGGTATTGCATCGACACCGGTCATCAATGGTTGCTTTGCCCGGTTGCCTGCTGCTACATCGCGAATGGCTGCACGCAGTTTGCGTCTGACTCTACCAACGCCTTCATCGGTAAAGCACAGTTTTTCCCTGTTATGAATATTTTTCGGGCCCTGCGATACCCAGGCATCATAATCACCAGGATCACGTTGTCGTTGTTCGTAGTCTCTATCGCCACCCTGACCGTAGAAGTCTGTTGTGCCAAAGCCAACTTCATCCGGATTGGTCAGGCCGCGTGGATCATCGCCTTCACGAAAATGCCGCCACGCAATAACCATGGTGTTGAAATCGTCAACCGGTGTTACCCATCGCGATAAACCACATCGACCAAAGTATCTTGATGTATCGGGTACCGGAAAATGCGCACCGTTCTGAGTGAAACTGGGCAACATTAAATCGTGAACTCGAATCCAGACAAAGTTGTCTACACGCCGTGTGTTGGTATAAAAGTCACCATAGTCTCGCTCATGATATTCAATTAGCGGCATCTCGGCAAACGCATCAATAAACTGTGTTCGAACGGCGCGAGTGTGCAAGAACACAACATGATAAGGATCAAACGCATTTTCCATTACCTGCAACCAATTACACGGCGATGGAATCAGGTATGGAATCATGTTATCACCGTCTTGATCGAACGTATCAGCCATGGGAAACTCGGGGCGTTCTGACTGTGGTCCCATATAAGTGAACGCAAGACCCTTATATTCAATAACCGGATAAGCACCAATACAAACTCGGTCTTTCAACGGGCTGTTGGGTGGCTCACACGGTGTATCGAGCAGTGACCCGTCCAGCCCATATTTCCATCCATGATAACTGCAGCGTATGCCATCTTCTTCAACGATTCCAAATTCAAGTGACATGTTTCGGTGTGCACAATGCAGGTGCACAAGGCCTAATCCACCTGATTTTTTTTCGCGAAACAGAACCAGGTCTTCACCGAGAACACGTATGCGATAAGGTAAATCGGTTATTTGATTTGTCATTGCAACCGGCATCCAATGACGGCGCAGGTATTCACCACCTGGTGTTTCAGGACCAACCTCTGTTAGCTCTGCATCCGGCGACTCCAGCCACACACTTTGACGTTCGTGCCCTCTGAAATTACCGGCTGGAATTTTTGCGTCCACCATAGCTGCGTCAACTCATTTTCATTTGAACGGATCGGCAACGGGCGCCATTCCATGCCACACTGATTTTATTTGCATATAGTCTTTAACAGCATCAGGACCAAGCTCCCGCCCATACCCCGAACGCTTAAAACCACCAATGGGTGATCCGACACTCACGTCCCGGTAGTGATTAATGTACACAGTTCCGGCTTCAATACTACCGGCAAGCCGTACCGCGCGATCTTCATTGCTTGTCCAGATACCGGCAGCTAATCCATATTCGCTATCGTTAGCCAATTTTACGGCTTCCTCGAAGGTTGTGAAGCTGGTAACAGCCAGCACCGGACCGAACACTTCCTCACGCCATAACTGCATTTTCTGAGTAACGTTGGAAAAAATAGTCGGCTCTACGTATAGTCCGTTTGGCAGTCCATTTGCAAGCGATGATGGACTTACCTTGTTACCACCATACACACAGACTGCACCCTCGTTCTTCGCAGTATCAATCATGGATAGTACTTTTTCAAACTGCGGTGCGTTCGCCAGCGGGCCAACATCGGTGTGTTCATTCATAGGATCACCGATGCGAAAATCTTTCACACGACCAATTAACTTGTTAACAAATTCATCCAACACAGCCGCTTCAACAATGAGTCTTGAGCCCGCGATGCAGCTCTGGCCATTGGATAGAAAAATTCCGGACAACACGCCGTTTATCGCATTATCCAGATCGGCATCGGCAAACACCACTTGCGGTGATTTACCACCAAGTTCCAGCGTTACCGGTTTGAGTCCAACTGCCGCCTGACTCGCCACGCTAACGCCCCCAGCCTCAGACCCGGTAAACGATACCTTGCGCACAGACCGGTGTGAGACTAAGGCCGCACCGACTTCCATTCCATAACCGGTTACCACATTGATCAGCCCAACGGGTATTTCTGCATCGCTGAGTAAATCTGCGAACAACAATGTAGAAACAGATGCGTGTTCCGACGGCTTCAAGACAACCGCGTTACCGGCCGCCAGTGCCGGTGCCAGTTTCCATGCCGCTATCATTAACGGTGAATTCCACGGTGTAATCGCTGCGACAACACCGTAGGGTTCGTAGGCGGCATGATTTTCTACGTTAGCAACCGTATTGTGCAGTGGATGCGATTTAATTTTATTGACTTCGGTTGCAAAATACCTATACCAAGTATGGAGTCCGCCAAACTGTCCTCTTACTTCCTTGACACGTTTGCCATTGTCACTGACTTCATGCTCAACCAGTGCTTCCCATTCCGACTCAAGTACATCAGCAATGCAATTAAGCACATTTTCTCTTTGTTGTGTGTCTGATCCCCAATCGGTTTGCACAACTTGCATTGCAGCCTCAACAGCGCAATCAACATCTGCTGCATTACCTCGTGCAATTTGCGCAAAGGATTCCCCATTAGCCGGATTAACACAATCAATCCACTCTGCACCCGAAGGCGCTTGCCACCGGCCATTGATGTGATGAGAATACTGTTTCACCATAACAACTCCGACGGCAACTGTACATCAGTGGCAACCATGCCAAGCATATCGCCTTTTTCAACATACCCTCGATTGCTGTGAGCCAAAACTACCCCATCGACAGCGAACTTCATGTCCACAGGTGGACGTTGTGGTTCTTCAAGTGAAACCATTGAACCTGCAACACGACCTGCAACCGCTTCATCACCTGACTGAAATCGACGATCGAACAGTCCGCGAAAAGGTGCAAACAAATTTTGCGCAGGCGATTTTATTTCCACAACACGCGGTCTATTTTCCGGCTCAGATGACAGCTCAGATTCTCCTGATAAAACCCCCGCGTGTCGCAAACAACGTTGCATACCGGATTGCGCTAACTCAACCATATATTGATCACAGCCGCCGCCTCCACCAAGCTCGGCCGCTATCATTGGCACGCCTTTTCTGTCAGCCGCAGCATTGACCGAGCGATTGTCATTGTTACTGTTAAGCATCCATACCAATGGTGCCCCAAAGTATTTGGCTAATTCAAGGTTGGATTGAAACAGCGATTGATTAGAGCTTTTATTTGGTAGGGAGCTGGCTGCAAAGACGGAAGCCTTACCACCGCAATGGATATCAATAACAAGATCGCTTTGGCTAATAAGCACGCTCTCGACAAAATAAGCCAGCTGTGCGGTAGGAGCACCATCCGGATTACCAGGAAAACTACGATTCATATTTACCTGATCCAACGGAGAAATTCGAGACGATGCCTCCACCGCAGTCATGTTCACAGCGGGAAGCAGAATGACACGGCCCGTTATTGATGTTTCGTTGAGCGAATGCGCTAAACGCATTATTGCCGTTGGTCCTTCAAATTCGTCACCATGTATGCCGGCCATAAGTAAAGCTGTTGGGCCTTTGCCGTTGGTAATCGAAATAATCGGCACAGGGTAATACCCAAGCGACTGACGATTGTCTGAATGCCGCAGTTGCAGCTCGCCAAACTGCTTTCCGTCCGCTGATAAATCTATGCTGCAATGAACGCGAGATTTGGGAGAAATTGCCACTCTTGTTTTAGCTCCAATAAGTGGTAAGCTAACTGAGTAAGTTCTAGCTAACTTTTTGAATCATATTATCAATGACTGCAGATTGCAAAATTGATTTTTCTGCTTCCACAGTATCCATAGTACTGCTCGCACTTCTGAACGTTTCAAAGTCGTTGCACTTACAAAAAACGCAATCGCAAACACTGCCATGAGCTCATCTGCACCCCCGATTGCGCCAGAATCAAAGAAAGGTATCAACAATATTAAACCGCACATGCTCGGCGATGCCGAGACTGATCTGCCACCAGTCGCTATTGCCCTAGATTCCAATGAATGTGCGATGGGCGCAAGTCAGCTAGCTATTGAAGCTGCGCAAGCTGCATCACCAACCCTGTCACGCTATAAAATTGATGCAGCCAGTGTCATGGCATCAGCAATAGCCGAACGATTTTCTCTTGATGTAGAACGCATTGCGACCGGCCCGGGTTCCGATGAATTACTGGCGCGCCTGGCACGTGCTTATTTGACACCGGGTAGTGAGCTCATTCGCAGTGCCAACGGATACCTAAAGGTACCGAACTATGCTTTCGCAAATGACGCAACACCAGTATCTGCACCAGATTCTGAATTCACCGCATCGGTAGACTCTATTCTCAACTGCGTTACCGAAAAAACAAAAATGGTTTATTTGGCGAATCCGGACAATCCTTCCGGTACTTATTTGCCAAACAGTGAGATTAATCGTTTGCATGCAGCTTTACCAAAACATGTGCTGCTGGTTCTGGATTGCGCGTATGCCGAATACGTCACCGCGGAAGACTCATCCATTCACACACTCGTAGAACGTTCAGAAAACGTGGTATTCACGCGCACGTTTTCAAAAATATTCGGGCTTGCAGGCGCAAGAGTTGGCTGGTTGTACGGACCACCATCACTGGTAACAACCATCAATAAAATTGGTTTGACGTTTCCGTTGTCATCTTCATCACTGGCCGCATGCACAACAGCATTGCTTGATCATCACCACTTTAATCGAGTCTTTAAAACCAATAAAGAAATGCGCAATAAGCTGGCAGCAAGCCTCACTCAATTGGGGTTAAAGGTGTATCCCAGTCAAACCAACTTTGTGTTGGCAGAAATAACGCAGGCGGGTTCCGGACAGGATGACATCAGTGCAGCCGGAGCTTGCGCTTACCTCAGACGACAAGGCATAGCTATTAGGCGTTTTGCATCCCCAGCCTACAACGATTGCATTCGGATAACCATTGGTCTCGAATCCGAGCAAGCAACAGCGATTGATTTGTTACGCGAGTATTTGTCGTATAAACAACGGTCGGACAACCATCAGGGTAGCAACGCTTGAGCAACGAAATCAGCTATCCAAGTGGTCAGGCCATTATTCGGCAGATCAAGCAAGCCAGTGTGCGTTTTGTTGCGTCTGTACCTGATATTGTTACTAGTGACGGTCTGCTGTGGCCGCTCACAAAGGATGCCGATATTCAATTGATTCGCGTGTGCAAGGAAGACGAAGGCCTATCGATTTGTGCGGCAATGTCATACAACAACACCCGTGCCTTAATGCTAATGCAACAAACTGGATTAATGGATTCATTGAATGCTGTAAGAGCACTCGGCGTGGACTACGAATTACCCTTGTGTATGATGGTCGGATTGCAAGGCAAGGAACCGAATTTACCGTCAAACGAATCGAAGGCATACGGTGTTCGCATCGTGGAACCGGTTCTTGATGCGATGGGTATTTCCCATAGCACCATTGACGAACCTGAAGATGTCGATACAATTTCATCACACATCAATCGAGCCTATGAACAATCTGCGCCACATTGTTTACTGATCGGCCGAGCACCCGTTTTCCCATAATGACAGTGCACCCACAATGATAAAACGCGATCAGGCACTCACTAAACTAAAAGAGTTAGTAACCGATGATATTGTGGTTGCTGTCTATCAAACGTGTTTCGATTGGCTGGCGATAAACCCACGCGACCTGAATTACGTATCCACCGGCGTTATGGGTCAAGCGTCATCACACGGACTCGGTCTGGCATTAGCAAACCCTGACAAACGAATTCTGGTTTTTGATGGCGACGGCAGCCTGGCGATGAATCTTGGTTCGCTAATTACTATTGGTCACAACAAACCAATCAACTTTTTTCACTTTGTTTTCGTCAACGGTGTGTATGAAGTGAACGGTAATCACCCGGTTCCGGGTCAGGGTACAGTGGATTTTGCAGCCATTGCCAAGGCATCGGGTTACCCACGCTCATTCACGTTTACTGAGCTAGCAGATTTCACTAATAACATTGCAGATGTATTACGCGAGCCCGGACCAACGCTGATAGCGTTGAACGTGGAGCCCGGAAAACCCTATCCACGAGACTATGACTTTATTCATAGTAGCGCCGCTCGTGATCGATTCAGACAAGCACTATTGTCTTGAAGGAATCAAAATTCTTCTTGACAATGAACCAGTTACGAAGCGAGTATGGATCCGCGGTTACCATCAATGCTGCACTACGGTGGTACCAATTTAGGAAGAGTAATGGCTGACGGCAATATCACTAACCCGGCACACCAGGCACATCGGCGCAGACCTACTGCGTTGTTCAATGCTCGTGGCTTTGCTAAAGCCGGGTCTCAAGTTGGATTGGCACTGCTCGTTTTTAGTGCGTTGGGCTGGCTGATCTGGCGTGGTGCACTGGCCATGGAATACAACTGGCAGTGGTATCGAGTCGAACCCTTTTTTTATAAATCCATTGATGGTGAAATTATCTGGGGACCACTGGTTCGCGGACTTATTCAAACACTGAAACTTGCCGGTATCAGTGGCGTTTTTGCGATACTCATTGGCTTCAGTGTTGCCATTGCCAGAATGTCTTCTTCCATTGCCGGACGCATTATTGCAACCTGGTATCTCGAAGCGATTAGAAACACCCCATTGCTGGTGCAGCTGTTTCTGTTCTATTTTGTACTCGCACCTATCTTCGGCATGGATCGATTCTGGGCAGGTGTGCTTTGTCTGTCTTTTTTTGAAGCATCATTTGCTGCAGAGATTATTCGCGGTGGCATTCAGGGAGTAGACAAAGGTCAATTTGAAGCCGGGGACGCGATCGGCTTGAATAGGCGTGACAAGTTTCGGTTCGTCGTCATACCACAAGCCTTACCACTAATCCTTCCACCATTAACCGGGCTATTGATATCGCTCATTAAACATTCGGCCATTGTCAGTGTCATCGCCGTTGCTGAATTAACAACTGAAGGTCTCAATCTTATATCAGACACATTTATGGCCTTTGAAGTTTGGTTTTTGGTAGCCGGAATTTATCTGGCATTAACAATCAGCCTTTCAATCGCGGTTGGTTTGTTCGAGAAAAAACTCAATTCACATAGACGTACTGCATAAAATTAACAAAGGAGTTAGTAATGAAATTTTTAAAGAAATTAAAACTACCACTCATTGCGGCAGCTTGTGCAATCGGCATGGGTGCAAGTTCTGCATCAGCCGAGGGCGTACTTGAAGACATTCAAAAGCGCGGTACGCTGCAAGTTGGCATGTCCACATTCGTCCCATGGGCCATGCGCGACAAAGAAGGCGAGCTGATGGGATTCGAAATAGATGTTGCCACTAAAGTTGCCGAAGATATGGGTGTGGAAGTGGAATTTGTGCCTACTGCCTGGAGTGGAATAATTCCTGCGCTACTGGCAAAAAAATTCGATCTGATTATTGGCGGTATGTCCATCACCCCGGAAAGAAACCTGACGGTTAATTTCACTATGCCGTATGCGCACTCGGGTCAGCAGATGGCAGCTAACAAGGAGTTGGCAGATGGTTTCGACAAACTCGAAGACTTTAATGACAGTAGCGTGACCATTTCGTGTCGCCGAGGCGCAACACCATGCAACACGGCTGCCAAGATGTTCCCCAAAGCCACTGTTAGACGATTTGACGATGATGCACAGGCGTTTCAGGAAGTGGTCAACGGTAATTCCCACGCCATGATATCCAGTGCACCAAAGCCACGTTTCTGGTCAGAAGCTCACCCGGAAAAAATGTATCTGCCGTTTGGTAGTGAAAATCTAACAAAGGGCGACGAAGCGTTCGCACTTCGTAAGGGAGATGCTGATGCATTGAATTATTTCAGCAACTGGATTCTGGTTAATACCAGTAACGGTTGGTTGAAAGCCACGCACGACAAATGGTTCCAGGACCAGTCAGCGTGGAAAGATCTGGTAGCACCTGATCAATAATTGCTAGCCTTAAACCTGTAAACGAGCACGCAGTGGGTCTGAACTCACAAAGACTCACTGCAACTCGATCTGGATTAGTACACTGAGCCGCCACACACCACCCCCTGCGCGTAAACGCAGATTAACCCTGGTTGATCTTGTGCTGTTTGGCCTGGTGGCCGCACTTATTGTGTATGCGGCCTACCGCGTTAACGATGTTCTGGTGTATCACTGGAACTGGTCGCGGGTGTTCAACTTCGTTGTTCGCGTTGATGAAGACACCGGTTCATTAGTTCCGAACCTGTTGCTGCAGGGCCTGGCAACAACGCTAAGACTAGCAGCCTGGGCAACCGTGCTTGCCACGGTCATTGGCCTGATAATGGGTTACTGGAGAACCAGTAAAAACCTGACATTGCGAATTATCAGTCGTTGTTATGTTGAACTCATCAGAAACATACCGCCTGTTGTTTTTATATTCATTTTCTATTTTTTTGTATCTAGCCAATTGTTCCCGGTCATTGGCATTGACAGTATCGACAGAGAAGGCTCACTGGTCAATAATTCGGTTTTTCGATTCTTTTTTGGTGAGCCAAAGCTGTTGTCGAATTTTTTGGCCGGCATGTTGTGTCTGGCTTTATTTGAAGCAGCCTACATTACCGAAATCGTCAGAGCTGGTATCCAGTCTATAGATAAAGGACAGTGGGAAGCAGCGCGGGCGATGGGATTGTCGCGCTTCAACGTATTGCGTGATGTCATCATGCCGCAGGCAGTTCGGAAAATACTTCCTCCTCTGGCTGGTCAGTTCATCACGCTTATAAAAGACTCGGCAATTGTTTCACTGATCTCAATTCAGGAACTGACCTTTCTTGCAACAGAAGTAGCATCCTCAACCACCAAGGTTTTTGAAACCTGGATTCTGGTTGCCGCTATGTATTTTACTCTTTGTTACGGATTTGCCACCTTGTTCAGATACCTTGAAAAACGTGCTGCAAAAGCCCATCGATGAAAATGCCATAACATATGAACGAATCTGATCAATCGACTCCCCAGTCAGCCCCCATGTCCACTCCCAATTCCACTCCAATTGTAGAGTTAGTCGATCTATGCAAGTGGTATGGCGATTTCAGTGCGTTGTACAACATAAATCTTAGCGTTGCTAACGGTGAAAAAGTAGTCATTTGCGGACCATCAGGATCCGGAAAATCAACACTGATTCGCTGCATTAATCAACTTGAGGTTCATCAAGCTGGAACTATCAAAGTATCCGGACGAGAAGTAAAGCCCGAGATGAAAGGCATTGAACACATCCGCCGGGATGTTGGTATGGTTTTTCAAAGCTTCAATCTATTTCCACACTTAACCGTTGTCGACAATTTAACTCTCGGACCAATTAGAAACCTTGGCATGTCGAAGGCTGATGCTACTAAAACAGCAATGGAATACCTGGAGCGAGTACAAATTGCCGAACAGGCAGATAAATTCCCCGTACAACTTTCAGGCGGTCAGCAACAGCGCGTAGCCATTGCACGTGCGCTGTGTATGAAACCAAAACTAATGTTGTTTGACGAACCCACATCTGCGCTTGACCCTGAAATGATATCGGGTGTGCTCGACGTCATGATCGAGCTGGCCAACGATGGCATGACGATGATTGTTGTTACCCATGAAATGGGGTTTGCCCGCCAGGTTGCAGACCGCGTCGTGTTTATGGATAACGGCGAAATTGTTGAAATAGCCGACCCGGAAACGTTTTTCACTACACCATCTACCGACAGAGCACAACTGTTTCTCAGTCAACTGCTTTCACATTAGCGTATGGATGCTCTGATTAATTCCTCACGTTTACGCTGAGTGTCATTCTAGCGGCCAATTTTTCCGATCGCATAAACACGATTTTTATCAATAGAACAATACGCCTGAACATTTTGGATGTGATAGAGTCAACTTTAGCCGTAGCCAAGCGAAGAACCAATTGGCCAGCAGAATCTAACAAGGTCCTCGCGGTTGTCTTTGGCTAACAACCAGTTATTGGATACGGGCACTTAACCTGAAGCCCATCAGACCATGAGTTCGTGAAAACGTCGGTCGACTCATTCAACTGAATGTCGATAGTCTCGGTGCTATCCACCGTTGGACGCATGACAACCTGACTTCCATTTTCAGCCTTGACCGACAGTGAACCGGCATTCCATTGCTCAGACCCTTCTGGTACCTGCGGGGATGAACCGAGTGAAATACTACCACCGCCATAAAACTCAAGTCGATCCGCTATAAGCGGATTGCCCAGATCACTAACCGGATATGTCGGTACCACAAAATTATTTCGTTCTTCCGTGTTAAGTTCGTTCCATCCAAAATAGTCGCCATCGAAAATCAGGTCGGTGGACACCCTGACTTATAGAAAGGACACGCCAAATCAACCGTGCCATCAACCAGTTCCACGTAACCACA
>CAYTJF010000144.1:0-9408 GCA_964437945.1 uncultured Granulosicoccaceae bacterium
TGGTGGGAGTGCCTTAAGCGGATTAACGTTGGCATCCCAGGAGAATAATTCGGCTATATCGGAGGAGTATAGTCAGGGAGACTATTCTCTATCATTTATTTGCGATGATGGTGGTTTGCTAACAATACAGTTAAAAGACTTTAACGGCGGCCCGTTTTATCATAACAGTGCAAACTTCGACAATTGCCATCTGAATGGACAAGTACACAACGGCAAGCTTGAATCGTCTGGTGCTCGACGCGCGCCTGATTTGACCATATTCACTGACTACACGCGAACATCGAAAAACCAAAGTATTAACATAACCGGTGAACACGAGCATTTATACCCAGTTTATGGGATTACGGATACGAATAGCTGGAAGGATACCAGCTTTGTTCTCACTAACAGTGCAGGCACAGTAAAGGTCGACAACATCAACTGGCAAATGCAAGGTCGGGATGGCCCGAACCTGGATAGCAATCCCGAAGATATAATACAAGGCTTTGTGATGCTGCCAGATGGCACGATACAGCGGGTTGTGCAGTACGAATACGTGGCCAAATTGCAGACTAGCTTTAACTTTACACCTGCGCAGCTACCGGGTGAAAACATAAACGTCGTTGTGAATCTTAGTTATCAAAGTAGCTACTTTGCCTGGGAAGGTAATCATCTAACCGGGTTTGATACGCCAACTTTTCCAGTGGCTGATCTCGGTGCCACAATAGATGTGTTTTCTGACTATGCTATCCAGAATGGTAAGAGCCAACTGTTCGATTCACTGCCTAAAGACCAAGCCCCGCAATGGCAGGATGGAGGCATTCGTATTACTGCGTCGGATGCAACGTCAATGATTTTGAAGCCTGATCCCTCTAATGTTGATGCTGTGCTAATTGAATTAAACGACACCGGCGAGCAGATTTCCAGGCTATGGTCAGAAGGTTATCAGGTGGCTTGCCCGGTAAACGTGGGGGTGTGTAAGTAATCTGGGAAATAGCGATCTTAAAGACTATGTGGCAGACGATATCATTATTGGAAATTTCTGGATTGGCAGCTATTAACGACTTGGCATGTTGGATTCGTATTTTGTTTATAAATTGATTGAAATTTGTGCCGTCGGTTTGATTGATCAATTCGGATAATTTATTTGGACTAATTGATAATTTCCTTGCCAGTTTCTGCAGTTTTTAAGTTTGGATCCAGGTACCACTTTTCTGAGATAACTTGACTCCTAATAATCTTTCAGTATCGGTATAGTGCATGGAAGACAAAAGTGCAATGTCTCATTGTTCATGGCAGAGTCAGGGCGAGAAACAAAAGAGGGCTACACTTGCAATAAAGGCATCGCTGATTTTAGAACGCTAAAGCGATAAGTCGCCTGCATAGCCGGTTAACTCAAGATATCCCGTAGCGATAGGTTTGCCTTTTTTTGTGCCGATTAGATGGGTCCCGTCCTCATCAATATCGTCGGTTTCCCAAACTTGCACCGAACCTTCCCAATAGATTACTCCGGTACTTCCTCTGGAATCCAACTCCTGATCGTCGAACAGTGGCTCAATAATTAAATCCAGATCAGCTGTTTGCAGTCTTACTGAGACCGGGTAACGAGCATCGGTACGTGGTGATTGCCAGTATCGTCGTGGAGTAAACTTGGCTGCGTGGTTGCGTTCATGCCGCTGGCCGTCTTTAACAGAAATGGTGCGCGCCGTTGAATACAATGCATCGCCCGAACCACTGCGCATTTGAAATGCCATTAGGGCAGAACCATCATGAAAATTTAACCCAACCCAGTCCCAGCCCACTGCGTCTTCAGCTAGTAAATCGCTTGACCATTCGTGATCAAGCCATCCCGTCCCTGACACTGGCACATGTGCATCGTCAGTTTTATACTCGCCTTTGATTCGTAATTGCGGTCGGCTGTAGTAATAACTTGCCTGAACAATATTAGGGCCTTTTTGTGAAAACCCGTTCTTGCCTTGCAGAACAGGCGTAGCCATTGTCGCTGGAGGTGTGGCAGTAATACTGAATTGAAAGTACTCGGCGTTAACGTTTATCCGATATTGATCAGACGCTGTGCGCGCCATTGTCCAGCGATGGTTCGGTAAGCCGATTTCAATATTGGTGTCGGTTGTGCTGTACCGTGCTACAACATCTTGCAAGCGAAAAGATTGTTGGTCATGCAACAACTTACCCCGCTCAGGAATGGCCAGAGCTGCATGCGCCAGAACGAGTTGCTCAGGTGCAAAACGACTGGGATTGTCTCTGCCATAGGGGGTGCGTGATCTGAAGAAGGTGACTTGCAAACCCAAAGGCCCCTTGGCGCTATCTAATGTGGCAGTGAGATACCACCATTCAGTTCGATAGTCAGGGTGTGCTCCGTGATCCTGTGGGAATGCCAGGCTTACGCCGGGTTGAACTGCAGGGTACATTGCAGGTGCATCGGCACGCGCAGTTTTTGTGTTCAAGCCCGGTACCGCTAGTGCTAGCAACGGTGATGCGGTGCGAAGAAACTGTCTGCGCTTGGTCGACTGTGGTCGATCGGTTTTTACTTGTAGTGGATCTGTTTTCATCGTCGTTACCAATCAGTTCGTACTGCGTCGATCGGGCCACGTCCGGCTGCTCTGCGGGCGGCCAGTGTAGCGGTACAAGCGCCGAGAACCACTAACACCACAGCAGCAATCAGCAATTGAGCCAATGGCCAGTGGGTTTGCATTGACCAATTAAAAGACTGTGGATTCACGCGCTGGATGAGCACCTGCGCAATGGCAGCGCCGAGCATTGCGCCCCACAGTACACCCAAGGCAATGCAAAACGCTGATTCGTAGACGAACAGGCTGGCAATTTGTCGGCGCGTAATACCCAGATGACGAAGCATGCCAAATTCTCTGGTGCGTGACAAAGCCTCTCCGGAATAGGTCGTGGCCACACCGAACAAACTCACCAGCAATGCCACGGCTTCCAAAGCGTAGGTCACCGCAAAACTGCGATCAAATATGTTTAATGACAGTGTTCGAATATCTTCTGAGCTGCTTATTCGAAGACCAGGCAAGGTATCAAGTTGTGTGCGAATGTCAGCGACTACATCGGCATCCCTTGCCGATTCTTCAAGCCAGATTGATGCGCTGCTCACGGCTTCATCACCGGTTAACGCAGCATAGTCGTTTCGATCAATGGCAATGGCACCACTTTGTCGCGCATAGTCGCGCCAAATTGCCCCTACTTGAAAGCAGATTGATTCGTTCGACTGTGATGCCAACGGCAAATCGACCCGATCCCCTACCTGCCAGTTATATAATCTTGACGCGGGTTCACTGATGTAGATCATTGTGCAACCCTTGAGCTTGTCCAACTGGTCGATAATGGCGCCAGTGATCGGCAAGGTTGCCCCAGGGTCAGTTTTATCAATGTTTCGCGCGATCAGTTCTACCGAAGGTCTTTCAGGCTCTATGATCAAATCCAGCGTTCGGGCAAACTCTACCCGAGCAATTCCTTCGATGCTTGTCAGGCGATCTTTGTCTTCAGCGCTGAATGCCGAATTCACCGTAGTGCCTGGTACGCGCATGTAAAGCGATGCTGGCAGAACCTCCTCAAGCCATTGATCAACTGATACTCGAAAGCTGTGCACCATCATCGCCATAGCGCAGACCAGCGCAAAGCTGGCAACAACACCTGCCAGAGCTGGAAAAGCGCGGCTATGCGCATGATTCATTCGCACTATGGCCAGCATTAACAAAGGATGCTTCTGTGTGAATGACCTGGATGCCAGGCTGTGTGCAACCGCACCGAGTAATGTCGAGACCACCAAGACACCGGCAAATAGCCAGCACGCGATCGCCACATAGGCGGCGATGGGTACTCCGCTAATCGCCGGCAATAGCAATAATCCACCACCTGCGACGAACAAAATTAAACTGATCACTAATGGAGAGATTTTAGAAGCCAGTGTCAAGGCTTGACCGTTTTTGAGTGCTTGTGCTGGAGACAGGCCTCGCAGCTTGAGCGCAGGCGACAGTCCACCTGCGATCGCAGCAGCGACACCTAAGGTAAAAAACAACAACAGAGAGCCTACAGGTAGCGATAGGGATGGACGAGTTGAGGCAAAGAACCCACCGCCCAGGTCTCCACCGACAAGCCCCAGTAGTACCCATGCCAAACCAATGCCCAAACAGATTCCAAGCAGTGCTCCGACCACACCCAGCAGCAAAGACAATATCAGCACCAGGCGTATGGACACGCGCGATGTGGCTCCCAACACTGAAACCAGTGACAAGGTTGGTATGAGTCGTGTGACAGCCAAATCCAATGTGGCGAACACAATAAAGCCGCCGGTCAGCAACGCCACTAGAGCCAATACGTTCAGATTCACGCGATAGGCTCGGGATAGATTTGACATGCGTTGCTTGGCAGTGTCGGGACGATCCAGACGAACCCCAGCAGACTCGACAAGGTCGTTTTGATTGAGTTGCGACAACCATTGTTGTGCATCAACGCCTTTTGCCAAGCGCAAATCGATACGCGATAGTTTGCCTAGCCATCCCAAACGCCACTGAGCAGCACCTATATCCATGATCGCGATAACCGATTGGTTGTCCACCCCCGGTACATCGCCACTGATGGTGAGCTGAACAATGCGGCCATTAACAAGCACCGGTAATTGTTCACCAACGTTGACTTTCAACATTTGCATGGCAGCGGCCGATAAAAATATCGCATCGTCACCAAAGACGACACTGCTGGCGCCGGCAGCAAAGGATGCATCAGGTTGAGGCAACAGCGAAGGGGCAACCCTCGCTGCGCGAAAGAAATCCAACCCAATTAAGGGCAGTGTGACAGGCGCGTTATTGGTTTCCTGTGCAAGCGGAATATTCAGTGAAACGATTGGACTTGCCGCAATAACATCCGGGCTCTGCTCCACCACCGACAGAATTTCATCATCAATCCAATCCAAGGCGCCTGTGAGTTGATATTGCGCTTCGCCGTTAATGCTGGTGATCGCGTTGTCGAACTCATTTAACGCGGACACATTAACCAGGTTTATACCCAGACCGAGCGATACACCCATTGCGATCGCGAATATTGCGGCGAGCAGGGGGCCGGGTTGTTGGCGCCAGCATGAGATCGCCAACCACCGAATCAACGCGAGCTGCATGGACTATGAATTTCCAGACAAGGTGTGTGACTCTGAAGAAATACCAATAGCGTCTTTCGACAGCTTGCCCTCTGTCAATCTAAGTTGGCGATCACAAATGCTGGCGGCGCTGTCAGAATGGGTTACCAGAATCAGCGCACATTGCGACTCGTCAACTGCCGCTTTTAGCAGTACTAACGCACGTTTAGCTGATTCGGGATCCAGGTTACCGGTTGGCTCATCTGCCAACAGTAGCGCAGGCTTGTGAACCAGCGATCGCGCTAGCGCGACTCGTTGCTGTTCGCCACCGGATAACGTCGATGGCCGATGTTCCGAAAGGCTTGCAAGACCCAGCCTGTCCAGAAATGACAAAGCCTTTTGCGTTGCTGTACCAGTTGAAACCCCGTTCAGTAATAAGGGCAGGGCAACGTTCTGCGTTACTGATAAATGGGGCAGTAAATGAAAGGCCTGGAACACAAAACCGATTTTTGATCGTCGCAGATTTGCCGAGGCGTCAGTTGCTGATATGTTCGCCGCCAGTGTATGTCCGGCAACGTTCAGTTCGCCTTCATCAAACGGTTCCAGTCCTGCAATTAAATTGAGCAGTGTGGACTTGCCTGCGCCGGATTCTCCTAACAGTGCTACCGACTCACCGGGCATAACTTGAATATCGCTGTGCCTGAACAGCCATCGTTCACCAAAACGTTTTCCCAGGTCGCGACCATTGACGACAGGATTTGACTTCGAATCTGGGTCGTGCACGATTATCGTATCTTTAACAGGTACATCGAAAAGCAGCGCCAACTATAGTGGAGTTCATATACCAGCATAATTAACTTGTCGACTGTATGGTCGGTTGGCCGGTTTAAGTTTGACTGAACCGTTTTAATGACTCCCACAAGGAAGCGGCACCGGGCTTACCGAGTATTTTTTCAAAATGCTTTGGATGCACATAAGCCAGATCGTGTAGATTGCGAGCGTGGTAGCGCTCCACCAGCGGTTCCATACCTTCTACGGGCACACAGGTGTCCAGATCAGCGGATAAAAATTTTTCATGCCAGCCCACCCGGTTATAGAACGCCAGTGTACCTTCGCATCGGGCGATCGCAATACCTTGCAATGGCGGCGGCAACGCTTGAAAGAAGCTGCCAGACATCACTTCAGTTTCGAAGTCGATATTCTTTGTTAAAGCTGGTTTGATTCGTCCAATACTGGCAAAGATATCCTGCTTGAGCCTGATTTCCAATTGATCAGCCGATGCTTCGTTGATCAGCTCTGCGGTGCGACGAACTGGGTCTTGAATTTCTGTATTCATTGGTTACTTACGCGGTGTACTCGTTTACGTGTTTAGTTGACGGCATAATACGGCTGCGTCGATTATGTGTTTGAGAGCTCTTTAATGGACAATATAACCCGATACAGCGACCTTCAGCGTAAATTACACTGGATCATTGTACTGCTGGTGGCGGGTCAATATGCTCTGCAGTCGCCAATGCGAGCCGCTATGGCTAATTTGCATAATAACGTGACTCTCAGCGCACTGGATTTTCTGGTTACAACGGTGCACACCTGGGGGGGCGCTGCCATCGGGGCGATTATGGTCTATCGCTTGTGGCTACGCGTACAAACTCCGGTACCAGTGGGGGCCGGTCAATTGACGGGCATCTGGCGCGCCGTTGTGCTCGGGACGCATTGGACCTTCTACGGTTTGTTGTTCTTTATGGTCGTCACCGGGTCTGTACATTACTATTTTGAGTGGGATTGGGTCGCGCACTGGCACGAAAAGGGCGAATGGTTGCTGTTGGGCTTAATCCTGGTGCACGGATTGGCGGCCTTGTTGCATCGCTTCTACAAAAAAGACGCCGTATTGAGTCAAATGTGGGGAAGCAGGCCTCCACACTGATATAATTCGGGATTGATTTCGCCGGTTTTTTGACCGGCTGCAACATTCGATTTGAAGACACATTTGTAGACACATTTGTAGAAACACTAGATACGCACTAGTGTTCGCAGGAGAACAGAATAATGAGTTCGACCGATACCAGCGACTCGGGTATGTACAAAATGATGGGCATAGTGGTAATAGCACTTGTCCTGTTCACACTAATTTGTATGTTCATGGCCCGTATTCTTGGTGAACACACAGCTGACCCAACCGATCCAGTAATGAGAAATGCGCTTATGGAGCGTATTTCGCCTGTTGGGAAAATTCGCACTACGGCTATGGCCAGTGCAGAAAGTGAGCAGCTTGTCGCCGCCGCAGATAGCACGGCTTCAGCTGAGCCAATATCAGGTGAAGATCTATACACTGGAGCGTGCGCTGGCTGTCATGCTGCAAATGTTGCGGCTGCTGTAGGGGCGCCAATGATCGGCGATGCCGAGGCCTGGGCCACCCGAGGTGAAGTTGGGCTGGACGCTCTGGTTGCCAGTGCTATAAAAGGCAAGGGCACTATGGCTGCCCGAGGTGGTAGTAGCTACTCCGATGAGGAAATGCAACGGGCTGTTCAGCACCTGACTGGTCTTTAGGGTCGCAGGTCGGCTTTTTACGTTTAAAGCTTACTTGTTTACACTTGCGTGTTTACGATCATTCTGCGGCGGTTTAGATTGTGGCTGCAGATGAACGCCGTCGTTACTTGTTTGGTCACGGTTGGTCACGGCTTGTCGTAAACCAGCTTGATAATGTTCTAATCACCCCTAATTTGATACACAACGGGTAAATTTTAGCCCTCTCAATCGCAACAGCAGTTTCTTATGCAGCAATTATTCGAATTCATTGGTAACCACGCCCTCATTGTTGCAGCGTTTTTTGCTGTGCTTGGAATGCTGGTTTACACAGAATACATGCGTTTCTTTTCAGGCGTAGCCAATTTGTCGCCGCATGCGGCGACCCAGTTGTTGAACGATAATGGTGCCGTATTTGTCGATGTTCGCGACGAAAAGGAATACAAGGCCGGTCATATCAAAGGTGCGCGCAGCATACCGGTCAATCAGCTGAACAAGCATATACACGAGATAGAAAAATACAAAGAGACCGATGTAGTGGTTTACTGCGACAACGGGATGCGCACTTCCAGAGTGACCGGGAAGCTCAAAAAACAGGGTTTTAACAAAGTAAGTACTATCGCTGGCGGACTAAAGAATTGGGAGAAAGCCAACCTACCGCTAGTTAATAAATAACTTGAATAAATAACAGCTAACTCTGACTGGCTTAAGGCGCTGACGAACTATGGCGAAGAAAATCATAATGTACGAGTCGCGAATTTGTGGCTATTGTATGGCGGCAAAGCGCCTGTTGAAGAAAAAAGGCTGGGAGTATGAGGCCAGGATCGTTGATGGCAATAAAGAATTGCGTAGCGAAATGCAGGAGCTCACTGGCAGAACGTCAGTCCCACAAATATTTATTGGTGATACACATGTGGGTGGCTTTGACGACTTGGCTGAATTGGAAGAAGCAGGCGAACTAGATACGCTCTACGCTTCTTGAATAATCGATTAACACTATAACTCGACAATAGCGGACACTTGCTCAAATGGCTGAAGAAGATACGACAACAAAAAACAATGACGCTGCAGCAGACAACGAAGCAGCAGACAACGAAGCAGCTGACAAGGCCGCAGTAGACAAGGCCGCCGTAGATAAAGATGAACAGATATTCAAGATTCAGCGCATTTATTTAAAAGATGTATCCTATGAGTCGCCACAAACCCCGCAAGTATTTGCCAACAACATCAATTGGCAGCCGGTAGTATCACTGCATTTGAACACAGAGAGTACAAAGCTTGAAAACGATCTGTTTGAAAGTGTTTTAACCGTTACCGCAACCGTAAAACTTGGCGAAGAAACTGCATACCTGACTGAAGTCAAGCAAGCCGGCTTGTTCCTGATAAAGGGGTTTGCAGAGGAGCGCCTGGGTCCCATGCTCGGTAGCTTCTGTCCCAACTTGTTGTTCCCGTTTGCTCGCGAAGCAATTGGTTCGCTGGTGCAAAAAGGTGGCTTTCCACAGTTGTTACTAGACCCGGTTAATTTTGATGCGTTGTATGCGCAACACGTCGAAACCAGCCGCCAAAATGCACCTGCACCGGAAACTCAGCAGTAGCTCACAGGATATCCATAGTGTTGCCAATTTCACCCTCCAATAAATAAATCTGTTGTGTCGTATTTCAGCAGCTTGGCCCGGTGTCCTGAAGCACGGTTTTAGGTTGTCAATGGTTAGCGCGTGCAATCAATTAAACCGCGCAACCGTTTATTAAGTAGGCCTGTTTCCGCTTTACAAATACGTTCACCGCACTAAGTTGATCAA
>CAYTJF010000144.1:9508-15121 GCA_964437945.1 uncultured Granulosicoccaceae bacterium
ATTAAGTAGGCCTGTTTCCGCTTTACAAATACGTTCACCGCACTAAGTTGATCAACACAAAAACTTTTACTGTTTGATCAAGTAACAAAAAAATTTTACCGTTTGATCAAGTAACATTGAGTTCAAACAAAACAATCACAAAAAACACTAGTACAAACTACGCTAGCAAAGCGATAACAAAAGCGCATGTTGATGCTGTTGAAGCAGTTAGCACGCAATTTTATGTCAGTTTCGATAGGAAGTTGAAAGTGTCGACGATTATTTATCAACTGATACTCAGAAAAAATGCCATTGAGCGAATGTAATTAAATCTGCAATTACCTATTTGGACAAGTAAATTGGTAAATCTAGCATGGCTATATGTGTTATTTTCGTAATCGGAGAGAGTCTACTCCGTTGTAAGTCATAAGATTCCGAGCAAATTAGCAGCGGTGGCTGTGAAAAGGACGATTTTGCGACACGGATAACTGGCGGTTGTGGGTGCCAGTTGTGGAATATGAATTTCATAACAGATCATGGATTACTGACGGCGCCCATATATTATGATTCTTCAAGATAAAAATGGCTTCGTGCTACCGGAGCTTCAACTCTCATCGTTACCTACTGGTGCTGTAAAAGCGCTGGTTAATACCCTAGGACAACGCATTGCCAACGGCCAATATGCCATTGGTAAGAATATGCCAATGGAGCCGGAGCTGGTTGCGGAGCATGGGGTTTCTCGCACCGTTGTACGTGAGGCAATCAAAGTATTGTCCGGTAAAGGCCTGGTCAGAACGGCGCGTCGCTATGGAACACACGTGTGCGATATCGATGAATGGAACCTGCTCGACCCTGATGTCATTGGCTGGCACGCGCCTGATTCACCAATGGCGGAACGTATCTTTATCGATGCAACTCAATTTCGTCTGATAATCGAGCCGCAGGCTGCCGCCCTTGCAGCGATTAACGGCACTCAGATACAGCGTGAACTCCTGCGTATGTCATCAGAAGCGCTGGAGGATGAAAACGCGATTGACGAAGATAGGCTGGCGGCAGATTTTGCCTTTCATGCCACCGTTCTGGATGCATCCAACAGCCTTATATTGAAACAGTTTCGTGGCTTTCTACATGCCATCATGAAATTTTCCTATGCTACTGGCATCATCACCATTGATGACCCTCGGGTAGAACAGCGCGCACATTCGAAAGTTGCTGTGGCAATTGTTGAAGGCAATGCCGATTTAGCTGAAAAACAAATGCGGCGAATGGCGGAGATTAATGTGACGATTGCTAATTCGGCAAGCAGCGCCGATCTTGTCAGTTGAGTTTGTCAGCTGAGTTTGTTAGCTAAGTATGTCAGCAACACTTGCTTAGCTGAAAAAATCAAACTTGCTTTTGCGTTTAAGTTTGTGTGTGAATGTCCAGTTCTTTCCATTGTGCTTAACTCTTATTTGTCTTCTAAATAATTTTTCGATGTATCTGGAGTGAGTATGCGTGCCGTGCAAATCACCGGTCCTGAAGTGTGTCGTGTGTGCGATATCGAGGAGCCGGAACTTGAAGATGGCGATGTCCGCATTCAAGTTCTTGGCAGCGGTATTTGTGCAACTGATGTCGAAATATTTGCCGGCGACATGGTGTACTTTACCCGAGGAATGGCAACGTGGCCGGTTGTTCCCGGACATGAATGGGTTGGTAAGATACTCGAAATCGGGCAAACCGTTACGGGCTTTGAAGTTGGTATGCACGTGGTCGGCGAGGTGAGTCTTGGTTGTTCCCTGTGTGCGTCATGCAAATCTGGCAACTACCATCGTTGTCCCACCCGATGCGAAACGGGTATTTTGAATCGTCCAGGCAGCTTTGCTCAAATTATTCATCACCCTGCTCATTACCTGCATCAGATTGACTCCTCTGTGCCTGTTACCGCTGCGGCTTTGGTAGAACCAACGGCAGTCGCATTTAACGGCGTGTTGCGTGCGCAAGTATCACCACAAGATTACGTAGTGGTGTTCGGTGATGGGCCTATAGGCCTGCTTTTGCTACAGGTGGCACAGGCTTTTGGTGCCCGCAAGGTGGCTTTGGTGGGAGCCAGTGATCATCGACTGGAGAAGGCGCGCCAGCTTCAGGCAAACCCGGTTATTGATGCTCGTAAAGACAATGTGGAGAGCGCCTTGATACATGCAGGCATGGGTGTATTACCAAGCGTGGCACTTGAAGCAACTGGGCGACCTGAAGCTGCATACACAGCGTTGCATTCGGTTTGCCCCGGTGGCAGAGTCGTTTTTCAGGGCCTGTTTGCGGGTCAGCCGCTTCCAGATTTGGATCTTGATCAAATTGTAATCAATGATTTGACGGTTCTGGGTGCATTGGGTAGCCCTAACATTTGGCCAGACGTGATTCGATTGATTGAGTCAGGAAAAGTTAATCCTGCAGCCATCGTTTCGCATGAATTGTCGCTGGAGCAATTTCGCGCAGGGCTGGAAAAGGCCCGTTCCGGAGCGGGGATTAAGGTGTTAATCAGACCCTGAACTCATTCTGCCTCCAGGCCTCGAACGCTACTATGGCCACAGCATTGGCCAGGTTCAGACTTCGACTGCCATCCCGCATGGGGATGCGCAGGCGATGAGCAACTCTGTCATCAGCCAATACGTCGTCCGGCAGCCCTCGCGTTTCCGGACCAAATAAGAAGGTATCCTCTGGCTGAAAGCGAAAATCGGTGTAGTTGGTCGAGCCTTTAGTTGTGCACGCGAACAGGCGGCCCGGTTTCGGTAATATTACAGCGAGGGCAGCGTCCAAAGTTGCGTGTAATTGCATTGAAGCTGCTTCATGGTAGTCCAGTCCGGCGCGCCTGAAAGCTTTCTCTGATACCGAAAACCCAAGTGGTTCGATGAGATGGAGCGCAAATCCTGTATTTGCACACAGACGTATAAGATTACCAGTATTGGGTGGAATTTCCGGTTCGTAAAGCACAATATGGAACATGTGTCGGTAAATTGTCACTGGTGATTGAAGGGTCTTTTGTGCAAAATTAGACCAGAAGTGTGAATCGGACCGATACGTTTGAATATCAGTACTTGCCGACAGGCTGCACGCGAACTACCTTATATTATAACTGTCGGCTGTATGTGGCGTTTTGATTGCTGAACTCAGTACACTAATTGATACACCAATCAATTAGTGTATGTGCAGAATATGTGCAGGAACTGTTGGGTATGAATATCAACGAACAGAGTGTAAGTGCTGAAAAAAAGCATTATTACTCGTCATCGCAGGGCCCGTTTCACAACGCAAATAACATTTTAATGTTTTTTGGTGGTGGTGGCCGCGCCGAGATTATTGAATCCATCATACGTGCGCTGCGTTTTGGCGATTCAATGATCACGATCTGTGGTGAAAGAGGCAGTGGCAAAACCATGATGAGCCTGGTGCTCGCCGATCGCCTCAAACACCGTTACAACATCATTCGTTACGATCTTCAGCAATTATCAGCAGGGTTGATGCTGCGGCACCTTTTAATTGAAATTGCTCCTCAGCAGGCCGATTTGATCAGTCCGGAGCAAGCCAACGAAGGTGCATCTGAAGAGCTTATAAGTCAGGGTGTCGGTTGTTTGCTAGCAGCCCTTCGCGGCGCATCGCCCGGAGACAAGCCCTATTTGCTCACTGTTGATACTCAGGCTGATCTGGATGCACAAAGTTTGCAACTGCTCAATGATCTTGTGCAATCGCAATCCGAAGACGATCCGCGTATCCATGTTGTGTTGTTCAGACGTACTGAAGCAGATGATCAGCAAGATAAAGCCGCGAGATTAATCACTGGAGACAAGTCGTCCAATCCTGCCGAAGATCATTACTGGCTGCGTCGCTTAACACTGGTCGAGATTAGTGACTATTTACGTCATCACATGATGCTGTTCGACTTTAATCAGCGCGATGTCTTCACCCGAGAAATGGCCTATTTCATTGCTGATCGCTCAGAAGGGGTATTTCGTTCTATCAATACATTGGCACGAAATGCTTTCATGGTGGCAGGTCTCGAAGATGCTGAGCATGTTTCCATGTCGCATTTACTAACGGCTGGCTTGCCGGTTGAAGACAATGGCCTTGAGCCTCATGGTTTTGTCTGGCGACATCGAAATGCCATTATTGGTTTGATGGGCTTTGGCGTGTTAGCGGGGTTAGCGTTGGCGATTGCGCTGGTAACCTGAATAACTTTCTAAATTACTTTCGTGTTTAAACTTCTCTGACTAATTTCATAGTCTAAAGGCTAGTGCCTGGCGATTTCCCCTGATGTGTTTTTGCCTTTGTAGCAGATGGTATTTTTCTTGGTAATTTGGATTCTTTTTTTTCTGTAGTACAACCCCTCCTGGTGTACACTTTCGAATGTCGCTTCAATCGGGTGGGTATGGTTTATGTATTTGGTTACAAGCGATGTATTTAGATCACTAGCCCGCACACCGTATTTGTTAGTAATTTAGCCAAGTTCAAATAGATGAGTCACTGACGTATCCCAGCTGTTTAGAGATCAACTGATGGACATAACAACCGTGGTCAAAACAATCATTCTGGCTGTGTTGCTGGTTTTGTTTACTGCTTGTAGTGAGTCTGACGAAGTTTTTGAACAAGCCAGTACTGACGGAGCTGGTGCAATGTCCGATGAGGCTATGACTGGAACTGACGCGACTGATTTGAGTGATCAGCGCGCACAGTTTAAGATCACTGCCTGTGGTTCCTTGCCAGTATCCACTGCATTGTCGAGCAACACGGTATCGGCACCTGCCGCTATGATCACAGGCCAATTGGTATCTGGTGGTATAGAGCCTGAATCCTCCACTAACACAGAGCACTACTGGAGCATAGAACTTGAGCCGGGTGAGTATCACTTAGTACTTGATACTAAAGGTGCGGATGGTAGTTTGTCGGACTTGAGCATTGGGGTCACAGATATACGAGACTCAGGCGAAGTTGGGTTATTGGAGGGCAGAAGAACAGACTACCGGGCCCGCTTTCATGCCTATTTTTCGGTGGAGGTAGCGCAGACCCTGGTTTTGCGTATCCGTGGCAACAACAGCGCCGAAAATTATGTATTCGGAATATTTAAAAATGGAACCCAGGTGCCGTCACCATTCTTCAATGATTGCCCAGTAGTCAATTTGTTAAGTCTTGATACAACCGAAACCTTTGTCATTACACCGGGAGAGAACTCAGCTGATGATCAACAGTTTAAGCTGAATCTCACACCGACAGACTATTCAATTAACACGTCGGCGTCGCAGATAGATGGTGCAAGCTGTCAGTTACAGTACGAATTTAGCCTCGTAGAAGAGTTTGGTCAGAGCGAGCGTATTAGGTCAATTGGTTCTATAGATAAGCCAGGTCCTGTGGCCACTAACAGTGTCTTTAATTTCGAGCCAAGCGGATTCGGCGATGTCTGGATTGGTGTTCGGAACAATGGTAGCTGCGAGCTGTCTGTGGAGTTCACGCTTAGCGAGGTTTAGCTGATAGCGCAATGAAGTATTCATGTATTGTATTGCTGAGCCCTCGCTGCAATCGGCAATATCCTGAACAGCTTACAGACTGAAGTATATCCCAATTATTTGGAGATCAACCCATGGAAACAACAGGTGTAATCAAACCAGT
>CAYTJF010000145.1:0-15076 GCA_964437945.1 uncultured Granulosicoccaceae bacterium
ATGATCGTGTTATGCCGTGGCTTGAAAATGCCATGGAACGTATGCCACTGTTTGCAGATCTGGGTATAAAGCGCGATGTTCATGGTGCTATATCGCACCCACCCGATGGCAACCCGTTAATCGGTCCGGCCCCCGGGGTTACAAATTATTGGTGTTGTTGCGGAACGCAAATCGGGATTGGTTGGGGGCCAGGACTTACCCGAGAACTCGCTCGCTGGATGGTGCATGGCGCTGCTGATATTTCAATGCGGGACTACGATCCACGGCGTTTTGGTGACTACGCCGATAAACCATGGCAAGTGATAAAAGCCAAAGAAGACTATTGCCTGCGCCATGAAATTCCGTTTCCGCACTTTAATCGCCTTGATGGCCGCCCAATCAAACCATCACCACTGTATGAGCGACTAAAAAACAAAGGCGCTGTGTTCGAAGAGGTGTATGGTCACGAGCGGCCTCGTTGGTTTGCAAAAGCACCACTGGAGCAACGTGATTATTATTCATTCAAACGAAACGAAATACACGATGTACTGGCAAAAGAGGTTGCGGGTGTGCGCGGTGGGGTCGGCATTATGGACATTTGTGCCTTCACAAAAGTAGAAGTCAATGGGGCTGATGCGGCAAGCTTTCTTGATTTTCTGGTGGCTAATAATTTGCCCAAAAAAGAAGGCGGCATTATTCTTACTCATTTTCTGAATGAGCGCGGAAGAATAGAGCTTGAAGCCACCGTTGTCCGATTGGCTGAGACGCGTTATTACATTGTGTGTGCGGCGTTTTTTGAGCAACGATTGCTGGACCATCTTAACGCCCAGAGAAGCAATCGATATAACAATGAAAGCGATAACGAATACAGAATCAACATCGTTAATCTATCCAACAAATGGGGTGCGTTATCAATCAACGGTCCACACGCTCGGCAAGTGCTGGAAGCCTGCACAAATACGCCATTGGACAACGCAAGTTTTCGCTGGATGAGTGCGCAGGAGCTTACCATAGCGAATCAACCGTGTTGGGCATTCAGAATGTCCTACGCTGGAGAGCTTGGCTGGGAGATACACACACAACGCGACAACGTAGTGTCAATTTATGATGCACTTTGGACAGCAGGAGAGCCTTATGGTATTACCGACTATGGCTCGTTTGCAATGAATACCATGCGCATGGAAAAGATGTTTAAAGGCGCTGGTGAACTAACCAATGAAGTAACGCTGCCTGAGGCTGATGTTATGCGCTTCGTGAAAATGGATAAAGAGTTTATTGGCAAAGCGGCAACACAAACCAGTATCGATAAAGAGTCGCGCTGGGTTTGTGCTTACTTAATCATTGAGCCCAATGGTGTAGAAGATGGTCACGGTGGTGAAGCGGTTTTACTCAATGGTGAGCTGGTTGGGTCTACAGCATCGATTACTTATGGCCACACTATCGGTAAAATTCTGGCGTTTGCCTACATTAAACCAATTGCTGCAGCTGCCGGCACCAAGCTTGAAGTTGTCATCGCCGGTGAATGCCGCAAGGCGATAGTTCGCAATCAACCAGTATACGACCCTGACAGTCGATTACCTCGATCGGATACCAAATTAGATGCGTTACTTATGCATAAGGTAGCGAAATGAATAAGGTGGCGAAATGAATATTCCCAAAACCATGCAGGCTATGGTGCTTGAAGGGCATGGCGGCCTGGAGCAACTGGTGTTTCACGATAATTGGCCAACGCCCACACCCAATGACAATGAAGTGCTAATCAAGATCGCAGCATGCGGCTTGAATAACACCGATGTTAATACACGCTCAGGATGGTATTCCAAACAAGTCACAGAGGCTACCACTGGTGGTGCCTATGAGACCGTCGGCGAAGATGATCCAAGCTGGGGTGGTGCACCAATCAGTTTTCCTCGCATACAGGGCGCTGATGCTACCGGAACCGTTGTGGCTGTGGGGAGAAATGCAAACCCGGATTTGCTCGGCAAACGCGTTATCACCGATTGCTGGTTACGTGACTGGGATGATCCTCTTAACAAGGACTCCACTGGTTATTTCGGTTCAGAGTGTGATGGTGGATTTGCCCAGTACAGTAAAACTCATCACCGCAATGTCGGTGTGGTTAACAGTGACCTTAGTGATGCAGAGCTTGCTACTTTCTCATGTTCATACACTACGGCAGAAGGCATGCTGGCACGAGCCAACGTGACGCAAAACGATACCGTATTAATCAGTGGTGCTTCAGGCGGTGTCGGCTCTGCCTTGATACAGCTTGCCAAGCGACGCGGCGCATGTGTTGTCGGTCTTGCGTCGCAAAACAAACATAGTCAGATCCAACATTTGGGTGCCGACGCGTTATTACCGCGAAATCCTGAGAATCTGAATGTCGCACTGCAACAAGCCATAGGCCAGGACACTGTATCAGTGGTTGCCGATATTGTTGGAGGGGAGGCGTTCGGATCATATATCGGAGCACTGGAGCGTGGCGGTCGATACACCTGCTCGGGCGCAATTGCAGGCCCTATTGTTGAGCTGGACATGCGCACCTTTTATTTGCGTGATCTCACTTTCACTGGTTCAACGGTTGTCCCGCCACATATCTTTACTGATTTGGTTAGTTACATAGAGCAAAAGGAAGTAGAGCCTGTGTTGGCTGCAAGCTACCCGCTCAAAGATCTGCGTGATGCTCAGACAGCATTTATCGAAAAGCAACATGCTGGCAACGTTGTAGTCACAATGACATAAGAAACGAATGAAAATAACCAAACTCTCCGTTTATCAGAAAAATCTCCCACTAAAAGATCCTTACTGGCTTTCCGGTGGCAGGCTTAAATTTGAAGTGCTCGATGCCACTTTTGTAAAAATGGAAACCGACACAGGTATTTTCGGTTGGGGCGAAGGAACACCTTGGGGTCATACTTATGTACCGGCACACGGGCCTGGCATCCGGTCAGGTATTGAAACAATGGCTGATGCCATACTGGGTCTTGACCCGCGTAAAGTAGAGTTGGTTGAGCGCGCTATGGATAAAAGTCTGCCTGGGCACCTCTATGCCAAGCAACCCATAGACCTGGCATGCTGGGACATCATGGGTAAGGTGTTTGAAATGCCAATAGCCGATTTACTTGGTGGCAAGCGTGATACCGGTACTCCTGCAGCGTCATCAGTATCCTCTGGTGAACCGGACTATATGATGGCTATCATCGAGTCTTATCGCGACCGCGGTTATGTTGCACACTCTGCCAAGGTTGGCGGCAGTGATACCGAAAAAGACATTGAGCGCATTCGCGTTATTGAGTCTGACCGTCGTGATAATGAAATTTTACTCTACGATGTTAATCGTGCATGGACACGTCGCGAAGCCAGTGTAGTTATGAATGCTGTGGCCGAACTGGGTGTGACCTTTGAACAACCAGCAGAAACACTGGATGATATTGAGCAAATAAGAAAAGTCACAAGCTCTCCAATCAGTGTTGATGAGTCACTGGTTACGCTACAAGACGCCACAAGAATTGCGCGTGATGGCATTGCCGATGTGTTTGGCATTAAACTGAACAGGGTTGGCGGCTTGACCAAAGCTCGTCGTATGCGCGATGTTGCCATAGAGCACGGTATACAGATGTTTGTCATGGCAACCGGTGGTTCTGTGCTGGCAGATACCGAAGCTGCACACTTTGCGCAGTCGGTTCCCGAGGAATTTATTAAGGCGTGCTGGTCTTGTCAGGACATGCTAACGCTCGATATTGCGCCCGGCAGTGGTCCTCGATGTGTCGATGGGTTTATTACAGTTGATGATGCGCCGGGTCATGGTGTCTTGCCCGATGAAAATGTACTTGGCAATCCTGTGGCAACGTATGAATTGTAATCAAGGGTACTTTGGTTCGACATAAAGTATGAAAATTAACGCTATCTCATTGTGGAAAGTTTCATTAACCAGCCACGAAACCTATTACATGGCGAGTGGCAAGACCTGCGATACAGTCGACTCGATTGTGCTGCGACTGGTCTGCGATGAAGGTTTAATCGGATGGGGTGAGGTTTGTCCTATTCCGCACTATCTACCGGCGTACGCCAATGGCGTGCGACCTGCTATAGAAGAGATGGCAACTGTGCTGCTAGGAGCCGACCCGATCGGTCCCGAAGCTTTAATGCACAAACTGAATACTTTTCTGCAAGGGCATAGCTATGCGAAATCTGCGATAGACACAGCGCTTTGGGATCTGACTGCAAAAGCGGCGGGTTTACCACTTTACCGCTTGCTGGGTGGCAAATACAACGACGCATTGCCGTTATATCATTCTGTTACCTGTGTAGAGCCAGATACTATGGCTGCAATCGCACACCAGGCACAGCAGCAAGGCATGAAGCAATTTCAGGCAAAGCTTGGCGCTGATAATAATTGGCAAACTGACGTTGAAAGACTTCAAGCTGTTCGTGAAGCGGTGGGTGATGGACCACTTGTTTATGGTGATTGGAATTGTGGTGCAAGTCAGCTGGACGCTACAAGAGTAGCCCGATCTGTTGCACACCTTGATGTTATGCTCGAACAGCCATGTAAAACGCTTGAAGAATGCGCTAATGTCAAAAAAGCGACCGGATTACCAATGAAAATTGATGAAGGTGCCTATGACAACGCATCGTTGCTGAAAGCCTATCAGCTAGGTTGCATGGATGCGGTAGCGCTTAAACTATCCAAGTTCGGTGGTTTGAGTGCAATGCGATCAGCGCGAGACTTATGCCAGCACTTGGGTGTAAAAATGTGCATTGAAGATACCTGGGGCTCAGATATTAGCACAGCCACTGCCATACACCTGGCCACGGCAACTGCTACTCAATCGATCATGAACGTATGTGACTTGTCGGCGTACGTATCACCACGTTTAGACTCATCTGGCCCGGTGCGTAAAGACGGTATGATACAAATCAAAGACACACCTGGACACGGCATTACACCTGATTTGGCCGTTCTGGGTGAGCCGATTGTGACTCTGGATTAAGAAAATGACACAACAACAATGGATAGAGCGAGCGCAAGCCGTACTACCAGCGGGTGGACTTGGTAATTTTGATCCAGGTATCTTTATTCGCAACGGTAAGGGCTCAAGGGTCTGGGATGAAAATGGTAAAGAGTATGTTGACTATCTCATTGGCTCAGGCCCTATGTTGCTGGGGCACGGTCACCCGGAAGTGTTGGATGCAGTGAACAGTCAATTGGGTGAGGGCATGACATTCTTTGCCAATAACAGCGCAAGTGTTGAATTGGCCGAAGAGATTTGTCGCGCAGTGCCCTGTGCAGAGCAAGTTCGTTACGTAACATCCGGAGGCGAAGCCGATATGTATGCGTTGCGCCTTGCCAGAGCATTCACCGGTCGTAATAAAATTTTAAAGTTTGAGGGCGGCTACCACGGCATGTCTGCAGAGGCACAGATGAGCTTAGCGCCAACAACTCTGGCTAACTTCCCACAAGCGGTACCAGACAGTGCAGGGATACCAGAGGGTGTGCGCGATGAAATGCTGATTGCTCCATTTAACGATATTGAAAGCGTTAAAGCAATTCTTGATGAATTCGATGGTGAGGTTGCGGCGATTATTGTTGAGCCGCTGCAAAGGGTTATTCCACCGCAAACGGGCTTTCTTCAGGCGCTGCGAGATGAATGTACCAAGCGCTCTATTGTTCTGATTTTCGATGAAATTGTCACCGGTTTCAGGCTCGCCTACGGTGGTGCGCAGGAACGTTATGGTGTGACGCCTGATATATGCACATTGGGTAAAGTTATTGGTGGCGGTTTTCCGCTGGCTGCAATTGCTGGTAGCAAAACTATCATGGCTCACTTTGACAAAGCCTTGGCTGGAGAACAATTTTTAATGCAGCTGGGAACACTCTCTGGCAACCCGGTGGCAGCTGTGGCGGGCCTTAAAACCATGGAAATTCTAAGGCGCGATAACAACTATCAAAAGTTACTTGAAATTGGCGAGCAGCTAATGAACTTGTTTCGCGAGCGACTTGATAAAACGGGGCATGCCTACCAGTTGTGCGGCGATCCAACCTTGTTTGATGTTGTGTTCTCGGATGCCAGTCTGGTTGATTATCGCGCGAGCCTGACCGCAGATACGCAAAAAAATATGCGATTCAATCAAGCACTGCGCGAGCATGGTGTTTTCAAGTCACCCGGGAAACTGTATCCGAGTTTGGTCATCGATGATGATGATCTGCAAGTCACGCGGGATGCTTTGGTGCATGCTGTAGAAAAACTGTAACTATTCGTGCATATGATTAATTTGTGCCTATGATCACTATAGCTGGGCGTTTGCTATAGTTGCGAATCTTTTCAATTAGTAGCAACAGTGGTCAGTATTACTTCTACATGAGTATACTGTCTCCGCATGTCCAACCCCTGAGCCAGACAAATGCGTCTGATCATATCTCTGTTTGCATTACTGCTGTCGGTAATATTCGTTCAGATCGGAGCGGGCTCGCTCGGACCGCTTGATGCGTTGTCAGGGATTGTGCTCGGCTTCTCCAGTACTCAGATTGGTTACCTTGGCTCTGCACACTTCATTGGCTTTTTTGTTGGTTGCTTGTTGTCACCTTATGTAGTGGTGCGAGCAGGGCATGCGCGTGCATTCGCGGTAATGGCGGGCATACTGACAATATCAATCCTGCTACACCCGGTCTATGAAAGTGTCTGGTTCTGGTGTGCGTTGCGGGTATTCAGCGGATTCGCAGTAGCAGGAGCCTATACGGTTATAGAAAGTTGGTTGCAGTCGAAACTGACTAATGAAAATCGGGGAACGGTTTTTTCGATTTATCGTATGGTGGATATGAGTGGTGCGCTGTTGTCTCAGCTAGTGATAGCCGGGCTGTCACCGGCCCACTATGTATCTTATAACCTGGTGGCGGTGGTTGCCTGCTTGGCATTGATACCGATTGCATTAACCCAGGCAACCCCACCAGCACTGCCAAAAGCACAGAAATTCCGCCCCTTGTTTGCCTACACAATTTCGCCACTAGCCGCTATTGGCATCATTGTCGTGGGCATGACCACATCATCATTTCGGATGGTTGCACCGGTTTATGGGCAGCAATCGGGTCTGACCCAAAAGGGCATTGCGGCGTTTCTTGCATTGGCGATTGTTGGTGGGCTAATCGCGCAACTTCCAGCTGGTGTGATAGCTGATCGCTTGAACCGACGGGTGACGCTGATAGGATTCAGCTTGCTATCGGTCATGGCGTGTGCATTGATCTCGTTTAGTCCGATTTCGCAATTGGCTGGTATTCCGTTTATTTATATTGGCGGGTTTATCTTCGGGTTTGCAACACTACCTATCTACTCAATTTGTGCTTCCCATGCCAATGATTTTGCCGAACGAGAAGATATGCTTTCGCTCAGTGCCTCACTTATCTTCTTTTTCGCACTTGGTGCTGTTGCAGCGCCGACCATCGCTGGTTTTCTGGTCGAAGTGTACGGACCGCCGGCCATGTTCAATCTCATATTGATGGCGCATGTCTGCCTGCTCGTATACACCAGTTGGCGCTCACTGCGCCGTCCAGTGGTCGACACTTTGCGCCCATACCGTTACATGCCGCGCACAACTTTGTTCATAATGAATTCTGTGCGTGGCAGGCGGTCCAAAAAATCCCGCGGTAATTAAAATTTCAGTGCTTTCCGCGCTACTTGTTGGAGGTACTGGTAAGCATCGCGGGTAAATTGATCATCGCTAAGATCAAGCCCGTAAAGTAGTTTTTGGTAACTACCAAGACGATCAGCGGTGGCTACTGTTCGATCGTGGTGCAGGTAGGCCCATCCCGAAAAAGCTTTTGCGTAAGCAGTTGTTTTGAAAAATCCATTTAAGTATGTATAGTTGTATTTGACGTTCCTATTAATACAAGAAAGGGATCGAAAATATGAGCAAGCGAGCCACTAATTCTTGGGAACAGAGAGACATGGAATCGGTCTTCCATGGATTTTCCGATTTAACTACATTAAATGAGAATGGGCCTGTGGTGTTAACCCACGGCGAAGGCATCCGTGTGTTCGATGTTCATGGAAAGGGGTATATCGACGCAAATTCAGGACTGTGGAATAACGTTGCCGGATTTAATCATCAGGGCATTATCGATACGATTTGTGAGCAGGCTAAAACATTTCCTGGTTACCACGCTTTTTTTGGCCGAATTGCAGACACCACGGTACAACTATCTGAAAAATTGGTTGAACTGTCTCCGTTTGACGATGGAAAGGTGTTCTATACCAACTCTGGTTCCGAAGCGAACGACACCATGGTAAAAATGTTGTGGATGCTTAATAAGCGTAAGGGTCAACCACAACGAAGAAAAATCATTACTCGCATCAACGCTTATCACGGGGTAACCGTGGTCACAGCATCGATGACGGCCAAACCTTATAACTCGGAATTCGGGTTGCCACTGCCTGGCTTTTTGCACGCTGACTGCCCGCATTATTGGCGTTTTGGTCTGAATGGAGAATCGGAATCCGAGTTTACCCAACGGTTGTCAAGGAACCTTGAAGAGTTAATTATTAAGGAAGGACCAGACACCATAGCTGGCATGTTTGCAGAACCGGTACAGGGCGCTGGAGGCGTTATTCCACCCTCGCAAGGCTACTTTGAAGCCATTCGACCTATTTTGCGAAAGTACGATATACCACTGATTGCTGATGAAGTTATCTGTGGGTTTGGACGCACCGGGGCCATGTGGGGCAGTGTGAAGTACAACATGGAACCCGACGCTATCGTTGCATCAAAGTGTATAACTGCTGGTTATTTTCCGATGGGTGCGATTATCCTCGGTAAAGAATTAAGCGATGAGCTTACTGCTGTATCAGAGGAAGCCGAAGAATTTCCGCACGGTTTCACTGCAGGTGGTAATCCATTGGGTAGTGCTATCGCTCTGAAATCGCTTGAAGTGATAGAGGCTGAGGGACTAATCGATAATGTCAATAAAGTTGCCCCTCGTTTCCTGCAGCGACTGCATAAGTTGGGTGAGCACAAATACGCTGGTGAGGCGCGCGGTGTCGGTCTCATGGGCGCAGTAGAGATCGTAGCCGATAAAAATACAAAAGACGCACTGCCGTCGGAGTTACAGATATCGGAACGCATCGCAAACAAAGCGTTGGAACATGGCCTAATTTGCCGGCCACTGGGTGCCGCCATTGTTCTCGGCCCCCCATTCATCATTACCGATAGTGAAATTGATCAGGTGTTCGACATACTCGAGAAAACCGTGGAGGAAGTGTTTGATGATGTCGGTCTATCTTGACGATGACTGTGTCGTTTGCTTGTTACACCACACTAGATCGAAGATATTGCCGCTACGGGCTATGGACTGAATACGGGTCGACTCAGGTAGTCTTGTATGGGCACATGGGAACTCTTCATTCTCTTTCGCTAAAAAAGAATGATACCGAAGCTTGTTTGATGCAAGTTCACCCTTAATGTGGGTGGCGAGCGCGGCTGGATTGTTAGACCGAGATGAGAGATAGGAGCCAGATTTATTTGCTTTAACGGATTTATGGCTTTGCATTTGAACCAATGACTTTAAAAAGGGAAGTAAGGAATATGATGATTAGAATAACCAATCGACTAGTCACTAATAGTAAAGGCATGCTCAAAGTGTTGGCCTTGGTGACGGGCAGTATGGCTTTATTTTCGCAGTCTGTTTCTGCCGAAGGCCAACTTAATATTTACAACTGGGGCGACTACATCAACCCAGAAGTTTTAACACGATTTACCGAAGAAACCGGCATCGAAGTATCTCTGGATACCTATGGTACCAATGAGGAGATGCTGGCTAAAATTCAGTCCGGCGCGACCGGCTACGACATAGTATTTCCGTCGGTTCACATGCGTGACATCATGCAGAAGCTTGATCTTTTACACGATGCCAAAGTCAACACCTTGAAAGGCTTTGAAAATATCGACGCTGACAATAAGCGCTCTAAAGTTGATCCTGAAAGTTCTTACTGTCTGCCGTATGCATGGGGTGCAGTTGGGGTATTTTACAACAAGGCCGAAGCTGGTGAGATAAAAACCTGGGATGACTTCTTTGCCTTAGCGGACAAAGGTAAAAAAATAACCATGCTCGATGATCTGCGTGAGACTATCGGTGTGGCCTTAATTAAGAACGGTCACTCAGTAAACACCAGTGATAGCGAAGCACTCAAACAAGCACAAGCCTGGTTACTCGAACGAAAAGATAAGGTGTCGGCATTCTCCTATGACATCGTATCGCTAGTGCAGTCCGGTGACATTGCGGCAGCACACTGGTATGTCGGTGCAACCTTGTATACCCTTGAAGAGCCAGACAAACTTGGATTTGTCATTCCTGAAGAAGGGGCAACCATGTATCAGGAAGACATCTGTGTTCTGAAAGATGCACCAAACAAAGACAGTGCAGTCAGTTTTATGGAATTCTATATGCAACCGGAAATAGCAGCGCTGAACACCCTGCAGCAAGTCAACGGTACAGCTAATATTCCTGCGCGCGATTTACTGCCTGACAATCTGAAAGCAAACCCCAACACCAATCCATCACCGGAAGTCGTTTCCAAACTGCAGATTTTTGAAGACCTTGGTAAAGATTTGAAAATGTACAATCGCGTATGGGAAAAGGTTCGTACTGCGCAGTGAGACCTGAAAGTGTTGTTGAAGTTAATGGTGCTGTTAAGAGATACCGGGCACCCGAGGGTGGTTTTGTTACCGCAGTGGATGGCGTAACACTGGATATCCAGCAGAGCCGGTTTATTACTCTGTTGGGTCCATCTGGCTGTGGTAAGACGACCCTGCTCAGATTGATCAGCGGTTTTGAAGAACTTGATGAGGGCGAAGTAAGAATAGGCGGCACGCGTGTGAATGGCGTGCCGCCTCATCGCAGACCTGTTAACACTGTATTTCAAAACTATGCACTGTTCCCGCACTTATCCGTAGATGCCAATGTTGGCTATGGGCTGGATGTAGCGGGGTGCTTGAAAAACGAACGCGATAGACGGGTAGGGGAATCACTTGAACGCGTTGGACTGGATGGGTTTGGACAACGAAAACCGGCCCAGCTCTCCGGTGGTCAACAACAACGCGTAGCGTTGGCAAGAGCCATCATCAATGAGCCCAAGCTGTTGCTACTCGATGAACCGTTGTCAGCACTTGATCGAAACTTGCGTCAGTCCATGCAGATAGAACTGAAAAATTTACAGCATGATCTGGGTGTCTGTTTCCTCTTCGTCACCCACGATCAAGAAGAAGCGTTGACGATGTCAGATCAGGTTGTGGTGTTAAATCAGGGGAAAATAGAACAATCCGGATCGCCCGAAGCGCTTTATCACCAACCGTCCACACAATTTGTAGCAGAGTTTATTGGTGATGGCGCGCTGTTTACCGGCACTATCCACACCTCAGAGTCTCAGTCGGAGTTAGTTACCGATGATGGATTAGTGTTGCCCGTAGATTCAGGGGCTGCTGACGGAGATCGTGCCTCTGTGATCATTCGGCCTGAACAGCTGACGGTGGCCGATGATGATCTCGATGCATCATTTGGCGTGCTTGATGTCGTGCTGCTGCAATCTTTCTTTCAGGGTGCGACTCACCGTTATGTTTGTCAGCTCGATAACGGGATGTCTGTCACCGCTACTCCGTCGGGATCGGGGCAGCAAGCACTTGAACGTGTTAGCCCAGGGCAACGGCTTAGACTTAGCTATCGGCGTCATCAGCCTCATGTCATTAAACTCTTGGCAGATGAATAACAAAACCCGACAACTCCTGGGGCTGCTGACACCCGGCACTGTATTCCTTGGGCTATTTTTCGTTGGCCCGCTGTTAATGATGATTCTGTTCAGCTTTCTTGAGCCCGGGTTGTATGGAGGCGTTGAATGGAATTTTTATCATTGGAACTACGGCCGTATTCTCGGATGGGCTGATGGTGAGTGGGAAGAATTTGATCCAGTTTATATCGATATATTTTTTCGATCGGTCAGACTTGCACTTACTAATGTTGTAATCACACTGTGTATTTGCTATCCGGCGGCAATATGGGTGAGTGGGTTGTCCGATCGGTGGAGAACCTTTGTCGTATTCATTATTACATTACCGTTTTTTGTCAGTCTTGTGGTTCGGCTATTTTGTTGGGTGTTAATACTAAGGCCCAGTGGATTTTTGAATACGGCGTTACTAGGGGTTGGGATCATTTCTGAACCAATCGACATTCTCTATACCGAAACCGCAGTGCTGATTGGTATGGCTTATATACTTTTGCCATTCATGTTTTTACCATTGTATGCCAGCGTAGAAAAACTTGATCACTCGTTAATCGAAGCATCTTCAGATTTGGGAGCAAAGCCTTATCAGACTTTTTTCAGAGTCATATTGCCGGCTACCTTTCCGGGTATTGTTGCAGGCTCGGTACTCGTGTTTATCCCGAGTCTAGGCAACTTTATCGTGCCCGATATACTTGGGGGTGCGAAGGTGATGATGATCGGTAACTTGATTGAGCAACAGTTTCTCTCTGCACGTAATTGGCCATTCGGGTCAGCTCTGTCGGTAATGGTTATGCTAGTTATGTTTTTGTTAATTGTCTTTTATTTACGGCGAATCGGCCGTACTGAGGCCATCAGATGAAGCGGCCCTGGTGGAAATTTCTGTTGACGCTCCATGGTTTGCTGTTTCTGGTGTTTGTTTATGCGCCAATCCTCATCGTGGTGGTGTATTCCTTTAATAGCCATCCGGTTAACATGATGGTGTGGAAGGATTTTACATTTGACTGGTACCGGTCAATATTTGGCTTATCAACCAAACTTACCGAACAAAGTTTGTATGTCGAGTCGACCCAACAATTATTTTCCGCTGTGAAAAACAGCTTGCTCGTAGCTGCTAGTACCACGCTTTTTTCTACCGTTGTTGGGGTCGCTACTGCTCTGGCAATTTATCGCTACCGGTTTCGGTTAAAAGCCTTTTATCAGGGTTTACTGTATATGCCGATGGTCATTCCCGATATTGTGCTCGGCATAGCCCTACTGGTGTTTTTTGTAAACTTGAACATTAAACTTGGATTGCTCACAATAATTATCGGCCATTGTACGTTCCTGGTTTCTTATGTTTTTGTTGTCGTCAGTGCACGTCTGGCCGGTATGGACGACTCACTCGAACAGGCGTCGGCTGATCTTGGAGCAGGTCCGTGGACCACATTTAAACGAATAACCTTCCCGCAGATATTGCCTGGCATAGTCGGCGGTGCATTACTGGCCTTTATTATTTCGATGGATGATCTGGTCATCACTTATTTTATCGCAGGGGTTGATTCGACAACTTTACCCGTGTTTATTTACGGTATGTTGCGTCGTGGGCTTAAACCTGAGATTAACGCGATTGCCACACTGATGCTGGTATTCTCATTTTTAATCGCAGCACTTGGTCTTTACTTTCGCAAGCGATCTTGGTAATGCAATTTTATTTGATGCAACCTTATGCAGTGAAATTTTTAGTAGTGAAATTATTAGTAGTGTAATTATTAGTAGTGTAATTTTAGTGGAGCAGGGTATGCACAAGCGCCGTGGTCGTGATCTCGGTTTACCGTTTACCGGCAAGACTGGTCAATACAATGCCATTACTGATGTGCCTGGGCTGGAAGTAGGTTATTGCACCAGAATTGAAGGCGAAGGAACGCTACTTCCGGGTAGCGGTCCGGTACGCACCGGAGTAACGGCTATTTTGCCGCGCGGCAAGTTATCAGAGCCACAACCAGTTTGGGCGGGAATCTATGCGCTTAATGGTAATGGCGAGATGACCGGTTCACATTGGATACGCGACGGTGGCTACTTTGTTGGCCCGGTTTGTTTAACCAATACCCATAGTGTTGGCAGGGTTCACCATGCTGCAACGCAATGGATAATCAACCACTATTCCTCTGTATGGCAGCCGGAGCATCTTTGGGCAATGCCAGTGGTAGCAGAGACATACGATGGTGTATTGAATGACATCAATGGTCAACATATCTCCGAAGCTGATGCTTTGTATGCAATTAACAACGCCGCTTCAGGAACAATAGCAGAGGGCAATGTCGGTGGTGGTACCGGGATGATATGTTATGAATTTAAGGGCGGCTCCGGTTCTTCATCGCGGTGTGTGGATATTGATGATCAAGAGTTCATCGTCGCCGCTTTTGTGCAGGCGAATCACGGCTTGCGGCCATGGTTGACAGTGCTTGGCCAATCGATTGGCAAAGATATGTGCGACGATCGGCTAATGGATGAGGAGCAGGGTTCAATCATTGTGGTGCTGGCAACCAACTTGCCAATGGCCCCTCATCAGCTACAGCGTCTGGCTAAACGTGCTGCCATTGGTATCGGTCGCGGAGGTACTCCTGGAGGTAATAATTCCGGTGATATCTTTCTCGCTTTTAGCACGGCTAATCCGCAATCACTTCCACAGCTCTCAGATACTTGGTCAAACATGAGGTTGCTCAATGATGAGCGGCTTGATCCAGTCTACATGGCCGCTGTTGATTCCATTGACGAAGCAGTGATCAATGCGTTGTTAGCCGCTGAAGACATGACTACTCTAAAGCCATCTGGATTGACCTGTAAAGCAATAGACGCAGATCGTCTCGCCGCTTATTTTAGTTCAGATAAAGGTACATAGATCATGTGGATGGACCACTAGCCATGTCCCGATATCAGCTAACCAGCAGTGACCTTCAGTACGCCGCAGAATTTCGCGCTAATCCTCGCGCTATTGCGAGCCCTGGTTTGCAACGAGTGCATAATCTACTGCGCGGCGGTCCAAAACAGGGCAAGTATGTACTGATTGTGAAAGAACCTTTTAAACGTTGGGTGCTGGGACGAATGCCAGCAGATCGTGGAGAGCCGGTAGAGGTGCTCGAAGAGCATGAGTTTACCGATCTTGCGGATGCAGAATGGCAGGTGTTTAAACTGCGTTGGAAAGAGAAGAGTGGTATCGATCTCGATGTGGCGTTGGAAAACAGTTCTCACCTATGACACGCATACTTGGCTATACAGATCGCCTTAGCGCTATGCCTGGGGAATCAATTCAGGTAAAGGTTAGTTGTGACGGCATTAGTCAATACAACGCAAAA
>CAYTJF010000146.1:0-15073 GCA_964437945.1 uncultured Granulosicoccaceae bacterium
CCATCAATATGCACGTCACCATAGCCATCATTAAATGTGGCAGGATTCCCAGCAGACGCCACATTATCATCAGTGAAGATGTAGGCTGGTGTGTTCAATTGGGTGACAGGATCAAGACCACATAACAGCCGCATGTTTGCATCCGTACCGGCCATACCAACCCATCCCAAACTCTCTCCTACATTCATTTCGACGATATCATCCTCTCGCATCATGTCCAGTACAAATGGTGTGCCGTTATAAGACACGATTTTAGCTTTCGAATCGGCGATCTGAATAGCCGGAACAATAAACTGTGATAGAGAATCGTAGACGGGTAATACATAGTTAATAGAAGCATCGGCTAACAACGCATTTTGAACTGCAGGTTGAGTCTTGGTTGCCCAATCATTTACTGGCACATTGACATAAGTGGTTTTACAATCGGAGCAATGCTCTTCCAAATACCCAATAATGGCATCTCGAAGTGGTGCAGTGGGTGTAATTTCATCTGGTCCCAATACCAGCGCATTCACTTTGCCACCAGTCTGCACGATCGTCCAGGCAGCAATAATATTGCCGACAGTAACGTAGTCGGTGTTCGCACCACTGTCTAAAAAGTCTGGAATTTCTTGTGTCGATGCATCGTAATTATGTGTGGCTGTCACTTTCACGCCCGCTTCACGAGCTTCGGTAATTTGCGGTACGAGAAATTCTGGTGGCAACCCACCCTGCATATCAATCAAGTCAAACTTCTCGGCAACCGCAGTGTTGACACCCTGAATCCAGCCTGCTGGGTCCATTTGCGTTTCCCAATCGCGCAATTCAAAACCGACGATTTCGGCAGCATCTACAAAGCCCTGGCTAATTGCCGCATTGAACGGGTTCGCATTGGTCAGCGGTATAACAAACATCTTCTTGTCTGCCATGCAGGCCTTGGCATCGAATGCCTCGCCCGGTGCATCAAACGTGGGCAACTGGCTGTGCTTTTCGATTAAGGCTTTCGCTTCGTCCATACCTGCTTGTGCGTTCATTGCACTGAAGCTGACTGCTAAGGCACAGGTTGCAAAAGCAATTGGTTTTAGTGTCTTCATACTCTTTCCTCGAGTTGTAGTTGGTTATGTTCCTGCATTTTGTGTCGTACCGGATAAGTAAGCAATCGCCTCTTCGGTATCAAGCAAGTCTGCGTACTTTGCGCTCATGTCGTAAAGATTGGCATCGTGTGGCCCCTGTGCACGATCCCCTACTGCATCAGAAACAACTAGAGTGACGAAACCATATGAAATGCTATCTATACAGGTAGCTCGAATGCATCCCGACGTTGTTACGCCAGTTAATAACAAGGTATCTACCTTAAGCCATCTCAATGTTGCATCCAGAGAAGTACCAAAAAAGGCGCTCGGATATTGTTTACTAACCAGAATGTCGTCGGTCTCCATCGACAAGCCATCCGCCAGACGCTGAGAATCTGTGCCAGCGTCGAAACAACTCAATGCGGGTACCTTGCTGTAAAAAGCGCCTCCATCCAAACCACCCGGCTGGTACTTTACTTCGGTAAAAATGACAGGTATGCCGGCTTTGCGTGCAGCGGGTGCAAGGCGAGCGGCATTTTCCAGTGCTGTGCGACACCCTTCGCCGCCAAACAATGGATAAGCTTCATCGAAGTAGGCCTGGGCAAAATCAACCAGCACCAGTGCAGGACGTGTTCCCCATTTTTGCGCACTATGATAGTTGGCGCGAGCATAATTTTCGTCAAGATCGTCAGCCATGGGTCATTGCTCCGTAACCGTTGTGTAGTCTTGTTTGAACACGGGTGCCACAGGTGGAGCAAATCCGGTTTCTTCCAAGCAGCGCTCCTTCAGCTCATCAATAGACTCAAATCCACGATTGAACAGTTGCGACTCGGTTCGACTGTTACTTAAGCGCTCTCGTAAACGGTTTGTCGCGGCTGCATCGATCGTGCCGTTGTTGATTACAACACCATAGCGTTTTGCACCTTCCTGACTGACCAGACCACGGGCAACATCGGCAGCAACCAGTTCGGCGTCGCGTTGCAAAGGATCACCCCAACCACCGCCACCCCAGGTATTGAAGTACAGAATATCGCCCGGTTGTACCTGTATTCGATCGCACTTGGATGGCAAATTTTCCTCTGTGCCATCAACTCGAATCAGTCTTTTCGTCGAACGCATGCCCGGCTCACCACCATTTACGCCCCATGGATAAGTTAACCACCGGTCATCATGTATGGAAAACTCACCCGCCTCCAGCATTTCGTAGGCGATTGTGATGCCGTTACCACCGCGATGTAATCCCGCACCGCCTGAATCTACAATAGTTGCGTACTCCCATATACGAAGTGGGAAATAGGCTTCTAAAAATTCGTTCGGCACATTAGTAAATGCCGGCCAAAGCGAATGACCATCAGGCCCGTCACCGGCAGGGCGGCCGGGTATGCCACCGAATCCAATTTGGAATAACTGATACCATTTGCCGTTACGATCAAACCCGGAGTACATAAAGTGCGGACTGTCAGAAAAACCAGCTGCGTTCAATGCATCCGGTGCACCCTGCCCAAGCAAACCACCCATTAAATCAAAAATACGACCCAGCATATGTGTTCTGCAACTCAGCGCAGCTGGTTTCTTCGGTTTGAGTATGCAGCCTTCAGGAATGTGTACGTCCAGAAGCTCATAAAAACCATCATTGAACAATATTTGCGGGTCGAACAGATTTATGGTGAAAGCACCGAAAAACATTTTGAACATTTCTTCGTTTAACAGAAAATTTATTGAAGAAAAAGACTGCGGATCGGAGCCGGTAAAATCAAAATAGGCAATGTCACCTTCACGCCACAGTGTACAGGCGATTTTGTACGGGCCATTACCCATTCCATCATCGTCTATCCAGTCTTCGAAGTAAGATTTCTGCTCAGGGATGATCATTTGAATGATCGCACCCATAGCCAGTTTGTTACGATCAAGCATGTCCTGCATTGCGGAGATATAGTTATCGACACCAAATCGCACAATGTTCTCTCGCACCCGCCGTTCGGCCAGTCGAAGTGCTGCGATGATTGCGTAGAAATCTGACTTGTTCCATTCCGGCATGCGTGTGTTATGCAGCAGGATATTAAGAATTTCTTCTACCAGCTCACCACCGCGATAAATTTTAGTTGGTGGAACAATGATGCCCTCCTCATAAATCATCTTGGCATCGGTCGGCAATGAACCGGGGACCTTACCACCAACATCAGTCATATGACCGAACATCGCTGCCCAACTGACCAGGCGACCTTCGTGAAAGATGGGCATCATCAGCAACCAGTCGTTTAAATGACTGACGGCACCATTACAGGAATACGGATCGTTTGTTATAAATACATCGCCGTCTTCAATATCCCCTTCGTAGCCTTGCATAAATCCATGCAAAAATGATCCGAACTGGCCTACAACCATTTTGCCTTCTTCATTAGCGATGAGTGGAAACGCGTCGTGCTGTTCGCGTATCCCCGGCGACATTGCGGTACGAAACAAAACGGCATCCATTTCGTTACGCGCGTTGCGCAACGCATTTTCAACGATATCCAGTGTTATCGGATCAACTTCTACTCGATTAAACGGAGCATTGTTGGACTGTACGATGGTTGCTGGCATGACTTTCTCCTGTTCCGTTACCGTGCGTTAGCGTGATTGGCAGGCCAGATAATAATGTTGCCGACCGAGTCAACAATCCCGACATGCTCTGGCAGAATCACCGACGTGCTATCCATTTCCGTAACAATGGCAGGCCCTGCGATTCGGTTGTTGGGTTGTAGTTTTGATCGGTCGTAGATAAAACCGTCACACCAGGCACCATCGGAAAACAGTCGGGTTGCCTGAATTTTTGCAGCCGAGCTATCAGTATTTCCAGAAACTCCCAAACCTTTATGTGGACTGACGAACGCTTTCTCTGCACCCTGAACAATCGCTCGTAAACCAACCAGTTCATGTTCAGCATCAAGTGCAAAGGTAAACAGTTGTTCGTGTTCGGCATCAAATCGACTGGCGACACCTGCCAGCCCCTCACCCATAAATTCTTCAGGCGTCATGCGAATAGTGAGTTTCATGCCCTGACCAATGTAGCGAATATCGATCTCGTAAAGCGTTTCCTGCTCACTGCCTGCTACACCCTCGGCCGACAATGATTCTGATGCATCCTTCTGCATCGATTGAAGCATGTCGCGAATTTTGCCATCATCGGTTTCCGCAACCGGCGTCACATAGGTTTGGCTCGACTCGTTACGTAATCGTGTGGTCGCGTCTCCGTAGGCGCACAGCACTCCAGGACCCGGTGGAATGATCGCAGGCCAGGAATTAATCAACCGTGCGAGCGCGTTAACATGCAAGGGCCCGGCACCGCCAAAGCCGATCAAGGCAAAGTCCCGTGGATCGTATCCTTGTTCCACTGACACCAATCGCAATGCACCACACATATTCTCGTTAACGATTTTTATAACACCTTCAGCGGCCGCTTCAAGTCCGACACCCAGTCCATCGGCGACTTTTTGCACAGCAGTAATGGCTGCCTGCTTTGAGATATCCATATCACCGCCGAGCTTTGCATCAGAAGGCAAATACCCAAGCACCACATTTGCGTCGGTCACTGTCGGCTCTTCACCGCCTTTACTGTAGGCTGCCGGACCGGGATCAGCTCCGGCTGACTGAGGGCCAACGCGCAGGGCTTTAGTTAATTCTGGAACATAGGCGATCGATCCACCACCGGCGCCCACGGTTCGAACATCAATGGACGGTGCGCGCACGGTGACATCACCAACACGTGTTTCTCGGCGCGTTCTGGCAATGCCGTTTTGTATAAGTGCAACATCAGTCGACGTACCGCCCATGTCAAACGTGAGCAAATCTTTAAATCCAGCCTGCTTCGCCACCCACAATGCACCAGCCACACCACCAGCAGGGCCGGACATAAGCAGGTTTACCGGTTTATCCATAGCCGACTGAGCCGAAGAAAGTCCACCGTCTGAACGAAGAATCTGCAACATGACACTGTTTCCCATGCGCGATTTCAGTTCGCTTTGCAAATTGCTGATGTAGTTCGAAACGACAGGGCGAACATACGAATTAACAACCGTTGTTTCGGTACGTTCATACTCATACATTTCAGGCATAATGGATGCCGATGTTGACACCGGAATATGCGGTGCAATCTCACGAGCAATGCTGGCGATACGCTGTTCGTGTATATCGTTTGCGTAACTATTGAATAAGGCAATGGTTAATGCTTCGATACCTTTATTAAGCAAACTTTGCAGCTCGATGCGAATCGATGATTCGTCCAAAGAGGTAAGCACTTCCCCTTTTGCACCAATACGTTCGTTAGCCTCGATAGTTAACTCCAACGGAGCCAGAGGCAATGTTTTATTCCAGATAACCCAACCTCCCAATCCACCCGGCACGTATGATCGGGCAATCTGCAATACATCTTTATAACCTTTGCTGGTCACCAGCCCAACAGTAGCACCAGCTTTGGTTAAAACCGTATTGGTTGCCACCGTAGTCCCGTGCATTACCTCAGAAATGCTATTAGCGTTAAGGTTTGCTTCACGACAGATTTTCTCCACACCATTAAGCACACCAATAGAGCTGTCTGCCGGTGTAGACGGTACTTTTGCCGTAAAGGTGCGTCCGTTCTTTTCATCGAGTAACAACAGATCGGTAAAGGTGCCACCGACATCCACTCCCAATCTCAATCCGGTACCGATCCTGTCACCATGCCGCGACGTAACAGAATGCGCCAATGCAGATTGCTTGCCTTCCATTCTGCTCAGGCGAGCTTCAAATTCGGCCAGCTGCGCCTCATACCGCCGAATCAGATCTTCAGTGTTGGACATTGTATTCACCTGATTGCATCAAGGACTGTTCTAATTGTTTGCTCATATGCCTTTACCTCCACCAAAGAGTCGCTGCCAGAACGTTCTCCTGCGGCGACCTTGTCCGTGCGAACCTTCGGCCGATTGTTCTGCAAGTGTCAGCATGCGCTCGATCAGACTGTGCTGGTTATCTATAGCTGCATTGCGCTGATCAAGCTCATGTTCGAGCCGGGTGCTGGTACTGGTAGTACTGGCAATCTGCTGGTTAAGCCCATTGAGCTGCTCAGCAGAAATTTCACCTTCGCGCACAGCCCGTTCCAACAGATACATTGCCTTATCGGCGGTTTGCGTTAACTGATCGGTCTGCTGCGCTACCTGCTGATCGCGGGTTTCTATAGCTTGAAAGGTACGTTCCAGGATATTTGTAAGTTTTTCAACTTCGGCATCGCGTGCCCGCAACATTTCGACAGTGTTCGATTCGATGCCGCTCGAGAATCCATTGGCACTGTCACTTTTTGCGTCTATTGCGTCCAGCAATCGAGCGTATCGATCAAGTGCTGAGCCCTGCTTCACAACCAACTCTTCAAGCCGAATACGGTGCGCTGCAGAATCATAAAGGCTTTTTTTAACACTCACTAATTCGTCGGTTAAGGCCGCAGCCTGCAACTCAGGGTCGATGGTGGAGGCATTGATTTTTTCTTGCAGATCATCAGGAATTTCATCCTGATGAATACGAATAGTGCCAGTGTTGTCACGACGAATGGGCACTAAATTACGGGCAATACCCTGTCGCAATAGCTGAACATCCAGGTTCAACAATTGAGCAGCGTCTTCTACCAACAGAAACTGATCAGCAGGCTGATTTTGTTTATTAATACGCAATCTTGTTTGCCGGTTTTAGTCAGATATTCTTTATATGATTCCACGATCCTTATAGTCCTTCTGTACATCATCCGGAAGGTTCAACAAATCGTTAAATACATAGTTGTTATGTTCCCCGAGCTTAGGTCCAACATGGTTAATTCGGCCTGGTGTGTCGGAGAGTTTCGGCGCAACATTTTGCATTTTCATTGTGCCGAATTCAGGGTGCTCAACATCCACAATAGCGTCACGAGCTTTAAAATGTGCATCTGACAACATGTCTTCGGCTTTATAAATTAATCCGCATGGCACACCGTTTTTATTTAGTAAAACTTCAAGATCACTCAGCGCAATAGTTTTAGTCCAGTCGTTGATCATGCTGTCCAGCTCTGTCATGTTCACGCCTCTGGCTGCATGCGTTGCATAACGCTCATCTTCCGCCAACTCAGGTTTTTTCATCACTTCAGCGAGTCGCTTAAACACCGTGTCCTGATTTGCGGCAATCAACAATAACTTGCCATCGGCCGTATCGAACACATTTGATGGAGAAACGTTTGGCAAAATCGCGCCGGTGCGCTCGCGTACATAACCAGCCACATCGAATTCAGTCACCAGACTTTCCATCATATTCAGCACGGCTTCATAGATCGCACTATCAACAACTTGCCCCTTGCCAGTTTTTTCACGCGCATGAATTGCCATTAATGCACCCATGCAAGCGTGCATGGCGGCTAGTTCATCACCAATAGAAATTCCCATGCGGCTGGGTTGCGTGGAAGGATCACCGACAACATAGCGCAAGCCTCCCATGGCTTCGCCAATAGCGCCGTAGCCAGCCCTTGGCGCGTAGGGTCCGGTTTGTCCATAGCCGGTAACGCGTACCATGATCAAGCGTGGATTTATTTTCTTAAGTTCGTCGTAGCCCAATTCCCAACGTTCCATAGTGCCGGGACGAAAATTTTCGATAAGCACATCCGTGGTTTTAACCAGCTCTCGAATAACATCCTGTCCTTCCGGGGTACGCAAGTTCAGGGTTATGCACTTCTTGTTGCGACCAACTACAGGCCACCACAACGATTTGCCGTGCGGTTTCTCACGCCCCCATTGGCGCATCGGGTCACCAACACCCGGCTGTTCGCATTTAATAACTTCAGCGCCAAAATCGGCCATGAGTTGTCCGCAAAATGGTCCAGCCAGGAGCTGCCCCATTTCCAGTACTCGCAAATCTGCCAGAGGTCCTTCTGATGCGGAATTGTCACTGTCCTGAGTCATAAAAGCGGTTTCCAGATTCGTCGACGTTTAAAAGCGTTAATTGATAATTTCAACCTCATCTTATAATATTCTGTACACGAATCAACTCAAATTAAGTAGCTGCCATGACAAAAAGCGTGGAAATTATCGAAGTCTCCCCCCGTGACGGTATACAAAATGAGAAAAAGTTGCTGTCTCTGGACACTAAACTTGAGCTAATCAACAGAGCGATAGACGCCGGCGCTGCACGCATTGAAGTCACCAGCTTCGTCAATCCAAAACGCGTACCGCAAATGGCTGAGGCCGATGAAATTTGCGCAGCCCTGCCCCGCAACAGCGAGTGTCGCTATATCGGATTAGCACTGAACCGGCGTGGATTTGAACGAGCCAGTCAAGCCGGGCTCGACGAAGTGAACTTCGTTGTTGTGGCCACCGATACATTCAGCGAGAAAAACCAGGGCACTGATACTGATAGCGGAATCGCTTTGTTTAATGAACTGACGGCTCAAGCACCAGCAACAGTGAACACTGGCGTCACTATTGCGGCAGCGTTCGGTTGTCCATTTGAGGGTGAAGTCAGCATTGATAAATTTATGCATGCAGTTGACGGCTGTATGCAGGCAAACCCGTTTGAGCTTGCGTTGGCTGATACGATTGGTGTGGCAACACCCGTTGACATAGCTGAGCGTATTGCTGCAGTACGTGCGAATTACCCCGATATTCCGCTACGATTGCATCTTCATAACACGCGTAATACCGGCCTTGCGAATGCCTGGGCCGGTGTACAAGCCGGTGTATCAGCACTGGACTCAAGTTTTGGTGGCGTGGGTGGATGCCCATTTGCACCTGCCGCAACCGGCAATGTGCCCACTGAAGATCTTGTCTACATGTTGGAGCGCGCTGGTGTGCATACTGGTGTTGATTTAAGCGCAGCAATCGATGCTGCAGAATTTCTTCAGGATGCACTGGACAAAACCGTACCTGGCATGGTGATGAAAGCCGGAGTATTTCCTCAAAGTAAATCAAGCGCCGCATGAATGCCAGCACCAATACAAAGTCGATAGCGTCGGAGCAGGCTTACAATCAGATTCGGCAAGATATTGTCAGCGGCGTACTCAAAGAACATGAAAGACTGACAGAGCAGGCACTGGCAGAACGCTTAGGGATTAGTCGTACACCGGTGCGCGAAGCTATTAAGCGCCTTATTCACGAAGGCTTTATCGAAAATCAAAGCGGCTATTCAACGCGCGTTGCCCGGTTTTCAATTGACGAAGCAGAACAGGTATTCCAGCTTCGCACCATGCTCGAAGGCTACGCCATTCGTCGAGCAGCAACAATGGCAACGAAAGAGCAGGTTTCCCTGTTACGCACGCTGGCCTCTCTTATGAGTCAGCTTACACCTCCCAATACAGACGATGAGTACGATCAGATTGCTCGTGCCAATGAACAATTCCACAACACGATTGCCGAAGCGGCAAACTCGCCTCGATTAACCGCATTAATTTCTGTGGCCGTCGATGTTGGTCTGGTGGCCAGAACCTATCGATTGTATTCAGATGCAGCGCTGATGCGTAGTTGCCAGCACCACCACGAGATGGTAGATGCAATCGAAGCGCGCTCGTCTGAGTGGGCTGAAAGTGTCATGACTTCACACTTACTGGCTGCTCAGGCAACTGCCGCCAGCTCCGAGCACACTAACACTTCTTAAATTTTCATAAGAGCATGCGTTAATTTTATAACCCGCAACAAGGAGTTGAATCAATGATAAAGAACCTAATCGCACCTCTATTCATAGCAACGTTCATATTTTCTTCGCTAGCCAACGCGCAATCCATCGGATTGGGGACCACCAAAGGCGGTGCAACAGCTCAACTTTCCACCGCCATATCAAAAGTCGTATCGGCAAATTCTGCTGTACAGGTTCGACCTCAAGCTATGGCAAACACACAGCAATACATTCCATTGGTAAACAGCGGAAAAATCGAGCTTGGACTGGCTAATGTGCCACAAACTCGATTTGCTGTATCGGGTACCGGTATGTCCGAAGGCAAGCCGAATCCCGACTTGCGCATGATAGTTACACTGTTCACCTTCAAGGTGGGTCTGTTGGCAGCGACGGAGAGCGACATTAAAACCAGTGCAGACATGAAGGGAAAGAATTTACCCCAATTTAAAGACAAAGCACTCGGAGATTATCTTTATAAAAGTTTCCTTGAAGCCGGTGGAATCAGTTACGATGATGTTGCCGGTGTTCCGGCATCCAATTTTCCAACCATGTGGAAGCTACTTAAGGAAGGCCAAACCGATACAGCGATAGTTGCTGTTGGATCAAAACCCGCGTTTGATTTTCAAGCCTCATTTGGTGAGGTCAATTTTGTTGATATTGGTAAAGACGCCGCTGAAGTGGCAGATCGAATTTTTCCGGGCAGCTTTATTGTTGAACTAAACGGCTCTACGCCCGGTGAAGGCGAAGGCCGTCACGGAATGGCGTTTGACTATGCGTTGTTTGCGCACAAAGACGTAGACGATGCGGCTATCACCGAAGTTGTCAAAGCAATGTATGACAACCCTGATGCGTTAAAAGAAACCAGTCCGCTGTGGAAGAGCTTTGATCCCTCGTCCATGGGTAAAGACGTTGGTGTTGAGTACCACCCGGCGGCTGAATCATTCTATAAAGAAAAAGGCATCTGGAATCGATAGTCGGTTTAATATCTAAATTGTCAATATAGCCAGTCGGATGGTCAATTTGCAAAAGTTGCGCGACGCACTGGCTATGTTAATTCCACTTGCCAGTATTTTCTGGGCACTATCCATCCCACCACGGTTGGGATGGTTAGTGTTCCCAGAGCAACTTTTGGCGATAATTCTGGCACTGGCTATAGCGGTGGTGTTCCTCGATTCATCGAACGAAAATTCTTCACCTCTCGTCGTGCGAATCAACCTCGGTTTAGCCGTACTGGCATTGCTGGCCGGTGCGTATTTAGCCATACGTATTCCAGTACTTTCAGAAGAAGCCTTCTTTCGACCAAAAGAATCTCTGGCCGTAGCACTCATTATCGTACCGTTAGTGATTGAAGGCCTGCGACGCGCCGTCGGTTTAAGTCTGGTAATAGTCTTTGCCTTGTTTGCGTTATACGCCATTGCCGGCGAAATGATTCCTGGAAAATTGCAGGCAAGAGCATCGACCCCACCTGAGCTAATGCGCTTTCTGGCCACCGACACCACTGCTATGCTTGGTTTGCCATTGTCGGTGACCAGTTTTGTGGTGGTGATGTTTATTCTGTTTGGTCGCACCTTGCAAACCACCGGTGGCACTGCCTTTTTTACCGGACTCAGTCAGGCGGTTGCTGGAACCGGTCCTGGCAGCTCCGCTAAGGTTTCAGTCATTGCTTCGAGTTTGTTTGGCTCTATTTCGGGCTCTGCTGTATCGAACGTAATGTCAACGGGTGTACTGACCATTCCTATGATGAAAAAGTCTGGGATGCCAGCGCATCGTGCGGCTGCAATTGAATCTGTAGCATCCACCGGAGGCCAGTTAATGCCGCCAATAATGGGGGCGGCGGCGTTCTTAATGGCAGAGTTTTTACAACTTCCCTATAAAGATATCCTGATAGCCGCACTGGTTCCAGCCGTACTCTATTACCTTGCGTTGTTTTTGCAAGTCGATTTCCTGTCGCGACGATTCAATTTAGGTTCCGGTAGCCCAACCGCTGAATCGGCAGCTGTAAAGGATGTTCTCAAGTCCGGCTGGTTGCTACCAATTCCGTTCTTCATATTGATTGTTGCACTGTTTCAATTCAACCTATCACCTGAAATGGCTGTTCTGGTTTCACTGATATCTCTTGTTGTATTGTCTTTTCTACGCAAAGACAAAACACAACGCATGACACCTGTGCGCGTGCTTCAGGATTTGATTCACACGGGTCGTGCGATTTCCGGGCTGATTCTGGTCACCGCCATTGCCGGTATGATCATCGGCATTCTGTCAAATACCGGGCTATCCTTCAGCTTAGGGTTCGTCTTGCTCGGCTTTGGCGAAAACAGTTTGCTTGGGCTTTTACTCATCACTGCCGCTGTGTGCATTCTATTGGGGATGGGTTTACCGACCACCGGTGTGTATCTGCTACTGGCAACATTAGCCGCTCCACCGTTAATTAACCTCGGACTCGAACCCATTCAAGCGCACTTGTTTGTGCTGTACTTCGGCATGCTATCAATGATTACACCACCGGTTGCACTGGCCGCATTCGCAGCCGCCAGTCTGGCTAACGCACCACAAATGCGCACCGGGTTCGAAGCCATGCGAATGGGCTGGTGTGCTTATCTTGTACCGTTTTTGTTCGTATACCATCCAGCAGTGCTGTTACAAGGGTCCGGTATACAAATCCTAGTGTCGTTAGGCAGTATTGTCATAGCACTACTGCTGGCGAGCGCTGCAATTGCCGGATATGCAAGGTCAGAATTGAATATTGGCATCCGCTTCGCACTGCTGGCTCTGGCGATACCGTTGCTATTACCTCTGCCAGAAAAATGGTTATGGTTACAATACCTATGCTTATGTATTGCAGGGTTTATGTTGTTGCGATATTGGTTTGCTGCGAAAGCAAATAAACAGATGAGCGCGAATTTGGACGATCAGGAGACACACTGATGGCTGATTCACTTATGCACAAACCCATGGTGTATGGATCACGTGCCCGCATTGGTCTTATCGTGCCACCAACTAACACAGCAAATGAAGCCGAATGGCACAGCATGGCGCCAGAGCGTGTATCGATTCATTCAGCACGTATGCCATTACATACTGACACCAACAGCGAAGCCGGAAGGTCGGCCCTATATAACGATATTAAAAAATACGCCGCTGATCTAAGCCAAGCTGAAGTGGATGTCGTGGTCTATGGCTGCACGGCGGGGTCAATGGTTTCACCAGTTGATTCGCTGGCAAGTTTTATCACTGAAGAAACAGGCCGAAAAGCGTTGAGCACAGCACAAGCTATTGTCGAGGCACTACAAGCGCTCCAAGCCGACAAAATTGCTGTCGCTACACCTTATTTTGATGCGATGAACCAACACGAAAAGCACTTTCTTGGTGAAAATGGTTTTAATGTTATCTCGATGCAAGGGTTGGGTTTTGGCGCATCCGGTGTATCCGATTTTCGCAATATCTGTCGAATACCTCCAGATAAAGTAATCGAACTAGCCAGACGTGTTGATCATGCCGATGCCGAAGCGGTGCTACTTACCTGCACCGACCTGTCGACACTGTCTGTAATCAATTCGCTTGAAGCAGAATTGAATAAACCGGTAATCAGCAGCAACTCTGCCACATTCTGGTCAGCACTGCGACTCTGCGGTATCAATGACAACGTGGAATCAGGTGGACGGCTTTTTGAGATAAAATTATGAATGCATCCATGCAAAACTACCCTTCTTTAAAGGGTCGCTCTATTATCGTTACTGGTGGTGGCCGCGGCTTGGGTAAAGAGATGGCGTTGGCACTGGCACAATGTGGTGCCAATGTCATGGCAACAGCGGCAAACAATCTTGCTGAATTAAAAGCGGTCCAGCAACAGGTGGGCGCGGACGGCCGAATCGAAATTATGCAGGCTGATGCCACAAATTATGCCGAATGCGAAAAAGTCGTAGCCGAAACACGGCAAGCATTTGGCTCGGTACATTGCCTTGTTAACAACGCTGGTCGCGGTATGCGTCTTGTTAGCGAGACATTTACAACGCAACCTTGTCTATTCTGGAAAACGCCACCAACACAATGGCAGACAATCATTGACTGCAACATTAACGGTCCATTCAACATGGCACGAGCGATTACCCCGCACTTGGTAGAGCAAGGGAGTGGAAAAATTATTAATGTATCCACCAGCCTGCAAACCATGACTCGAACAGGTTATTCACCGTATGGTCCATCCAAGGCAGCACTTGAAGCTGCCAGTCAGGTATGGGCGGCCGATCTTGCAGGTACCGGTGTAACGGTTAACATACTATTACCAGGTGGAGCAACCGACACGGCACTGCTGCCTGACATGGTAAACAAGAAAGGCGCGGACGGGCAATTACTCTCACCAAGCCTGATGCGAGCTCCAATACTTTGGTTATGTGCTGATGATTCAAATCAGCATAATGGCGAGCGATACATCGCTAAAAACTGGACGATCGATACCGATCCGACAATTGCAGCAAACGCCGCTCGGGATACAACGGCTAACAGCTAATAATTTTGTGAGCGTAAATGGACAATAACAATTCAGATAGGGTGCTTATTGCCGGTGCAGGCCCGACCGGTGTTGTCGCTGCGCGTTACCTTGCCGGTGAAGGGATACCCGTTACCCTTGTAGAAGCTAGCAATGAACTACAAAAAGATCTACGCGCATCAACGTTTCACCCACCGACCCTGGAAATGCTCGACAAGTTTGGCGCTGCAAAACATTGCATAGACGCCGGTCTCATCTGCCCGTTGTGGCAGTTCCGCGATCGCAAACAAGGCCCGGTTGCCACTTTTGATCTAGGGTTGTTATCCGATATTACGCCCTACCCGTTTCGAGTGCAGTGTGAACAATGGAGACTGAATGAATATTTGCGCGAACAGCTCAAATCGTTTCCGCATGTTGACGTTCACTACGGTGTTCGCAGTGTCAGCGTCACACAGAATGCAAATACAGTCTCACTTACCGTTGCAGACGATCAAAACAACGAACACCAACTCCAGGGACGATTCCTGATCGGTTGTGATGGCGCAAGCAGCGCCGTTCGAAAGTCATTGGGAATTGAATTTGAAGGCATGACAATTCCGGAGAAATATTTAACCCTGTCGACACCGTATGACTTTCGAGACGTTTTTCCAGATTTGGCGGATGTTGCGTATTTGTCCGACCCTGAAGAATGGGTAGTGCTGTTGCGCACACGCAGTTTGTGGCGTGTATTAGTGCCAACACAAAACCAGAGCGATGAAGACATCACCAATATGGAACACGTACAAGCACGATTGAATTCCGTCGCACCACGCAATGAACCCTACGAAATTGTGCACCGAACAGCTTATCGCGTGCACGAACGCGTCGCCACCGATTACGTACAGGGGCGAGTATTTCTAGC
>CAYTJF010000147.1:0-15047 GCA_964437945.1 uncultured Granulosicoccaceae bacterium
CCCAATATGCCTGCGAAAGTGCGCCTTGCCACGGATGCTGACAGACTCGCTGAACCCGAACATATCATGTGGTTGGACCACTAGGCGCAATTAGATAAACTATGTCCCCAAAACAAATCACGTAAACCATGAATAAAACGATCAATTACTACCACTTTCTGATATCTCCATGGAGCTATCTGGCCATAGACCGGTTCAATGCGCTGCGTGAAAAACACGATGTGGTGGTGAACTACAAACCCATCGATGTCATGCAGACATTCGACAACATGGGTGGATTACCGCCAGCAAAACGACACCCAGCCAGACAGCGCTTTCGTATGGACGAGCTTAAGCGCTGGTCAGCTTTTTTGAATGTGCCCATGAACCATACGCCAGCTCACTTCCCAGTCAATCAAGCGTTAGCTGCTCGGATGGTCTACGCCGCTGGTGGTGCTGCAGGTAATACGCAGGCTGCTGATCTTAGCGATGCTTTGCTCACCGCATGCTGGGCAGAGCAGAAAGATATTTCTGATGAAACGACCCTTGTAGCGTTGGCAGGTAATTGTGGTCTTGATGGCGGTAGTCTTCTGGAAGAAGCCAAACAGGATATTTATGAACAGCAGCTGCAATCAACCACAGATGACGCACATAAAAACGATGTGTTTGGTTCGCCCACCTATGAGGTAGATGGGGAGTTGTTCTGGGGTCAGGATCGTATCGACTTTTTGGAGCGATACCTTAGCGCTTGATTATCTTGCTGCCCACTTGGCAATCTTACTGCCTGAATAGAGTTGAATCAGGAAGTAAGGGTTTTGTCGATACAACTAGAGTTTTTCTGACTGCTCATCTGATCGCTTTTTTGATCGTTTATCTGGCTGATATTCGTTGCTCGACGTTGTCGTTTTCGTCGTTCTTTGAAATCGATTGGCTCTGAATTTATCCTTCTATCTCTATTTTGCCGTTCTTCAAGAGCGTATTCCAATTGCGCTAACGTCGGAGCCGGGAACGGCTCTATCGAAATTTTTTCTTCCTGCTTTGGCATGATTATCTACCTATCCAGCTATATAGATGATCGAGTGCAAAGTAACTAGCAAAGACAACATGCTCCCTGTGTTTTGACTATCTCCTGAGGTACTAGCTACTTCCTGAAAATAAGTTGTTTATGTTTATTAATTCTTCGACAAATTAATTAAACAACTTAAATATACCAACCTAACCAAATGTGTCAACGGACATTGATCTGCTGTAAGAAATTATTAACTAATGTGTATAAATAATTCATATTATTCGACAATAAGTTAACTTGTAACGTGATTAGTGCTGAAACTGTGTTGTATAAATGCCTACACACGCTGCTAAAACAACAAAACCGACTGCCGATAGGCGTTAACCGATAAGCGTTAACGTTTCTGCTATCTGCTATCTGCTATCTGCTATCTGCTATCTGAAAAGACAGGTTCGAACGGCTTATTAGCGTTGCAAATAATGCTGTCGTAGCTTTTTATCGAACTTTTCGATTGCATAACGCAGCATGGTTCGAGGCATAATTTTATAGTGCTTGTCTAAAAAACTGATCTCAACTTTTCTATCCCGATTACCTACTTCTCTGAGCATCCAACCGACGGCTTTATGCATTAAATCTTCTTTGTCGTATAACAGTTGCTCCGCTATTCGCAGCGTATCGTCAAATTGATCATGTTTAATAAATTGATAGGTAGCAATAATGGCGATTCGTCGCTCCCATAGCATGCCTGATTTCGATAGAGCGTCGAGCTTACCGCGCTTTTTATCCAGCAAGTATCCACCGGCAATTTGATGGGCTGAATTATCGACCAAATCCCATCCATTGATGTACTTGGTATTAGCCAGATAGTTTTTATACACTTCAGCTCGATTAGCATCGTTACCCTTGTCGAACAGGTTCACCAACATAATTAACGCAAGCAGTCTTTCTTCGTGGTACGGCGAATGCAGAATGGAAATAATTTGTTGAATGGATAAATCCCTGTGCTGTTTGGCAACAGTACGAATAACAGGCACCCGTACACCAATAAATTTATCGCCTTCACCGTACTCACCTTTGCCGGTTTTGATAAAGCGATGCGACGCTTTGGCAACGTTAGTATCGGCCAGTTTGCGCAGCGCTGTTTGAGGTGCACTGATTCCCATTTAGTGACTACCCGGGTAGATAATGTTCATGATGGCAAAACGGCAGCCTTAACATTCCCAGGCTTTATTGTAAGATAGCAAGATTGTGATGACACGTGTTCTTTCGATCAGTAACGGGCACTAGAGGTATCGCTATGTAATGGACCAACACCTAATAAAACCAGCACATCGCTTTGATATATTAAGGCGACATATTCAGGCGACATTTTAAGAATGACATTAAGGAATAACAATGGATTTGCCGTTTGAAGCTTTATTGTTTGATTTAGATGGAACGTTGGTTGATTCAAGTGAAGCGATTAATCGAGCCTGGGCAGCTTATGCAGACAAATATCAATTCAATATCGATGGATTCTTGCTTGCTATTCAAGGCAAGCCTGCGAACGAGGTTATGTCGTTCTTTCGACCTGGTGCTACTGAGGCAGAAATTAAACAAGATGTTGTATGGCTTGAAACGATGGAAAAAAATGATACTGATGGAGTTGTTGCGTTACCCGGAGCTTGTGAGCTACTTGATAGACTCAACATGGAAAAAATCCCTTGGGCAATCGTAACATCAGGTACATTGCCTGTTGCTACAGCGAGAATAAAAGCCGTTAACTTTCCACATCCTGCAGTACTGATTACCCCTGAGCTTGTTACCCATGGAAAACCAGCGCCTGACCCTTACCTTTTAGGGGCAAGTAAACTCGGTTTGGAAATTAAGCACTGTATCGTTTTTGAAGATGCGCCAGCGGGAGTGAAATCCGGTGTTCAAGCAGGAGCTAGAGTAATTGGGGTATTAACGCAATTCGAGGCGTCTGAATTATTTGCCCAAAATGCTGACATGTGTATCTCAACACTGCAGGATGTTAGTTTCTCGTTCGGTAGCGATACTTGTATAGCATCAATTATCGAATAAGCACACACGCCACACTGTTCTAATTACTATTGAAAAATTAAGTCAATGCAAACCAAGCAAGTCATACACACCGTTAGCTGTCATGCGGAAGGCGAAGTAGGCGATGTCATTGTTGGCGGTGTGGCCGTACCGCCAGGGGATACCTTGTGGGCACAATCTCGCTGGATTGCCAAAGACCAGACATTGCGAAACTTTATGTTGAACGAACCGCGTGGTGGTGTTTTCAGACACGTTAATCTGCTGGTTCCGCCCAAGCACCCCGACGCCGATGCTGCATGGATAATTATGGAGCCAGAGGATACCCCTCCCATGTCCGGCTCAAACAGCTTGTGCGTTGCCACCGTATTATTGGAAACCGGCATACTACCCGTCGTTGAGCCGTATACACGAGTCATGCTGGAAGCTCCAGCAGGTCTGGTGGAGGTTGTGGCGTCAGTGAGTCACGGTCAGGTAGATTCAGTAAAAATCACTAACGTACCCAGTTTTGCGACTCAGTTGGACAAAATAATAGAGGTTGAAGGAGTCGGAACATTAACCGTAGACACAGCTTATGGTGGCGACAGCTTTGTTATTGTTGATGCCAATGCTCTGGGGTTTGGAATCACCCCGGATGAAGCGCGTGACATCAGTGAAATGGGTGTGAAAATAAGGCAGGCCGCTAACAATCAGCTTGGTTTTTCGCACCCATCTATCCCGGATTGGACACATTTGTCGTTCTGTCAGTTTGCCGCGCCATTGACAATCAGGGATGGGGTTAAAGTTGGTCGTAATGCGGTAACGATTATGCCTGGCAAGATTGATCGTTCTCCAACGGGTACCGGGTGTTGTGCTCGGTTGGCAGTATTGCATGCCCGAGGGCAGATGCAGGTTGGCGAACCGTTTATCGGTCAATCGATTATTGATTCCGAGTTTCATTGTTGTATTGAACAAGAAACAACGGTGGGTAGCCTGGCTGCCGTGATACCGAGTTTGTCGGGTCGAGCTTTTATTACCGGTACACATCAACACACACTCGACCCGCGCGACCCATGGCCGCAGGGTTATCGAATTAGTGATACCTGGCCAAATGCAGGCCATTCATAGTCTTAACAAATCAGTTTTCAATCGTAGATAGATCCCGCGACACCAAGGTAGCCACGCATCATAATATGGCCATTTTCGTGAATGTGTCGAATATGTGTTGCAGTACGCTATTCGACTGATCGTTCATTGTTCCGCACTAAAGTTTTTTCCTGCAACATTTGAGTAAGCGATAAAAACACCTGTTTTTGTGCACTCCATTGGCTTATTAGCTCGTGGAAAGTGTGTGCATTACAGTTATTTACATTCCCTGGCCAATTCCAATGTCGTGCATTCCACGCTTTTTGCAAATAAGTAACCCGTCAATGTTTAGTTTCCTGTTGAACAATCGATAACGGTTTGGGAACCACAATCACTGACTCAACAGTCGTAATGACCATCGTTTTCTGAGTCGGCTTCAAGTGGGAAACCGATGTTTTAGTCGACTCATTTAAAAAATAGTACTGAGGGTAATACTCAAATGAAATTTAATAAACTTGGCGCTTTCGCGTCACTTGCGGTGCTGCTGTCGGTTACAGCTTGCAGTAGCTCTGGTAGTAAACAACAAGTAGTTGGTACTGACAACAGCGATATGCTTCGTCAGTTGGAAGCTCGTCAAGCGTCTCTGTCTTCTCAGGAAGCTGAGTTGAAAGCGCGTGAAGCAGCTCTGGCTAACCGTCCGACGATTGGTGCAGCTGCCGGTGGCGGTGATTTACTTCCTCCTGGTGCGAAGCCTGGTGAGTGTTTCACACGTGTATGGTTACCTCCTGAATACAAGACAGTTACTAATCGTAAGCTGGTTAGTGAAGCTGGTGAGCGTATTGAAGTTATCCCTGCGAAATACGGTAGTGTTCAAAAGCGTATTGTGACTCAGGAAGCTTCTACCAAGCTGGTAACTGTACCTGCAACGTACCGCACAGTAACTGAGAAAGTGTTGGTTCGTCCTGCTCGCACAGTAACTGAAACTGTTCCACCAGTATACGAAACTGTTACAGAGCGAATCGTTGACAGAGAAGCTCACACTACGTGGAAAAAAGGCACAGGCCCAATTCAACGTATCAATGAGTCAACTGGTGAGATCATGTGTTTGGTTGAAGTTCCAGCAACTTACAAGAACATTTCCAAGCAAGTCTTGAAAACACCTGCATCTACTCGTACTCGTGAAATACCTGCTGAATACCGCACGGTAACCAAGCGTGTTGTAGCTACTGAAGCGACTACTCGCACCGTTGCAATTCCAGCTAAGTACAGTAACGTATCTATTACCGAAGAAATAACACCTGCTCAGGAGCGTCGTATCGCTATACCTGAGAAGTACACTACGGTAAGTACTCGTGAGCTGGTTAGAGAAGGTCGTATGGATTGGCGTGAGATTTTGTGTGAAACAAACACAACTCCAGGTCGAGTCATGGAAATCCAACGTGCACTTCAAAGTGCTGGTTTTAACCCTGGCCCAATCGACGGTGGCATGGGACCTTCTACGATCAAAGCTGTGAATGCATTTCAGCGTTCTAAAGGCTTACCTGTTGATCGTTACCTGAACGTTCAGACTGTTAAAGCGCTGGGTGTTTCCATGAAATAATACGCATCAGCGTATAGAGGTACCTCCTTTCAGGAGTAAAAATCCCCGGCCGGGAAACCAGCTGGGGATTTTTTTTGCCTGTTATGTTCATTAATGTTGGGCCTGCCGGTATTGCACTGTGATATCGATAAATACAGCTATCAAAATAATGGCAGCACCGATTATCGAGATGCTATTCAGCTCTGTACCAATCAACCAATAAGCCGATATCGTTGCCATCAAGATTTCCGTCATAGTCAACAATGCAGCAGTGGGTGCGGCGACCCGTTGAGCTCCCCATATCTGCCCCACCATGGATGGAAAAAGTATTATCAGAGAAAAACCCAGCGTTGCGGTAGCCACCAAAGCAACCGAGTCGATATCGGGTAAGCCAGCAAGTTGGTCGTTGTCCGCATAAAGTAGTAGAACAGCAACAACTATGGCAAGAACGGTTGCACCTATAGCCGTTGTGCACACCATGCCAAATGCATCTGTGTCATTATCCCCGCGAATGAGCGCAAGGCTGACTCCCCAGCAAATACCGGCAAGCAGTCCACACCAGTCGCCAATATTTGAAGGCTTTGGCAAAGCGTTTCCACCACCGAGCAATAACCATAAACCGGATAACGCCATGGCTATGACGATAAGTCTTGTGCGAGTAATTGGTTCTCTGTACACAATCCGTGCTGCCAGCGTTGTCCATATTGGCAGGAGATAAAACAGAAATATCACCCGGATGACATCAGAAGCTATGACGCCTGCGAAATACAACACAATAGACAGGCCCAATGCGCTGCCGATTAACCAGGTGCGTATCGATTTTAATGTGTGTAGTTTTCTGTTTAAAACTAAAATCAGGATTGAGGGTACACAAACGGCAGCCATGACCAGCACAACCGCCCACAGGCCGGTGACACCATGTTCGTCAAGAAAGCGTAGCGGAATCCAGAACAGTCCCCACAAGGCAGCGCTAAGTGCTAACGATACAGCGCCTTGTTGATGCGCTGTGCCTGGCAACCAGGTCGCACGCGCTCGAGAAGGGCCGTCAATAGACAGCCGATTTGTCACAATGCTAATTCGTTTTTTATTTTGTTCAGCAAGTTTTGATGAGCATCGATATCAAATTCAGGTGCGTTTTTCCAGTCATAAAACCATACTGGAGACGTTTTCAGTTCCGCCACCTCGTCGTTAAATCGCGGAAACACATGTGCATGCAGCGCAGGTTCAAGGTTGCCAAGCATCTCATAGTTGATTCGTACCGCACCGGTAACGCTAAGCACCGCATCACCGAGGCGAGTCATATCGGTTAAGAACGCCTGGCGTTGAGACATGTCCATGGCATTAAGGTCTGGTACAACCGGGTCGGGTAATAACAAACAGTAGCCAGCTAAAAATTGTACATCGCCCATCACCGCCCAACCTGATGGCATTTTGGCGATGCATTTTTCGAAACCTCCGTCTCGGCAAAGTTGTACTCGTTTGTGTATCAGTGTTGTCATGTTCTACCAATAGGACAGCGCCTGGCTGTACATGTTTTCAATGTCGACGATGTTCGATTCGCGTGGTGCGTTGGCTATGGCACGAGTCTGACGCACTGATGATTCGGCCAGCGCTTTTATATCAGTTTCTTTAAAGCCAACACCGGTAAGCCCGTTCGGTATGTGGGTGTTGCGCATCAGCTCAATAAGTCTGTTGGATAGTACTTCCCCCGCATCCTCTTGTGTTGCACCTTTCGCATCAGCACCCAGATATTGCGCCCCTTCCATGTGTCTTTGCTGGGTTGCTTGAGCAGTATAGTTGAATATTGCCGGTGCGTTTACAACAACACTGATACCGTGTGGCACGAACGGTGAGGCGATACGATATCCTTCGGTGGTGATATCACTCATTAAATGGGTGATGCCATACGACATGGCATGTGGCAGGTGTGTGCCGCAATTGCCAAACGCGATGCCCGCAAGTGATGCTCCCCACATGAGCTTGTCGCGTGCTTCTGAGTCGGTTGCGTCATTAACGCCGCGAACCAGATAATGATTAACAATATCCATGGCTTCTCTGGCAACCATGTCGCTAAACGGGTTGGCACCCTGGATGTATTGACGAGTATTTGGGTCTTCGACTTTACCGTGTTGTGTATAAGCGCGCGCTGTGAAACATTCGAGTGCGTGACAACATAAATCAAACCCAGTTGATGCGACCACGTTTGATGGCAGGCTATCGCAACACTGTGGATCGACCACCGCCTCTGTTGGCAACAGATACGGATTAGCAACAACAAATTTTGTATTTAGGTCGTTGACGCGGATAACGGTTATGGATGTGCATTCAGAACCGGTGCCCGATGTTGTTGGACAGGCAATATGTGGCAGCACTGGGCCGGGAACGGCTTTGGCTTGTCCTATTGGCGGTGCAAAGTACTCGACAATATTGCCACCGTGCTGGTGGACCAGAAGTGCGCCCTTTGCTGTGTCAATAACAGAGCCACCGCCAACTGATACCACACCGTCGAATTGACTAGCGTCAAGAAATGCAGCCCCACGCATAACCGTGTCGTCACAGGGTTCAACGCGTATATCTGAAAATACATCCAGATCTATTCCGGCCGCCAAAAGTGACTCTTTTGCGCAGGCTACAAGCGGTCCATCGAGCAAATAGGGGTCGGTGAACAGGGCCACTTTTTTGAGTTGCTGTCGTGCGCTGCGAGCACCAATTTCTCTTAAGGTGTTACGCCCAAAGGTAAGACGTGGCATGGCAACCGTAAACGAGGTTGCTCCGTTGTGAGTTGGATCGTAATACTGGCATCCCATGGCATATTTGTCCGCTAGTTCAATAACGAACGTTAATACTATCAGTCGGCTGGACTAATGGATATGCTGTTAGAGCTTTATGCCATTGACGAGCAAGTGTGCTAAATCTGGAATATATGCGCAAGAAACGGAGAGTTTTTGCTCGCGTTAACGACTTATACTGTGTACATGAACACGAACCTGGCAATTTCTGATAGAGAAGCCCTTCTCGCTGTGCGTAACCGTGATGCACGATATGATGGCAAGTTGATCTTTGCTGTGATTACAACGCGGGTTTTTTGTCGACCCTCTTGCAAATCACGTCGCGCGAACCCGGAGAATATTCGATTTTATGCATCAGTTACCGAGGCAAAGCAAGCCGGTTTTCGGGCTTGCAAGCGTTGTTTGCCTGAGCAGGTCGATGCAGAAAACGACAAGTTGGTGTCCGTAGCTCGTTATATAGAGTCTCACGCAGATGAAAACTTAACTCTCGCAATGCTTGCTGCACGGTTTAACGTATCGCCAACGCACTTACAAAAATCATTTAAGGCAGCCATAGGCTTATCACCAAAGGCATTTCAGAATGGCATTCGACAGCGTCAATTCAAAGCACTGCTCAAAAAAGGTGAGTCGGTTACCGATGCAGTATTCGCTGCAGGCTACGGCTCGTCCAGCAGAGTTTACGAACAGGCATCGAGCAATCTGGGCATGACGCCGGGCGCTTATAAGTCAGGTGCTGTTGATGAGCAGATAAGCTACACCTGTGGTAAGACCTCATTTGGGAACTTAATGCTGGCTGCTACCGATAAGGGTGTTTGCTTTGCGATGTTTGGTGACGTTGAGGGTGAGCTGCGGCAAAACCTGAAACAAGAGTTTCCGAAGGCAATCATCGAGCGTTCTGCTGGCGATGAACAAATTAAACAGTGGTACACAGAAATCAATCGATATCTAAGAGCTGAATCACCTATGCCGGGTATCCCGCTTGATATACGTGGTACCGCTTTTCAAATGCGAGTCTGGGCGTTTCTGCAATCAATTAACGAAGGTGATGTGGTCAGTTATCGTGATGTTGCCATTGGCATCGGGCAACCGACAGCTGTGCGTGCAGCAGCAACTGCTTGTGCTAAAAACCGTATAGCGTTACTGATTCCGTGTCATCGTGTGTTGCGGGGTGATGGAAGTATGGGTGGATATCGATGGGGTGTCGATACCAAACGAACTTTGTTATCGCTTGAGGCACAACAAAGCACTGAAACAGGTTAATAGGTTAGAACGTTGCGTTAGTGCCGATTACAGGCCTTGCCTGATTGAGATATTCGAGATTTGCTCGGTTAGGCAGTGCACGGATAATCGGAACAATTCTGCTGTTGTTCCTACTCTGGTTTTTTCTTCCGCTATAACCCTTATTCAAAGGCTAACTTAAACCGATTAGTTCGCGTTGTTAACGACTTTACAAACGCCAGGAATAGCTATCGCTTTACGCAGCGCTGTGTGTTTATCATTTCTGTTAGCGAAATAGCCGGTAAGCGTAACAACACCGTCTTCGCATTCCACGCTTATAGAGGAACGGTAGCCAATGGACGATTGAATTTCTCGATTTAACATACTCCTGAGAACCGAAGTGGTTGCCAGGTGTGGGCCAATCGCTACGTTGGCAGAATTAATGGATTGATTTGCTAGTTCTACGTTGTGCATTTTTTGTCTCCTGTTTAGTTAGTAGTCAACTGTCTGAACTTTTCCCATGTGTCTATTGTTGAGTGTGAACCTGTCGACGGGGTTGCGATAAACATACAGATCGGTAAAGCGCCATGGCTCTGATGAAAGTGTCTCTCAAATCAACGAGTTAAAGTCGGTAATTTTCTGCTCTGCTGGTGGTTATTATTAATGCAACGAATGTCGTAACAGGGAGTGCCGGTGTTGCGGTAAATCATACTGACTTATGAGGATAACTCCGCTTCCTATGCACAAAGGCCGCGCCCTGGTTTTCAAGATGAGGTTTTTAATTTATTGATTTACATGCTTTATTGTTGTATCAGATGAAGAAGATCAAACAGAGGATGCAGTAGACGGGCTTAAAGATCTTATTCGTGACGACGACTCAAACATCGATGATTTTAGGTTCAGTGATGAACCAGCAATTGAAGAAATGCTCGAACAGGTGGAGAACGACCCCAATGCAGAACGGCGACTGCTGCGTGCACTTGACGATCTTGTTGATGGCGACAGTTTTGACGACCTCAACACGGTAGAGCGACGAGCAATCCGAGATCTGGTGGACGAGCTTGAAGTAAAAGAAGACGAGCTTGAAGAAGTACTCGACGAGTTCGACGCTCAGATCGACGGTCTTGAGAACGATATTGAGGCGAACCCCCTCACCGATAGTGAAGGCTGGGTCGACACTTTTGAGGCAATGGCCGCCGTTAGTGAGTTGGGTTTCCCTGGCTCCGAAGAATGGGTCGGTAAGGAACTGGCCGATCACTGGCCTCCTTCAGCTGGCAATGATCAGCCTTTTGACCCCCGCTCTATAGAAATTGCGTCAGATCTGGTTGCTCAGAACGGTGAGACTGCCGAAACATTTTTCAATGGCATTGGTGTGCCAGTGGCACGGCCAAGCTTGCATCGTTGGTTCAGCAAAGTGGCCTTTACCAATCTGGTGAAGGGCCTATTAACGCTTTTGCTACTGCTGCAGCTGAGCAGGAACGAGTTGGTAATCCCGAATTCACCGGTGATGAACTGATAGCAGAAAATCCGCAAGTGACCGTTCCAACAGATCGTGGGAGGATGCGAATTACAGGGTTGCCGAGCGCAGTCTTGCTTACTGAAGGAGACTTTTCAGCAGAATTCGATATATCAGCTGCACAAGAACTGCTCGCTTATAACAACAGCGGTGGTGCACATGGAGGCCACTTTCAACCAGTACCTTCGGCCTTGGGTGGCGATGCCGCAAATCTTGCGCTAAGCGATATCGGCGTAGCGGCAGAGCCACTTGGTGAAATCCAGGGGCTTGCTCACGATGTCGGATACGATAGTGCCGAAGAAGCTGACGAACGTGTAGCGCGCGCCAAAACAGCACTGGGTTGGGCCACAGCTGGTGCTAGTATTGCCACAGCTCCACTCGGTGGCCCATTGGCAGCTTCTGGAGTAGCTACCGCGATAGGTACAGTCGCTCTTGATGGTGATGCGTTAATCGGAGATACGAACAACAGGCTTAACTTTGTAACTCAGGAAATTGAGAACGGATTCGTCATAGACGACCATTTAGCAAACCATGTCTACGAAGCTTTGATCCGCGAAGGCTATCTGTCAGGCTACACGCTCACCGAAAACGGTAACGTAGTGCCATCCCCTAATTATTATGGCTTTGACCCCGATTTGCTACCCAACCCCTATGACCTTGACTTTGGCGAGTCCTATTTGGCTGGGCGTCCGTTGTTGGATGCCGATGGAAACAGAACTGATCAGACCTTAGGTGAAGCTGTTAACGCAGGCAGTGGTGGTTAATCGCAAACTACAACGACGCCGTAGTCGAGAATTCCGAGCGGATCGATCGTGGTGACGTGAGCGACATATTCGGTAGTTAGATAAGCAGCGCAACAATAACAACTACATTCGTATGGTGGGCTACTGAGGCTTGCGTTGTGTGACTGGCTTGTGCGGTCTTATTTACTGCACAGCTCTACAAGCTTGATTTATCGTCAATAGCTGCAATTAAAAAAAGGCGGCGCATCGAAAGCGCCGTCTTTTTTAGTAATTTGAATAAAAAACAATACCAGGGCTAACTGAGCAAACTGGTTCAGCTTTCCTGCTTATTCAAAATCGCCATACCCTTAAGCAGGTTCAATGCTTCGTATAACTGAAAGTCATCAAACACCAGCTCGTCTGCTTTTTTCAATTCTTCCTCGGCTTGCTTTTCTTCTGCCGTTTGTTCGTCAGCCCCTGTTAAGTGACCCGACAGGCTTGACTCGGTCAGTGGCTGGTAACTATCATCGTCTTCTTCGGGTTTTTTCCAGGTGCCGGGTTTGTTTTCAATATCCGGTTCAATACCAAGCGCTTGTATCGAGCGACCTTCAGGCGTGTAGTAGCGCGAAGACGTCAGTTTTACCGCACCGCCCGCCTGCAGGATGTGTATTGATTGCACTGAACCTTTACCAAAGGTTTTAGTGCCCATGATAATGGCGCGTTTATGATCTTGCATGGCGCCAGCTACAATCTCTGAAGCAGAAGCTGAACCACCGTTCACCAAAACCACCAGTGGGTTACCTTCAAGAATGTCGCCTTGTGTGGCTTCGTATTGCAGTTTGCTATCTTCTTCGCGACCGTCTGTGTAAACGATCAAACCGTCGTTTAAAAATGCATCGGAAACACCCACTGCACCAGACAGTACACCACCCGGGTTGTTACGCAAATCCAGCACCAGACCGGCAAGCTTGCCGTCAGATTCTTCTTTCATGGTGCGGATGGCTTTGAGCATGTCGGCTGTGGTTTTTGTCTGGAAGTTGGAAATGCGGACGTAGCCAAAATCATCGTCCAGCATGCGGTTTCTTACGCTGGTGGTTTTAATGATGTCGCGTTTGATTTCAATATTTAAGGGCTTATCTTCACCTTCGCGAATGATGGTCAATTCGATCGGACTACCGGGTTTGCCACGCATCAGTTTTACAGCATCGTTCAGGGATAAACCTTTAACCGGAGTATCATCGAGGCGTATGATCAAATCACCTGCCTCTACGCCTGCTCGCTGAGCAGGTGTGTCGTCTATTGGGGATACCACTTTGACAAAGCCATCTTCCATGGCAACTTCAATTCCAAGGCCACCAAATTCACCAGTGGTGCCTATCCGCAACTCATTGTATTGTTCGGGGTTTAGATAAGCTGAGTGCGGGTCCAATCCGTTGAGCATGCCGCGTATGGCGTGTTCGAGAAGTTCTTCATCTGACACTTCTTCTACATAATCATTCTTGATTCTGGAGAACACGTCCGTAAAGGTACGCATTTGCTCGAGTGGCAATTCTACGTCACTGGCGTTGCGTGTCGCCCAGACTCCCTGTCCAAGGGTTAAGGATGCGCCGAGCAATGTGCCTAGCAGCACCATGGTAAGCGGTCTTGATTTCACACTCATTATAATTGGCTCCAAATACCAACGGTTTACAGGCATGTAGCCCGATTTCTTTCCGACAATTGCCCACGCAGGGTTTGTGAAAGATATGTGGTTTTATTGGCAGTCTACCCGCTTTTCGGCGTCTGCCTGTTACTTCTTGACACTCTTGATGCTGTTATTGGCGCTCATCCACTCTTTGGGGTCCAGTGGGGATGCATTGTGGCGTATCTCAAAGTAGACGCCGCTGGTTTTCTGACCCCCTGAGTCTCCAACAGTTGCAATAGTCGCACCCGTTTGCACCCAATCCTCCTTGCCGACCGTCACTTCGCGATTGCCGCCGTACAGAGTCATATAACCGTCACCATGGTCTAATATGACTAACATTCCAAAACCTTGCAACCAGTCGCTGTAAACAACCGCGCCATCTGCTACTGCGCGCACCGGCGTGCCGTCCCCGGCTTCGATAAAATAACCATCCCAGCGCAGTTTTCCAACGGATTTAGCCTCTCCAAATTCGGCTTTGATAGCACCTGTGACCGGCAGAGCGTAATTGCCCTGTCCTGACGCAAAATACCCTGAACGCGCTACTTTGACTGTACGTAACTCCTCCATGAGGGCCTGTAATCTGGCTTGATCAACCCTGAGCGTCGCAACCGTGCGAGTTTTGCTGGTAATTTGCGCCTGTACTTTATCCAGCGAATGCTCATTTTCACTGCTTTCGCTCTTATACGTATCATATTGGCTAGTCGCCTTCTTTTTGATGAAATTCAGCCAATTTCTGTTTTTTAGCGCCTCAAGATGGGCTTCCTCCAACTTCAAAAGAACGGTTTTTTGCTCAAGAATGGCTTGTTGTTGGGCTTCCATAAAGTAGGCCGTGTATACACCTAAACGGTTTGCTTCTGCAGGGTTGTCATTTTGTAAAACCACTTTTAGTCCACGCCCAGAGCCCAGCCGCTGGGCTCGTCGAATAGATTGGGACAGCACCTGTTTGCGCAGATCTACATTATCCCGCTCGTCCAGTATTTTTGTCTGGAGCTTGTCGAGCTGCTGGTCATATTCACTTATATCTGATTTGAGCCCATCTATACGTGTTTGTCTCTCACTGACTTTTTCGTTCGAGACTTTAAGTGCTTTATCCAGTTTCTCTTTAAGCATCTTGCTTTGCTGGATTTCTGCATCAAGTTCCTCCAGGCGCTTCGTTGTGGTTAAAATTTTCTCGCCCAAACCCTCGACGGTTTCATCTGACAGCGCTGATCGCGGCCACATTAAAAATGCGCACATAAAGAGCGCGCACATGCTGAAAATACTCAGGTACGTGACAGTGATGAGCGGCGCAGACGGCTTGGTGGAACAACACATAGGAAATGAGTGTAGTTTGCTTAAGCGGATTTGGTGAAATCGGACATTAATGCAACGGTAGCACATTGCGATAAGGCGCTAGTAGTCCGTCCACCAGATAAATTAGGATTCAGAGGCGGCCGGCTGCGGTTT
>CAYTJF010000148.1:0-15014 GCA_964437945.1 uncultured Granulosicoccaceae bacterium
GCCTATTACCATGGCCTGTTTCTTTATTGGTGCATTGGGTATTATTGGTTTGCCTCCAGCCTCGGGTGTGTGGAGCAAATTGCTTATTGCAGGTGGATCTTTAGAAGCGGACAACGCTATATGGCTAGCAGTATTGATGCTGAGTACGCTATTGAATATCGCTTATTTACTTCCTATTCCGTTAAGGGCTTTTTTAAAACCCCCGGCAACGGTTCAACCTGCGGGTTGGTGTGAAGCGCCTGCAGCATCATTGTGGGCCATAACAGTGACAACAACCGTTTGTATACTGTTGTTTGTTTATCCGCATCCGTTGATTGATTTGCTTGGTCTTATTCAATGGCGCTAATCATGTCTGATAAAAATACCTCTACAGAACACGAACCAATCTCGAATGACCATGAGAATTTGCCTCCACTGGCCAAGCGGTTTCTATGGGCAGATTCTACTAGTGCGGTTGAGCGCGTAATATTTTGGTTGGGTGTTGTGTGCGTGGTGCTTTTTGTTCTGGATTTTTTTATTCATCGGCACTCGTACGCACCGGGGGAAGGCATGCCTGGCTACTATGCCATAGTGGGTTTTGTGGCTTTTACATTAATTGTTTTAGGTGCCTCGCAGTTGCGTCGACTCATTTTGCGCAGTGAAAAATACTATGCGCCCAACAGTATCGACTCAGAACCTTATCCAGAGGATGAATTGCACCGGTTGAATCATAGGGCATCCGATATTGACGCTCAATCGAGCTTGCAGGACAACACTGATCAAGGTGACTCATCATGATTAGTTTGTTTGCTCCGCCATTTCTGTATTTGTTTGCAGCGTTGCTTTGTCCGCTTTTGAGTAGTGGAAAACGAGCAAAGTTGTTGTTGATCGTGCCTGTGCTTGGTTTGATCTCATTGCTTGGTTACTCAACAGGAAACCATGTCGTCGTAAACGTACTTGGTTTTGAACTGACGTTTGTAAGATTAGACAAACTATCGCAAATATTTGGCATTATATTTTCTATAGCTGCTTTTCTAGCTGGCATTTACGCATGGCACGTACGCGATAAAGTTCAGCAAATTGCAACCTTGCTCTATGCAGGTGCTGCCATAGGTGGTGTTTTAGCCGGTGATTTGATTACGCTGTTTTTATACTGGGAGGCAACCGCAGTAGCGTCGGTATTCTTGATTTGGGCCCGTCGCACCGATGCCTCTTTTGCTACGGGTATGCGTTATTTAATTATTCAGGTTTTATCTGGCGTTTTGTTGCTCGCCGGGCTTTTGCTTCACTATAACGATACCGGTTCAATTGCGTTCGATCATCTGGGGTTGGTGAGTTTAGGCACCTGGCTCATATTTATTGGCTTTGGAATAAAATGCGCTTTCCCTTTGATGCACAACTGGTTACAAGACTCCTATCCTGCTGCGACTATCACTGGCACGGTTGTCCTATCAGCGTTTACAACCAAGATGGCGGTGTATGCGCTTGCCAGAGGATATGCCGGCACAGAGATACTGATCTACATCGGTGCCATCATGACCTTGTTTCCAATATTCTTTGCAGAAATTGAAAACGATCTACGCCGAGTACTCGCCTATAGTTTGAACAATCAGCTTGGGTTTATGGTGGTTGGTGTCGGAGTTGGTACCGAGATGGCTTTAAATGGCACAGCCGCGCATGCTTTTTGTCACATTCTATACAAATCACTTTTATTTATGAGTGTTGGTGCAGTATTGTATCGAACCGGTACTTCAAAGGCCTCAGAGCTTGGCGGTTTATATAAAACCATGCCGGTCACTATGGTGTGCTGTTTAGTCGGCGCGGCATCAATCTCGGCATTCCCATTGTTTAGCGGGTTTGTATCAAAGTCCTTAATACTGGATGCATCTGTGTCCAATGGTTACTACCTGGTCTGGTTTGCTCTGGTAGTGGCATCTGCGGGCGTGTTGAGTCACTCGGGTATCAAGATTCCGTACTTCACGTTTTTCGCGCACGATAGCGGCAAACGTCCCGCTGAGGCGCCATTGCACATGCGTGTTGCAATGATCATGACGGCTTTCTTATGTGTATTTATTGGTGTTTTCCCTGGTACTTTGTATGCTTTGCTACCCTATGCTGTGGACTACAAACCCTACACAGTAAGCCATGTTTTGGCGCAAATGCAGTTACTGTGTTTTGCGTTGTTAGCGTTTGTATTTTTGATGCGCAAAGGTTTGCATCCCCCGGAGGTTCGAGGGATTAATCTTGATAGTGACTGGGTTTATCGAAAACTTGCACCTAGGATGTTGCCATTCGTGGTTGGTGCAGTGGGCTCTGGTGTGACGCGATCGCTAGCCGCAATTAAAAGCACTGTTGTATCGATAACACAACGAATTTCAGGTTTTGCGCGACCAGGCAGTATATTGGCTGTAAGCTGGGGCGTAAACAGTATGGTTCTGATCGTGACCGTTATGATGTTGATTGTGCTGGTGTTCAATCTCGCCTAATTTGGCGGCTGAGCTTCTGAAAGCTTCGCCACTGAAAGCTTCGCCACTGAAAGCTTAGTTCTCGACAGCCTGGCTGTTGTAGTTCACAAAGTCTGAAGTCTGTTACGTGCAGAGAGGCAAAACCCAGACATCACTATTATAGATGGCCCCTGTTGTTGGTCGCTAAGCCGTTCTTAGCGGAGAGCCAATGACACACTCGCAAAGAACACGTTCTCAGGGGACACCTTCACGAAGCAACTTGCCAATACTGGCTGTTGTGCTTCTAGTCAGTGCTTGTCGTGGTGCTTCTGATCCAACGCCTGAACCTAATGATTCTGCTCAGAATCAGCTGGATAATGCCAATGTGGACCAGCTCACAACAGAGCCAGTTGATTCAAATGGTATAGAGCAAAGTGCCATGGCCACCACCGGTACCATCGTGATCGAGGAGCGCAATGGAAAAACCGTTTTCGATGCCTTCTTTTCGCATAACCCGGTATCAACTCCTGACATTGATGTTAGTGAGCAGAATATAAGGTCTGACGTTTGCAGCGCTAGCCTATTACATTCAGACGGTTCTCCAGGTCCACCGGTTGAATTGGGTGCAGCAAATAGTCAGGCTGCGTACAAGGAAGCGGGTGCCGCCTTGATCATTGAGTCGCGAGTAGGTCAATTTGAAGCCTTGATTAAGCAGCAAGCTGGGGATTTAACCGTTTATGCGCCGGATGCCCGATGGCAAAGTACATCGATGCCAGACGATGCCGTATTGTCTTTTGAGACAGGCTCAAACTTTGATGAGCTGGGCTCGGTCGAAGTACCACCATTGCAGCCTCTGGTCTGGTTAGCACCTGAAACAGGCGTGATGACTAATCCAGCATCCTCGCTTCGGTGGGAAGCATCGCTTGATGAACTAGTAAAAATAAGATTACGTTTGAGCGCAATAGATTTTAGTGACTCGCAGCATCCTGTTGTAGTAACCGTGTCATGCAATCTGACGGACGATGGTCTTTTCATTCTGCCGGTTGAATTCCAGCGGCTACTGCACAGCGATGAGATGGGTATTGTTGTTTATGCCGTTAGAGAGCGTGTACGACAAATTCAAATTGATGATACGAGCCTAACTATAGTGCAGTTGAGCTACCCGGCACCGTTGTGACCAAAGCCTGTTTATGACAGGTGATCAATGGCGCGAAAAGGGTAAGAACTCGGTAAAGCTTGTGCGAACAAAATAATGCAATCTGAATGAGTTAACGGGTTTTAACTACCGTTACTACAAATTTTGATACAAGAGGATTGCAAATGAATATCAGTTCAGTATTTTTGCTTAATATGAAACAGTGCTTATGGCCTCGTGCATTAGCCTGTACTTTGATGTTTCTTGGCCCATTGACATTATGTGCCATTGTTAATGCGGCAGGTTTAACTATCACTAGTCCAAGTGCTGGTGTTGTTTTGAACAATCGAGTAAGTGTAACCGTAAATGTGCCGTCCAGCAGTAACGCCCGGACTCAGAAAATTAATTTAAAAGTAGATGATCAATTCTACCGCTCACAACCTTATAGCCAAAACCAGTCTAACTACACATTCGAACTGGACACCCGTTCATTCAAGAATGGATCGCATAAATTGACGATTATTTCGATAGACAGTGGTCTTATTGTTTCAAGAGATGATCGTTGGGTGACAATGGATAATAGTCCCTTGGTACTAAGCAACCCAAGTCCCAATGCTGAACTATCTGGCTTGTATACTGCCACGGGTCTTGTTCGCGTAAACGCTGATAAGGTCAATATTAAATTTGACGACAACCCAAATCTGGTTTACAGCCATCCAATAAGCAAGGACACGCGTAACACGCAATCTTTTAGCAAGCGTATAGACACCACACGGCTCGCCGACGGACCACATACCATGACTGTTAGAGCAGTAACCAATGATGGCAAGGACTTAAAAACAATTCATATACCCATCAATGTACAAAACGGTTCTGACAACATTACAAATAATTTTGATGCGACAATAATTCCGGTTCCGCGGTCGGGTGCTTATTCTGGTGTCTACACACAAGATATATCGTTGCCCAATATGTACAACTGGCAGACTCGGTTACAAAGCATAGTGAATTTAGAAAAGCTTGTTTACGGAGACAATGGGAAAAAATTCGCTATAGATCGCCAGTTTTTTCGATGGAATAATCTGTTAAATAATCAAGGTCTTCTCAATCCGTACATAAAAGCTACCAGTATGCTTGGGCGTATTCCAGTCATTCGCTGAATACGATAAATCATGATGGAAGTGAAGTAGCCTGCCCAGATGGCAGTACTAAAAAAATCTGGGCCTGTATTGCCGACGGAAAAATGGATATTAAATTGCGGGAAATGGCTGCACAAATTAAATCATCCGGTATTAGTAAGTTGGGATTCTCATTTGTTATTGAGCCTGAAGACGAAATTCGCTGCCACAATGACAGAAAAAACAACCCCAATTTCAATTGTGTTCCTGTAAATAGAAGTGTTGATATGGGCAGTAGTGAAAACTACAAAGCTGCGTGGAGAAGGGCGGTTAACGTGTTTGACAATGCTGGTGTCAATAATGTTGATTATATTTGGACACTGCAGGGAACGACCTTCGACCCAACTCGCCGGCAACCAAGGTTTGAATCACCTGAGGACATGTATCCTGGTAACGATGTCATCGATTGGGTTGCTGCAGATATATACAACACCGCACTTTCCAGAAATAGCTGGAAATCGATGGAACAGCTCACTACTGCATTTGTCAGCTGGGCTGAAGTACACGCGCCGAATAAACCGCTAATGCTGCCAGAGTTTGGAGTTGCAGAGGACCCGGACGGAATGGATAAAAACCGACGCGCGAATTGGCTAAGAATCGCGGCAGACTGGCTGCGTGGACAAAATAGAATAAAGGCAGTGGCCTATTTCAATCGTACTGAAGAGTTTAGCTCTGCTGCCACATTTCGGGACTGGCGAATTGATACTGTTCTGGGGACAAATGATTATCCGTTATTCGACTTTAAGAAATCAGCGGTGGGTAATTCGTTAAACGGATTTCGCGACTTTATGCGCGACCCACACTTGCTCGATAGCGAAGCGCCAATTCAATAAAGCAAGTACTTGGCACAAGCGGCGGTGTAGTTGAAGTTGGTAGCAGCTTCAGGCTGCACTGTCGTCAATAGGGCGAAATCAGACGTCCATCAGGATGGGCCAGGTAGTGGTTGTTGGGGCCGGCAGGAATTTGCAGCCGTCCAAAGTGGCGATCGTATATCTCTGCGTAGTTGCCCAGAGATTGCACGATAAGTGATGCGTTGATGTTGTCGAGTTTTACCTTTGACCAGTAATGCTGATTAAATTGATTCGGTACGTTTTTAGCGGTTTTGCCTTGAGCCTGTGCCTTAATAGGCGTCCAGATTGATTGATTTACCAGTTCATGCCACTGAGGCTGATCGGCCATGATCACACCGACTACTGGAATTGAGTCGGTAATTCGCAGTGCTACCAGATGATATTGATCGTCAAGTTGCTTATTAACCATCATGGTTTTTAAGCTAGCCAGTCGACCGGCTATGGCATAACATTGATTCGACTTTAGGGACTCAAACGCCTGAGCATATGAACTGAATGTCATCGGCTCCGGTAAGAAATTTACTGGCACTGTCCAGTTGAGCTCCAGTTGTTGTGAATAGTCAAGCGCTGCATTTTCAGAGAAACTGGAACTAAGGCTACAGATGTTGGCATTGTGCAGTAGCGGCGAATGAGCATGATCAATAGTGTTACTGCTCAGTAGTACCGTGCGTTCAAAATATATTACTGGAGACATGTCGACATCATGAGTTATCCCGACTTCGTTTTGCAGACCTGTTCCTCTGAACAGAATATCGACAGTCCCGCTGGTTACCGCTGTCATGCGTTCATTCCACGACCCGTCAAGACTATGAAAATACACATGGTTCTCATAGCTTCCGAACAGGCCAACGGCAATGGCACGACACATATCTGCTTCAAGACCGGCAGAGGACTCATACAATTCCAAGGATTGATCTGCTGGGCTTTGTAGCTTTACCGCGTAGCCCTCAGACTCAAGAAAAGAGCAGGTCTGGCGTCTGAACGCATCTTCATCGTCGACAAGCAGTACTTTCGTTTGACAAGTGGGAGATGTTGATGCGTGAGACATTGAGAGAGCTTTCTAATCCGACGTACCTGGTACAGTTCCTTAGCGGGGGGTACATTGACGAATGTAGATCTGTATGTGAACTCAGGCTGAGCGGTGTTCACTGGGCAGGATATGCCTGTTAAATCGCTGAGCACCGGAAGTCCAGCGCCCGAAACTACTCGTCATTGACGTTTCTGACAAAGTAGTAAGCTCTGCTTCAACTAAAACTATTGTCGAAGGTTGTAACCGTGTTGTTTGCGATACGACAAGGCCAGACGCATTATTGATCGTGACGATTTTTCACGGTGACATTTTCACCTACATTGCGTAGTCGAGGAGCCCGGTCAGAATTTATGTCATTGTCCTCAACCACAAGACCTTCAAGCAAATGACCTCTGCTGCTTCCAAAACCACCAGTGGAGATTTCTAATGGGACACAGTTTCGCTTGGCAACAATGTTGTTGTTGCGAACCACATTAGGGCCATCCATTAAAACCAACGCCGTGCCTTCGTCACAGTGAATAGTATTGCCAGTCACAACATTGTCGGTGGCAGTGTCGGTGAATTTACCCGGCAAACCGTTTAAGGACGCACACCATCCAAACGCGTGATTGCGCCCTTGACGAGAAGCGATTTGAATACCAGTGATGCCGTTGTTGATAAAAGTGTTGTCTGTAATTTTGTTGCCATTTGGTGGAGTAGAGCGTAGTACAGGACAAACCTGACCTTTTAACTCACCGCAGTTTTGATAGACGTTGATTCCGCCTTCCCGATTGTTTAAAAATCGCGTGTTGCTTATCTCGCTGTTATAGGTCGAATCGATCGCAACAGCCTCACGGGACTGATTGTTGCTGATAATTGAATTTATGATTTTAACTCGATGGCTACCAGCTTCAGAATAAATGGCGATGCGTCTTGTGCCATCAACATGCACTCGGTTCATGGTGATATCTTCACTGAAGTTTCCTAGATAGATACCAATGGATGAACCACTTTCTATATTGATATCCTCTATCAGGATATTGTTGTGCCCAACTGGCAAGGCTTCGCTTCTATCAAGCTTACCGTCGCCACCGAGTTCACCTCCGAAAAAACGTGTCATTTGTATACCAGCGTGAAATGTGCCACGCATGGTGCAATTCCTGACTGATAAATTGGATAAGGAGCGATCGTCGAAAAGTCGTACAAATGGCATTTGCTTATCGCGCCTGGTTGGAGTAACTGTGTTGCTGGATTGTTCGCTCCAGCCATGGTCAATGGTGCCACCTTTGCAGTTTAATGACTTGTTCGATGAGTTAAAGATGGCGCTCATATTTAACACTTGGCTTGCATCACAAAAGTTGACATCAGCATCCATTAATACACAGGTGTGTTCGGTAATATCAGAGCTACTTAAACAGCCGTTGAACTCACTGGCGCGCTTAACTATGGTGCATTCCTGCATACGGTTGTCAGTATGGGGAAGGGCGCAGTTAATGTTTGTTTGTTCGGCCCGCACCAGACTGCATGAATACAATGATACGGTTGCAGCCAAAATTGTTGCCGTGCGGATTGAGCGTAGAATGCGACCATTCAAGTCATGTGTTTTCGTAGGTGAGTCATGTTGCCCGGTTAACCCGAGACGGATGAGCGAATTTGAACTCTGATAAGTCATACATAAACAGTGAGCAAGAACAAAGCCAGTAATTCACTAATGACTTAACATACTTTTAAAAGCGACTACACACAGGTAGCGTGTGGTGAATCCGAACTGGATAGTTACTCCATAACAATCAGTAACTTCCATCAAATCTAAAGCTTCTCGTGTTGCACCAAATGCTTTATACGGTGATGTACACCACCGGCGAAACACAATTTGCTGGGTGTTGGACACTTGCTACTAATCGTCGAGCAGTGGGGCAACGCCACCTTTTTTTGTACCCATGCAGATCGCACCGTCTGTGCTTTGCAGCAGAGACGTTAAAAAGTTTGAGGGTAAATCGCTGTTCTGGATATTGAAAACCTGCCACTGATTGTCGTGCAGTCGAACAATGCCACTATCTATTGTGCCCATTCAGATCGCACCATCTGCGCTCTGCAGCAGTGAAAACACTTCAGCGCCGCTGGGTAAGCCACTATTCAATTCTGTAAAAACAACCCAAGAGTCAGGTCGCGTCTGATCTTCTGCACTTGCACACTGCTGGTAAGTGATCACCAGCAGAAGTGGCGTGACCACTGCAAATCTAATAAAGTGTCTCATAGAAGATAGTATCGATCGTATCAATAAACAGCAGGTCCGGTAATACCGTAAATGGTCGCTAGTCAGCTTATCTATCATGAATCGATATCTTCACAGGAGGGCTCGCTCCTAGCTGAATCATAAATAGTAACTCTGTGTGTTTGGGGTAATTCAGGAATTAGAATCCTTGATCTATACTTTTAACGCTTGTGCCGCATTGGCAAGGGCGGTTATCTCATCCCAGTTGCCACTCTTCATTGCAGCTTTTGGTGCAACCCACGAACCACCGACACACAACACGTTGTCCAGCGCCAAATAGTCCGGCGCTGAACTGGCGTTGATACCGCCAGTAGGGCAGAAAACCGGTTCGACAAACGGCCCGCCAAGTGCTTTTAGCATCGATGGCCCACCCGCCTGACTTGCCGGAAAGAATTTCAGCTCGGTACAGCCATGATCGAGTGCGCGCATGATGTCTGCTGAGGTGGCGATGCCGGGTAAGAGCGGAATAGCAATGTCATTGGCAGCGCGGCCAAGTTCTGCGGTAAAGCCTGGACTAACGGCGAATTGTGCACCGTGGTCTTGTGCTCGTTTTAAGTCATCACCATTTAACGCGGTCCCCACGCCAACAATAGCACCTTCTACCGATGCCATTGCCTGCATGGCTTGCAAAGCAACAGGTGTGCGCATTGTGACTTCAAGTACGCGTAATCCACCAGCTACCAGTGCGGTAGCCAGCGGTATAGCTTGTTCAACATCATCGATTACCAGAACCGGTATAACCGGTGCCAGTTCCATTAGATCACGAATGTTCATCACGTTATCCCATGGTGCCAAATGCGCTAATAGCACCTGTCTCAGCTGTACTTACGTGTGCGCGAAACCCGGTGAACAACATTCGTCCTGTGTCGTCGTCGTCGGGCAACTCAGGTGTGGTTACTTTACGCGCCTCCCAAACAGCCGGTTCTACCAATGCGTTAAGTTCGCCAGTTATGGTATTAAGTTCAATCATATCGCCACGTTCAACGCGTGCTAAAGGTCCATCTAACAGACACTCAGGTGATACATGAATGGCAGCAGGCACTTTTCCGGAAGCACCAGACATTCTACCATCGGTGACCAAAGCGACTTTGAAGCCGCGATCGAGTAATACGCCCAATATTGGTGTTAACTGATGTAGCTCAGGCATGCCATTGGCGCGTGGTCCCTGATAAGCAATAATCGCTACAAAGTTGTGATTCAGTTCGTCATTTTCAAATGCTGTTTTCAGGGCAGCTTGTGAATGAAATATTTCTGCGGGTGCTTTGACGATACGATGTTGTTCGCGTATTGCCGAGGTTTTAACCACGGCTCTTCCTAAGTTACCGTGCATAAGACGCAACCCACCATCGTTCATAAATGGTTCGGCAACGGTTGCAACAATGCTGTTGTCCAGTGGTTTCGATGCTCCTTCACGCCATTTGAGCTCGCCACTGTCCAGCCATGGCTCTTGTGTATAGCGTCGAAGACCACCTTCACCTGCAACCGTTGTGACGTCGTCATGCAAGAGGCCTGCATCGAGCAGCTCGCGAATAACCAGTGCGATGCCACCGGCAGCGTGAAACTGGTTTACGTCTGCTTGCCCGCTTGGATAAACGTGGGTGAGCGATGGGATAACGTGGCTTAACTCGTCGAAGTCGTTCCAGTCGATAATAATACCAGCAGTTCGAGCAATAGCGACCAGGTGCAGTGTATGGTTGGTTGAGCCACCTGTTGCCAATAGCCCAATGATGGCGTTAACGATTGCTTTTTCATCAACAAGTCGTCCAACGGGTGTGTAATTGTTACCACGTGCTGTTAATTGCAGAGCGCGGGTTGCTGCTGCGTTGGTGAGTGATTCTCTTAGTGCAGTGCCTGGGTTGATAAATGCCGCCCCTGGCATATGCAACCCCATAATTTCCATTAACATTTGATTGCTGTTAGCTGTGCCATAAAATGTGCAAGTGCCTGGTCCATGGTATGACTTACTTTCCGATTCAAGTAATTCGGCTCTGGTGGCTTTACCTTCTGCAAATTTTTGGCGAGTTCGGGCTTTGTCTTTGTTGGACAAACCTGTTGTCATAGGGCCCGCTGGTATGAACACCGCTGGCAAGTGCCCAAAACTCAATGCACCCATGAGCAGGCCAGGCACAATTTTATCGCAAACACCCAAGTACACACCTGCATCGAACATGTTATGTGACAGAGCAATAGCGGTTGACATGGCGATAACATCACGACTAAACAAAGACAGCTCCATCCCGGATTGGCCTTGAGTTACGCCATCACACATAGCTGGAGTGCCACCTGCAAATTGTGCCGTTGCGTTAGCTTTGCGCGCAGCCTCTTTAATGATTTCGGGATAGTCAACAAATGGCTGGTGAGCCGAGAGCATTTCATTGTAAGAGCTGACGATGGCCAGATTGGGTTGTTCTTCAGCGTGCAGAATCAGTTTATCGTTCACAGTTGCAGCTGCCACAGCATGTGCAATATTAGTGCAGGCGAGAGCACTGCGATGAGCGCGCTTACCACTGAGTTTATCGACGCCATCGAGATAGTGGCCACGTGACTGCTCGCTACGTCGGGTAATACGTTCAGTCACCGACAATACGGTTGAATTTAGGCTGATCATAACAAATTTGGATGTATATTAAGTAAAATTGCTACCGGAATTATGGCATATAAAACAAACTATGAGATCGAAATGCTGAATACATACAATAAAAAATGTAGTTATAATGTAATAAAACTACATAAGGTCAGTGTACCCATTACACGTATACTACTGCCACGTTCTACCAACCAGTTTCAACGTTCTGTATCCTTATAAATTGTAGCTGTAGGCAACGCCTTTACAAAAACTATATCCCATGATGAAAACTCCGCAATCGGCAGAACCCACTGAGCCGTTCGATTTTGTGCTGTTCGGCGGCACGGGTGATCTGTCTATAAGAAAGCTGCTACCCGCATTGTATTTCAGGCACTGTGAAGGTCAGCTGGCCGAAGATGGCCGAATTATTTGTGTGGCCAGAAGAGAGCTTGATACAGATGGCTTTCGCGAAATGATCAGCTCTGAAGTTATTCAGCATATTGATGAACAGCATTTCCATCAAGCAGTGTGGGATAAGTTTATAGAACGTATTTTTTATCTTCCTATTGATTTAACCACAATAGATGGGTACGACGAGCTAGGTGCTATGCTCAAAGGCCGGGAAAAACTGGCGCGCGTATTCTATGTGTCAGTAGCGCCCAACTTGTTCGCAACCATCTGTGAAAAAGTGCGTGATGCCGGTCTCATAACCGAGACAAGTCGTGTCGCACTTGAAAAACCATTAGGTCGTGATCAAGAGAGTGCAAATGAAATAAACGATCAACTGGCGCAATCATTTGCAGAATCGCAAATCTTTCGTATAGATCATTATCTGGGCAAAGAGACGGTCCAGAATCTGATGGCTTTGCGTTTTGGTAACGCCTTGTTTGAGCCTTTATGGCGACGAGAACGTATCAGCGATGTGCAAATAACCATCGCTGAGAGCTTGGGTGTTGGTACACGCGGTGGGTTCTATGATCAAACCGGCGCACTTCGCGATATGGTACAGAATCATCTTATGCAATTGCTGGTTATTCTGGCTATGGAGCCACCAGTCAGTGTGGATCCTGATGCGGTACGGGATGAAAAAATCAAAGTACTGAGAGCATTAAAACCGCTTGTTGGACTTGATGCGGTTGAAAGTACGGTGCGTGGCCAGTATAAAGCCGGTGCTTATGCAGACGGTGCGGTGCCAGGGTACCTGGAAAACGAAACTGTACCCGATGACAGTATTACAGAGACATTTGTGGCTATTCGTGCAGAAATACAATCATGGCGCTGGGCAGGTATACCGTTCTATTTGCGCACCGGTAAGCGGATGGAAAGCAAGCTTACCGAGATCATTATTAATTTTCGAAAAGTACCGCATTCGATTTACCAGACGTCCGATGGGTTTAATACCCCGAACCAATTGATAATTCGTCTGCAACCCGAAGAAAGCATACGTATGCGTATCTACGTCAAAGCCTGGGGCGACGATATGCAATTACAACCTGTGCATTTGAATCTTGATTTTAATGACGTTTTCAAGAAACGCCAAATGATTGCGTACGAACGTTTGTGTATCGACATCATAAAAGGTAACCAAACTCTGTTTATGCGGCGTGATGAAGTTGATGCGGCCTGGGCCTGGATAGATCCTATCCGTCAGGCATGGGAAGATCATCAAGTGGAACCTAAAAACTATACAGCCGGCACAATGGGGCCAGCAGCGTCGAATGCATTGATTAGTAAGGAGGGTTTGAAATGGTACGAGGATTGAACGCATCGCAGTGGCACGAGGCCAGTGACGCACAACAACTTGCCGTTCAGCTTGCTTCAGCTGTTGAAAAGAACCTGAATGAATCAATTGCAGCACAAGGCAGGGCAAGCCTGGTTGTATCAGGAGGCAGTACGCCGCTTCCGTTTTTCAAGCAACTTTCAAAAGCAATGCTTGATTGGTCGGTAATTGACGTAACGCTGGCAGATGAACGATGGGTTTCAGAAGATCACGAAAACAGTAACGCTCGATTCGTCAAAGAGCATTTCCTTAATGGAGCAGCATCGGATGCGCGTTTTTTTAGTTTGTATCGAGACCTTAAACCAGATGTGGCTATCGGTGAGGTAGAACAATCGTTGGGTGAGATGGCACAGCCATTTTCAGTGGTCATTCTTGGCATGGGCGCAGATGGCCATACAGCATCCTTGTTTCCTGACACAGAAGGGCTTGAGGCCGCGCTGAATTTAAACACTCGCCCAATGTTGGCAGTTTTGCATCCGGCAACAGTGCCTCAAGCCAGAATCACTCTAACCCGGGCAGCATTACTACGATCAAAATTTCGGTACTTGCATATTACCGGTGAGCAAAAGCGTGAAGTACTGGCTGATGCGCTGGATGAAGGTGTCGACAATCCGCTGCCGATAGCGTCTTTTTTTGAGAAACATCTACCTCCGGTATCGGTATACTGGTCACCATAGAGAAACCGGTACTATATTAGTATGCTGGCTAAAATTAAATCGGCTCGTGATGGCTTACGAAAGTCAGAGCAAAAAGTTGCAGACGTTATTCTGGCCGATCCGGATAGCAGTGTGCAGTCGTCGATTCAATCCATAGCATCCATGGCGTCAGTAAGCGAGCCGACAGTTATCCGATTCTGTCGGGCGCTGGATTGTGTCGGTTTTCAACAGTTCAAGCTTCGATTAGCTCAAGATCTTGCCAGTCGTGGCACGTTTTTCTACCGAGATGTCACCGTAGAAGATTCCAGTAAGGAGCTCACCCACAAGATAATCGATGGAGCCATCGCATCGCTGGTTCATGTGCGAAATCAATTAAATTATGAGTCTCTGGATAAAGCCATACAGTACTATGTTAATTGTAATCGCATTGAATTGTATGGCTCGGGTGGCTCCGCTATCGTCGCCGAAGATGCGCAGCTAAAGTTGTTCCGATTGGGTAAGCCTGCTATAGCGTATTCCGATCCGCACATTCAGCATTCTGCTGCTGCCTTGTTGGATGACAAAGCGCTCGTAATAGCTATTTCTCACTCAGGCCGTAGCCAGGATTTACTGACTACCGTTCAGCTTGCCAAAGATGCGCGTTCAAAAGTCATTAGTGTTACCGCTACTAAATCGCCTTTAGCAGAGTTATCGGATGTAAACCTGAGTGTTGACGTCACCGAAGACAGTGATATTTTCTCACCAGTGAAATCGCGACTGGCGCAAATGGTGGTGCTGGATATATTGGCTGTTGGCGTAGCAGTGCAGGGTGGGGAGCATATGCTTCAGCAGTTGGCCAAAGCAAGACGCGCAATAGATTTCAAGTTTGTTTAGGTGTTGTTCTACTGGGTATTTTTCTATTGGTTAGATTTTGGTGAGATTGGGTCCCGAGACCCTAGTAGTCCGTCCACCAGATAAATTAGGATTCAGCGAGTCTGTCTGTGTTCGTGGCAAGGCATCCTTCCGAAGGCATATTGGGCATACGTCGAGGAAGGGCAACGCAGGCACGCACCCATTGGGCATAAAGACGCAGACAGACTCGCCCGCAGGGAGCTCACCAGCCACCACCTTTATGCCCTTCAGGGTGCTGACTGCGTTACGT
>CAYTJF010000149.1:0-14857 GCA_964437945.1 uncultured Granulosicoccaceae bacterium
CGCCCCCCAGGCGTTACCTGGCACCTTACCCTGTAGAGCCCGGACTTTCCTCCACATTACAAGCACTAATGACAAGCACTAATGACAAGCACTGCGGCGATGGTCTGGCCAACTCTGTCGCCATAGTACACCGCCAATACAATCATTTGTTCAACCCGACCCCCACATCGTAAACGAACTTGCGCGGTGCGCCGGTCAATTCACTGGCCACTTTTGCAGCGGTCTTTAGCGGCATGTGCTTAAGCAAGGTTTGCAGCAAAGCGGCTATCTCGGCCCGCTCCGGTGTGGCAGTCAGTCGGTCGTTTTTTCCTGAAATAACAAGCACAAATTCACCACGTTGTTGCTGAGCATCTTGATCTATTATTCGCAATACCTCTTCGCTCGATGCTCTGATCACTGTTTCAAAACGCTTGGTTAACTCGCGCGCCAGCGTCATTTCGCGTGTCGGCCCGAACACTTGCACAATATCGCCAAGCGACGCAAGAATGCGATGAGGTGATTCATACAACACTATGGTGCTGGTTTGATCAGCAAATTCTCTTAGCCAGGCCACCCGGGCAGCAGACTTAGCCGGCGGGAAACCCGCATACAGGAATCGATCGGTGGCAACACCCGCCACACTTAACGCTGAAATTAGCGCGCTGGCCCCGGGAATGGGTGAGACGGGAATGTCAGCATCCTGACACGCCCTGACAATGCGATAGCCCGGATCGCTGATCAATGGGGTTCCGGCATCACTGATAATCGCCACAGAACCATTGGTCTGTATTTGAGAGATAATAACGTCGGCTCGCGCAGCTTCATTATGTTCGTGCAGCGATCGTAGTGGCGTCTCGATACCATGGTATTGCAACAATGGTCGACTGTGCCGCGTGTCTTCTGCGTATATACAATGGCATTCGCTGAGCGTTTTTATGGCTCTTCCTGACAAATCGTCACGGTTACCAATTGGCGTGGCCACCACGTACAGAGTATGCTTTAGTGTTGTCACATTCAGTTATTCTATTGATATCTCATATGCCTGAAAAACGTATGCTAAATAAAAGCCATTTCAAACTATACAAAAGTCATCTCACAACAGTATTGCTGTCGTTATTGTTGTCTGCTGGATGCGTCGTCAAGGGACCAGTGCAGCCTGCCGACCCCTTCAATGGAAGGGTAACAGACAGCAAAGCGCTGCGGCTGCTGAATACCGGAAAACCTCAAGAGGCTGCCGATTATTACTCAGCCCGCGCAAATCGTGCCGTGACGACTCAGGTCCGGGAGGAGTATCAATTGATTGCCGCGGAAATATTATTCGATCGCGGTTTGCTTGAACCGGGACTGGCAAAATTAGCCGATATGCCGCAACTCATGAGCTCAGTAGAGCTGCAACAGCGGCGCGACATTGTTTTTGCTAAAAGTCTGCTGTTCGGCAATCAACCTGAAGCTGCCGTAGCCGCGCTACCCGCTCCGATCGAAATTGAGTCGGCACTTGATCGTGCCCGCGTGTTTGAGACCCGCGCGCAGTCTTTCAGTCGCCTGGACGATCCTGATAACGAGCTTATCGCCAGAATTGAACTTGAAAAAGAACTAAGCGATGAAAACATCATAGACAAAAATCACCAGCAAATTTGGGCAATGCTGACAACACAACCGATATCACGCTTACGCACACTGACCACAAATGTGCGTGGCGATACTTATCAAGGCTGGCTGGCATTGGCCACGCTCAATGCCGATGCGGCAAGCAACCCGAATTTACGCTCCGAAAAACTCGATCAGTGGCGCGCTCTGTACACCCAACATCCTGCTAACGATCGATTTGTACCGCAAATCTACACGAACACCGATCCGATCAGCTTTGCCGCTCCGTCAGACGGCACCATTAATAGCATTGCAGTACTTCTGCCCTTGTCGGCCGAAGGATTAGGACCCGTTGCCGGCTCCATTCGCGACGGCATTATTGCTGCTCACAAATTTTCCTCAGATCAATTCAATCCACCCTCTTTGCGTTTCTATGATGTGGGCGAAAACCCGGGGTATGTAAGAGCGGCCTATGCAAATGCGATAGCCGATGGTGCAGATGCAGTAATCGGTCCACTGCGAAAACAGGCAGTTTCGGCGATAGTGACATTGCGCGATGTCAGCGTACCAACAGTCACTCTCAACACCGTTGATCCATCATTGACATACAACGATGGATCAACAAACGTAATTCAATTCGGTTTGGCACCCGAAGACGAAGCACGTGCTGCTGCATCACGCGCTATTGGTTTATCACTGAAAAATGCTGTGATTATACAAGCCGACGATTCACGTGGCGATCGGGAGGCACGTGCATTTCAAGATGCGATGTTCTCCTATGGCGGTGATGTACTGCATGTTGCAGTTCTTCCAACAGATGAATACGACTATTCCAAGCCAATAAAAGATGCACTGCAAATTACGCAAAGCGATGCACGCTTTAAAGAGGTCTCCAGCATGATAGGGTCCAAGTTATTCTTCGAACCCAACATTCGACCCGATGTTGACATCATTTTTCTGGCTGTAAGCTCAGAACAGGCTCGGTCAGTGCGGCCGCAATTGGATTTTTTCCACGCATCAGGTGTACCGCGCTTTGGTACGTCTCGCATCGCAGGCCCTGATGATGATGTGAAGAAAAATCGCGATCTGAATTCAATCTTCTACCCGGAAGCACCGTGGGTATTGCGCGAATCAATGCAAAACGACCCGCTGCGTTCGCAAATACTGGAGAGCTTTCCCGGTGCCAACGGAGCTTACGCAAAGTTATACGCACTTGGGGCTGACTCCTATAAAGTTATCACCAACTTGAACGCACTTAGCAATGGTGAACGACTGGAAGGCTTTACCGGCGATCTGGAATTCTCAGGTACTGGTACTGTTCGCCGCCATCTAGATTGGGCACAGTATCAGGAAGGAATTTCGGTTGGTGTGGAAAGCATTGACGCCGACACTCTGTCACCGATTCAATCCGGCGGTAGTTAAACTCGACCGACCACAACAAATACAATTTCACAGCACACGACAAGGAGGTCACGTGCAAAAAAAACATCTCGGCAACGCCATAGAATCCCTGGTTTGCACGTTTCTCGAAGCAAATGAGCTTATATGTGTGGAACGAAATTTCTCGTGCAGGCTGGGAGAGATCGACCTTATCATGTTCGAGGCATCCAGCGACTCACTCGTGTTTGTTGAAGTACGATTTCGCGCAAATGCAAATCGCGGCAATGCCACAGAAACCGTTGACTGGAAAAAACAACGAAAGCTCAGGCGAACGGTGATGCACTATTTGCAGAAAAAGGCGACTGCCAGAACGAACGCTCGTATCGATGTAATCGGCGTTTGTAAAACGGATTCAACTGACCTGGACTTGTATTTGCCTGCGCAAGGTGTTTCACGGCATTATTTTGCGAAGCATATTCTCACATGGACGCGTAACGCCGTAGAGGGTCAGTGATTTTTATTTCTTACTTGACTATCTTCAAATTCGGTCGCTTCACCTGACTCGGTGCTGATGGTTTATCACGGCTTTTGCCCGGCTCTGGATCAGGTGGTGTCTCGTCTTCCTGCTCGCCAAACATCATACCCTGGCCGTTCTCACGCGCGTATATGGCCAGAACACTTGATACCGGAACGTGCACATCCATGGCTGTACCACTAAAACGTGCGTTAAACGTTATTGCATCATTACCTAATACCAATGAATGCGTAGCCTCCGGACTGACATTCAAAATGATACGTCCATTTTCAACAAAAGCGCGAGGAACCTCAACTGACTCATGCGCCGTATCGACAAGCATGTGCGGCGTAAGATTGTTATCAACAATCCATTCGTAAAGCGCTCTGACTAAATAGGGCCTGTTGGATATCATTAAGCTAGTTCTCGTTCCCGCTCAGTCAAACTCGACTGAAAACCGGTTCGTGCGAAAATGCGTTTGCAATATTCAGTTACCGGCGCTGCCGCCTCGGGCAGTACAATGCCATAATGATTCAATCGCCACAACAACGGAGCAAGCGTAGCATCCAGCATGGAAAAATCGTCACTTAGAAAATAGGGCAAAGCCTCAAACACATCCGATGACGCGGTAAGCGACTCGGCCAATTGATGACGGGCCGACTCCGCCGCAGCACCACCTGCTTCAAATGCAGGTACGTAAGAATACCAATCCGACTCTATTCTATACAAAGCCAGCCTGGTCCGCGCCCTTGATACCGGGTCGACAGGCATAAATGGTGGATGTGGGTAGCGTTCATCCAGATACTCTATGACAACACGCGCATCATACAACACCAAATCACGATCTATCAGGGTTGGCAGACTATTATTGGGATTGAGCTGAATCAGATCTTCGGGTTTGTTGTCAGGATCGCACAGCTCTATCTCAGCCTTTATGCTTTTTTCCGATAACACCAGGCGCACACGATGACTGTGGATGCATTCCGGGTCGGAAAACATGGTCAATACCGCGCGCCGATTACTGGGTGCTGTCAAAGGATACCTCTGTATTCCAGATAGTACAAAATAGCTGCTGACCCTGGCAAGTCAACAGCTCATTCGTACGGCTTCTACACTACAAAACGTCACACAACGTCCTTCCAGTACTCCTTTTTCAGAAAATACGATATGACCGTCAAAACCAGCAAAAATAACATCACAAACAGTCCAATTCGATGCCGTGTCTGCTTGATCGGATCTGCCATATAAGACATGAAGGCCGTAATATCAGTGATCAGAGCATCATACTCGCGTGGAGACAAAGTACCTTCGCTAACTTGTTTAAACCCTGTAAAAGTTTTGTCATCACCTTCGCCCTCGTAGACAGGCTCCTGCCAGCCTTGCTGTTCCCATAGCACATGCGGCATTGCGGCCCCTGGGTACACAAGATTGTTAACGCCCACACCACCGCGACTCTCATCGCGGTAAAAACTTTTTAAATAAGTGTAAATCCAGTCCTCACCACGCGAACGCGCTGTCAAAGCAAGATTCGGTGGTACAACACCAAACGCCTGTCGACCGTAGTCAGTTGACATGTTGTTAAACATCAACGAACCGACTTTAGTGGTCTCACCAGCTTTATCAGTGGTAAATATCAGGTTGCTGGCCACATCTTCTTCGTTCAGCCCCAGGTCGGTTGCCAAGCGACTGTAGCGTTGATAATCGGCAGTGTGGCAACCCATACAATAGTTCACATAGGCTTTAGCACCACGCTGTAACGACTTCTTATTCGATATATCGATACGCGGTGTTTCCAGCGCGAAGCTACCGCCAGCCGCTTTTGCTGGCGTCGACACAGACAGTATCAATGGCATAGCAACAACCGCTAACAAAGACGTCGTCAGGATTGCCGATTTCGTTTTTCTAATTATTGGACTCATTGCGCTCATCGAGATCGTGTCAGTCATGTCAGTCGCTCCGGAACCGGTTTGTTTTTCTCGGATTTACTAACAAAGTACAAGCCGATAAAAAATCCGAAATAGATTAACGAACATAATCTAGATATGAATGTTCCAGCAGGTGTCGGAGCCTGCATACCAAAATAACCCAGCACAATAAACGCAATAGCGAAAGAGAAAAGCAGCACTTTAAACGCAAACGAGCGATACCGTATGGAGCGAACCGGATTGCGATCAATCCACGGTAAGAAGAACAGCACTAGAATTGCCGCGCCCATGGCCATGACGCCCATAAGCTTGTCTGGTACTGCGCGAAGTATTGCGTAGAAAGGAGTGAAGTACCATACCGGCGCGATGTGTTCCGGTGTTTTCAATGGATCGGCCGGAACAAAGTTGGCATGCTCAAGAAAATAACCACCCATTTCAGGTGCAAAAAATACGATAGCGAAGAACACCAAAAAGAACACGCAGGCACCAAACAGGTCTTTCACTGTGTAGTACGGATGAAACGGAATGCCGTCTTTTGGATGTCCATCAACGTTTTTGTTTGCTTTGATCTCAATACCATCGGGGTTGTTTGAACCCACTTCGTGCAAGGCCAGTATATGGGCTACAACCAGACCAATAAGTACCAGCGGCACTGCAATAACGTGAAGCGCAAAGAAACGGTTAAGCGTTGCATCGGAAACGATGTAATCGCCTTTCAACCACAAAGTAACAGCATCACCGATACCAAACGGAATTGCACCAAACAGGGAAATAATGACCTGCGCACCCCAATAACTCATTTGCCCCCAGGGCAATAAATACCCCATGAAGGCCTCAGCCATCAGTACCACATAAATCAGCATGCCAAATATCCACAACAGCTCACGCGGCTTTTTGTACGAGCCGTACATTAAAGCGCGAAACATATGCAAATAAACCACGACAAAGAACAGTGACGCACCGGTTGAATGCATGTAACGAATAAGCCAGCCAAAGTTGACGTCTCGCATAATGTACTCGACCGATTTAAACGCAAGCTCGCCATCGGGCTTATAATTCATGGTCAGGAAAATACCTGTCACTACCTGGATAATCAGCACCAACAACGAGAGCGCGCCAAAGTAGTACCAGAAGTTGAAGTTCTTTGGGGCGTAGTATTTTGTTATGTGCGTTTCGAGTGCTTTGGTAACCGGTAGACGATCGTCTATCCAGCCCATTAAGCCGCCACCGGTGTTCTTACTCATGCTACTGCTCCGTTATCTTCGCCGATAATGATTCGGTTATCGTCTAGATACATATACGGCGGGATTTCGAGATTGGTTGGAGCCGGGACACCCGAGTAAACTCGTCCAGCCATATCAAATTTTGAACCATGGCAAGGGCAGAAGAACCCCCCTTCCCAGTCACTACCAAGGTCTGGCGCTGCCAGCTCAGGCCGGTAAGTTGGAGAGCAGCCCAAATGCGTACAAATGCCAATAACGACCAGGTATTCGTCCTTGATGGCACGACTTTCGTTTTTCGCGTATTCAGGTTGTTGCTCTTCATTTGAATCAGGGTCGCTTAGCTGGCCAGCAACCGATGCCAGCGAACCTAGCGCCTGTTCGGTTCGACGAACTATCCACACAGGCTTTCCACGCCATTCAACCGTAAGCATCTGACCGGGCTGAAGCTTACTGATGTCTGCTTCAACCGGCGCTCCAGCCGCTTTGGCGCGTGCGCTCGGCGACATAGACGCGAGCATGGACACACCCAGCGCCGCCGCTCCAAGACCGCTCGTGGCAGCCATACCACCAACCAACAGTCTGCGTCTTTTAGGGTCTATTCCATCGTTCGTTATGGAACTATCAACAGCGACCCGACGTGTATCGGCCGCTTTTTCATTCGCACTCATGCGACAACTCCATTAAATACTAAAATTTGTTACCAATATTCGTTGGTCGGGTGTGTTCCCTTAGCTGAAAATCATCCCGCCGATGCAACCCACAAGATTAACACACAAGAGGGTCGAAACTGCCCTTTCAGGGCAATTGTTGCGCCGCGATCAGGCGGGATTGTCAACGTCGATGAACTGATGGGTTATCTGCAGTTGCCTGGACAAATTTTCGCCAAGCGCCTGCACGCCATATCGTTCGGTCGCATGATGCCCTGCGGCAATATATAACACGCCTGATTCACGCGCTTCATGCGTGGTTTGCTCGCTGATTTCACCGCTGATAAACGCATCGACACCCAATTCAGCTGCCTGATTGAGAAACCGCTGCGCACCGCCCGAGCACCATGCCACACGCTCAATTCGTCGTTCACTGCGCCCCACCGCCACTACAGAACGACCTAAACACTCCGATACACCCTCAATAAACGCGCCATTTGCGTAAGGATGACTTGCACGACCATAAAAAAGCAGACCATCTGTCCCACCGGCCAAAACACGACCCTCGATCTGAAAATCCAATAACCGGGCCAGTTGCGCGTTATTGCCCAGTGTAGGGTGCACATCAAGCGGGAGATGATAAGCCAGTAAGGATATATTGGCCTCCAGCAAAGTGCGAATACGGGCAAGCTTCATCCCTGTGAGGACGGGTGACTCACCGCTCCAGAAATAGCCGTGATGCACCAATACAGCGTCGGCAGAGGCTTCGATAGCGGCTTCCAGAAAGCGTGCACTTGCCGTTACCCCACTGACAATATGGTTAATTTGCTCACGGCCTGCCACCTGAAGACCATTCGGACAGTAGTCCTTTATACTTCCGGCATCGAGTGTTCGATTAATATACTCAACTACGTTGTCGCGCTGTTCCATGTCTGCCTTTTGTTTTTTGAAGTCTAGTGGAGAAAATTAAACTGAACAAACTTCTCTTTATGTTGTTGTGCATCGTTGGAGGCGCTGCGCTGGGAATAGGGTTATACCGAATGGTACCGGCGCTGAGCCCTGTTTTTGTGTCACCCAGCGGACAATCTCAAAACAACCCGTCACTGACCCGAATGCGCTTCTCAAAGCACTCTTATCACGACGGCATTATGAAGGTTGCGCCGTCAGTTGTAAGCCTTTACTCCAGCGAAACCATCTACAAAGCGCCAGTGCGACGCTCTCAAGGCAGCGAACAGGAACCCATTATCGCACCGCAGGAACGACGCAGTACAAGCCAAGGTTCTGGCGTTATCATCGACGCTAATGGTCTGGTGTTGACAAACTGGCACCTGATTGAGGATGCCGACGAGATCAATGTAGTGTTAAGCAATGGCTCCCTGCATAAGGCAATGGTGATAGGCAAAGATTCGGAAACCGATCTGGCTGTGGTTCGTATCGATGCAACCGAACTTCCTGCTGTGAATATTGATGCCAATATTGGCTTGCGCGTCGGCGATATCGTGCTAGCTATAGGCAATCCGTTCGGGGTTGGACAAACCGTGACTCAGGGTATTGTGAGTGCAACAGCGCGGCGAGTACCTGGTGCCAGTGCCTGGCAAAACTTTGTCCAGATCGATGCCGCCATCAATCCAGGGAATTCAGGGGGCGCATTAATAAGCCCGGACGGCGAATTACTCGGCATTAACACGGCTGTCTTTTTGCGCGACAACGGCGCGGAGGGTATTGGTTTTGCAATCCCGGCTGAATTAATCGCGCAGGTTGTCCCGCAGTTAATAGAGAAAGGTCATGTTAGTCGAGGCTGGCTTGGCATTAGTGCAGACGATCTGCAAATGTTTCCCAGTATCAATCGATACGTAGACAAAGGGGCAGTAATAGCCGCAGTATCCGAAGCAAGTCCTGCTTATGTGAGCGGGTTAAAAAAATACGATGTGGTCGTATCGGCTGCCAACCAACCGATCAGCAATGCGATCGAGTTATTGTTACTGATTTCTGGCATGGCGCCTGGCACCGAGGTGCCACTTACGGTGCTGAGAGATAATCAGTTGCTGGAAATGTCTGCGCAATTATTAGAGCGACCCAACTTTGAAAATTAGCGTTGCTCGTAAGTGTCGCGCTTTAATCTCGTTTTAAACCTACCTAACCGTATCTGTTTGGTTTAGCTTTAGCGTACTGACTAATTGCAGTAACGAAAGTATCAATATCCCAGATTTTGATACCGATCCAGAACCAGCTGCCGCTGGCGGTGTTGTGGCACCGGTATTTTCAGCAGATATGCCGCTGGTTGGCCCACCTGCGAGCAACAGATGTTCCGTCGAAGACGTGCCCTTCTGTATGTCATAAGACGCAACATTATTCGACGTTTCAAAATCCTTTGTAGCCACCGGTGTTAGCTGACCGGTAACAAACGAATTGCTGGTCACATTCGAATCGTTAACCTGGAAAGACAGTGTTCGTCGTTCCCCGGCTTCCAGAGCGCTAATGGCACACTGAGCACTGGTTGGAGACACCGCGTTACACCCGGCTGGATAATTCACTAGTCCAGCGGTACTGGTTTCGACTATCAGGGACGCATCCACGGTGATTTCAGAATCCAGGTTACTCGCTACAAATGTAATACCAGCCGCACCATCATCCACCATGAGGGCCACATCGACCGCATCAACAAGGCAGGCTTTGGCACGAGCGCCTGACAGTGACATTTGAGAACAACCACTGAATTGAATTTGGGTACTGGACGATATGTGTGGCCACATGATTTTGCTAGTATCCTGATTACACGTGGTGTCCGAATCGTGTTGCGATCCGAGAGAATGGCCTAGCTCATGTGTGAGTAGCAGGTCACCGATGGCGCTGGGTGTAGTAATACCAACATCATAACCATCGGTTCGACACAAGGTATCTATCCAGGCCAAGCCCAAAGTACTGTCAGTACGTTGTTTACCGGTAAAAAGGTAGGTCAATACACTGTCATTGAAAAAGGTACGATGATCCAGTCGATAAAGCCGAAAACTATTAAGATATGCCTCCAGAGTCGCAGGCCCACTGAGCATACCGTTGGCATCATAGTCGTTAAACACCTGCACCTCGTCTACCGCCAGCGCAATACCAAATTGTCGATAAATTCCATCGGCAACATTTAATTGGTTTAGTGCGACCACCAAACCACTACCACCGTGGTATCGATCAAATTCAGCATCAACAACAATCGAAACAGGTACGACCCGTAAATCACTATATTTGGTTGCCTGTCGTGCAGCCCCGAGTTGCGGTGGAACGCGCAGCGCATCACGGGTAAGTTCAACTTCAGTGGACACCGAGTCTGGAGAGCTGGCCGATCGCGTTTTTGCGCTGCGAGGCTGGTAGTAGTCAAGCGTTCCGATCAAAGTGCCCGGTTGCATTGTGTAGGACTGACCGAACGCATTTGCAATACCGGTTATGTTGTTTTCCTCTATAACCGCACGCACCCAAGAGTCTGGGTCGCCAATGACGCTACCGACGAACACACCGGCCGATGGTGGTAAACGGTCTTGCAGACTGCCATCAACCCAGGCAGTTTCCAGTGTCAATGGACTTGGTGTAAGGGCTAAGTCAAGATCAACGCCATCAACATTGACTTTAATTATCCAGGCACCGGTGTCCGCCGTTTGTTTTGAGCGCACTTGACTGGCATTAGCGGTGCGTTGGTTAATGATGTCTATGCGGCGATCAGCTCTGTCGTACCAATAGCGAGATAACACGTTACCTGAAGGCCAGCTGTTCCCGAACGGCAGTTTGATCGCAGTATGTCTGTTGCGCAAAGCTTCCAACTCAAGCTTAGCGTCTGCTGTTTGCCCTAATTGTTCCAGAGCAATAGCATTGAGGTAATTTGCAGAATCCTGATAGGACGATTCCGGATGAGTCTGCTCCAGAAGTGCCAGGGTACGACGAGCCGCATCAAAGTCATAGCGGTCCATTATTTGAACATACGCTTTCAAATACAAGGCATCATCATGCAATGAACTGTCCTGGTATTCAGCCAGGATAAAGTCAATCGAACTCAATGCACCGTCAACATCGCCAGCATCGCGTTTGTCCAGTGCACTAAGATAATGACTGAGCACATTACCTGCACCATCAGCCTCTTGTAACGCAGCAATACGAGTCTGTACTGCTGAAATATTTTCAAACCCCGGGTAGTAGGCCTGTATGCGCCTTAGCAATGCCAGCGCGTCATCATACGAGCGCGACTCAACCAGCTGCAGCGCATTTTCATAATGTGTACTGGCAGGTGTTAGCTTGAAATCAGTTCTCGTAGTATCATTCGCGCCGGCAACCGAAACAATGGCACAGCACAATAGCAACATACTTACTCGCGCTCGTCTAATTGATCTGCACACGTTATGCATTACCATAGCCTCTTCGTTGTGCACACTATCCGTTTGCAGCAGGTTTCTCATCATTGACTACGGTTTCTTTATCGAAAAAAATCAACGCATTACGACAGTTAATCAACGCCTGTTCAATCTGTTGCGCATCTGGACGTGGTTGTTGTTCCAGTGAATCCAGAATACGCGTTTCCTGACGAGCTTCTTCTATCTTTGCGTGAATCCGCTCCAAAGCACGATTCAATGCACTGCTGAGCTCAGAGAACTCCTTTGAATCACCAGAGCGTAGACGCACGCCCAGGTTTCCATCGCCAAGCTCATTCAAAGCACGACGAATTGCCAACACAGGGCTACCCAATTTACGCATAATATAAACACCAATCGCTAGTGTGACCAGTGCGTTAACGCCAAGCATGATAAAAACCCAACGCATCATCACTTCTTTGGTGCTTGGCACACTCTCGGTAAGCATCTGTAAATCTTCTGACGCGAATAACAGAGGCGCCGTACCTGCCACCATCTCACCAAGCAGGTAGTGATAGAACAATCCCAAAACAATGGTAGATTGCACTATAAAAAACAACGTTAACCAAAGTACGCGTCTAATTTGACGCATTTGAAAGGCTTTGTCTTTTATCAGCGAGAGTGGAAATACAGCATCAGATGAGCGTGCCATGTCTGCCCTTTTTTATAAACACCCGACCTGGGTAATGTATAAAAAATCGGCCTGTCGGCAAATAACTTGATCGTGTCGAGCCGTCCGGCTGAGCGGCGGTGAGATAACTAGCGTTTAAAATGTGATGGAGTTGTCTTCTTTTACATGTCTGATATCGGCTGGCTACTGCTCCAGCTAACCTTATGGTCTAACAGACGATCTTCATCAAACAGAAAACAGCCATCAACGCGCTCACCGGCAAGCACACGCGGTAACCAGATTCGATCATCAGCCCACATTTCATCGTAGGGAATATCAGCTATATCAAACCATAGAGGCACAGCTTCTTCGGTCTCACTGGGTGCGCCATTAAAATCAATGGCGACAAAGACTTGTACATCGATCGAATACCCATCGATAAATTGAAAACGCAGTCGTCCGTAGTTGGTCGATTCTGCAACGTCAATGCATAGCTCTTCTTTGATTTCGCGGTGCGCACACTGCTGTGAGGTTTCGCCCGGTTCCAGCTTGCCACCCGGGCCGTTGATCTTGCCTGCTCCCAGCCCACGCTTTTTTCGAATAAGCAGCACCTTACCTGCCTGGACAACAAAAATGAGAGTGGCTTTATGAACAGCCTGCCAGGTCGAATCGATTTGAACTAGTGAGTAACCTGAGTGAGCCTGACCTGACGACATGTGCGCTGTGATTAAATTGATCGCCGAACGGCAACAGCCTGCGCCAGTTCATCCAGCAACGGCTTGGTATCATCCCAGGACAAACAGGCATCAGTAACGCTCTGCCCACGAACCAGTGGCTTGGCTGACGGGCTTTGCGCACCGGCAATAAGATTGCTTTCGATCATCACCCCCATGATGCGCTTATCGCCATCGCGAAGCTGCGTACAAATATCGCGACACACGTATTTTTGCCGCTCGTGCTGTTTACGCGAATTTGCATGACTGCAATCGATCATCACACGCATAGGCAGCTTGGCTTTTTCTAGTAGCGAACAAGCATCATCAACACTGGCAGCATCATGGTTTGTGTTGGCTTTACCGCCACGCAAGATCAGATGACAATCTGAGTTACCGGCTGTAGTGAATATACTGGAGTGGCCGTCTTTTGAAACCGACAGAAAATTATGAGGGTGAAGGGATGCGCCAATGGCATCAACAGCAATTTGCATGCTACCAGCTGTGCCATTTTTAAACCCAACCGGGCAAGACAGTCCTGAGGCCAATTCACGATGTCCCTGGCTTTCGGTGGTTCGTGCGCCAATTGCACCCCAGCCAACCAGGTCGGCAATGTACTGCGGACTGATCAAATCCAGGTATTCCACGCCAGCAGGCAGACCCATTGTGTTGATATCGAATAACAGCGTTCGAGCCAATTCCAATCCTTTATTGATGTTGAAGCTGTTGTCCATATCGGGATCGTTGATAAGGCCTTTCCAACCAATAGTGGTACGGGGCTTTTCAAAATAGACACGCATGATGATGCACAGCTCAGACTGGTATTGCTGCTTCAAAACCGCGAGCTTTTGAGCGTATTCACGTGCTGCATCCGGGTCGTGGATAGAGCACGGGCCGACGACCACGGCAATACGATCATCCTGGCCGTTGAGCATGGCGCTCACCTCTTTGCGCGCACCACTCACGGTTTTAGCGACATCGGCGGAGACCGGAATTTTGGTGATAAGTTCTTCCGGTTCGCGTAGCACTTGCGTGCCGGTTATTCGTAGATCATCTGTTGTGACGGACATGGTTTACTTAATTTCGCTTGATTTGTATTGTTTATTTAATTAATTAGTTTTGTTTATTTATTTTCGTTTTGAGCGGCAGCTGCTTCCAGACTGGTAAGAAGTTCACTGATTTGCCGATTATTGGTTTTCAGTGCCGCCCGGTTAACCACTACTCGCGATGAAATAGGTGCGATTAACTCCAGTGGCACCAGTCCATTGGCGACAAGCGTTGCTCCTGTATCAACTACATCCACAATTAAATCACACAAGCCAACAATTGGTGCAAGTTCCATGGAACCATACAGCTTTATAATTTCGACCTGACGTGCCTGGCTAGCAAAATGTGCCCGTGCACAGTTCGCAAATTTGGTGGCAACGCGCAACCGTCGTGAACCATCAAGCTTTACATCAGGGTAGCCAGCAACCATTAATCGACAGCGCGCGATATTTAAATCCAGTGGCTCTACCAGGCCTTCTCCACCATGTTCCATCAGTACATCTTTGCCGACCACGCCCATATGTGCACCACCGAGCTGCACATAGGTGGGAACATCCGAAGCTCGCACTATTAAAAACTGCACGTTGGGGTGATTACTCGGCAGTATCAGTTTTCGAGAGGTTTCCGGGTCGTCTTGTGGTTCGATGCCGGCCTGTGCGAACAGTGGCAAGGTTTCTTTAAAGATACGTCCCTTGGATAGGGCTATGTTCAACATGCTCACTACTAGTGGTCCATCCACTTGATACGTTCGAGTTCAGCGTGACTGTCTGCGTTTTTATGCCCTTTAGGGTACGCAGCAAGACGCTCTTTCGAAGGCATAGCCACCCTATGTCGAGGAAGAGCA
>CAYTJF010000150.1:0-14646 GCA_964437945.1 uncultured Granulosicoccaceae bacterium
TTTGTTTGTTCTGTTTGTTCTACCTCTGCCTCTGCCTCCGCCTCCGCCTCCGCCTCTGCCTCTGCTTCCGCCAGTGCCAGTGCCGGTGTAATTAATGTAGATGGAGTATTACTTTCAGAATTAATGTCTTCAGGAACTGCAGTGAATGACGAGCTAGCACAACACGCTGTTATTCCTAATACAAGCAATACTGCACCGATTGGTAGGCTATAGAAATCAAGTCGCCTAAGGAGATGTACGAGGAAAATGAAATAGCTTCTTTGGATACACATGACTTCATGACCTGAACTTACCAGGTTTCTTTTGAACGTTTCTATCTTGTGTACTGCAATAAGCAGATCTTTTATGGACAGTTCATTCAATAAAAAAAGTGGTTATCTAAAATAATATGATGTTACACACTGTTATCGCAAACATGTCTAATCAAGTCTGTATTACGTAACATGCGGGAGGAGCACAGCTTAGTAGTAATTGAAAAACAAGCATGGCCGACTTAATAGCCGCGGAGATTTTAACGCTCTTTGACGTAAGGCTCACCACCTGCTCGCGGTGGAATCGCTTTGCCTACGAATCCAGCCAATATTACAACCGTTAGAATATAAGGTAAGGCGTCAAGCAGTTGCGCATTCACTTTGTAACCAAGCGTGCTTTCTAATACATCTGGTCGCAAAGCCATCGCCTGAAGAAATCCAAACAACAAGCATGCGAACAACGCGTGCCACGGTCGCCACTTTGCAAAAATAAGTGCAGCCAAGGCGATAAATCCGCGCCCTGCACTCATGTCTTTTACAAAGCCGGCTTGCAATGCGGTTGCCAAATAAGCACCGGCTAAACCACAAAGTACACCACAAATGAACACGGCTATAAAGCGTAGTCGAACAACCGAAATTCCCGCTGTATCAACCGACTCTGGATTTTCACCTACTGCCCGCAAACGTAAACCAAAGCGGGTACGAAATAACAGGAACCACGTAACAGGCACGAGTATCATTGCAATATAAACAATACTGGTATGACCGGAAAGCAATTCGTAGTAAATATCACCAACAATGGGCACGTCACGAAGGCTTTCAGCAAATGGCAGCGTAATTGGTTCAAAGCGAGCATCGCCAGCCAATTGAGGCGTTCGACCACCTTGTCCGAACCAGCTTTGTGCGATTACAACGCTTAAGCCCGCGGCAAGAAAGTTAATCGCGACTCCCGAGATTAACTGGTTCCCACGAAACGTTATTGATGCAACCCCGTGTACGCCCGACAACACTAACGATGCACACGAACCAGCTAACAGACCCAGCCAGGCTGAACCGGATGTATAAGCAACTGCACCGGAGAAAAATGCCGCGGCAAGCATTTTACCCTCCAGCCCTATATCGAAAATACCAGCTCGCTCGGAGTATAGACCGGCAAGGCAGGCCAAAAGCAGTGGCGTAGCCAGACGTATGGTTGAATCTAAAACCTGTAGAAGTGTAAGAAAATCCATCGCCTACAGCTCCGATGGCTTGCTTGGCTGGAACAACTGAAACAGTTTCTCTAATGGCAGTCTTACCATGTTGTCCAGTGCCCCGGTAAACAAGATAACCAGTGCCTGTATAACAATGATTAGTTCGCGTGGTATTGATGTCCAAAGCGCAAGCTCTGCACCGCCCTGATATAAAAAACCAAATAATACAGCAGCGATAAAAATACCCAGTGGGTGATTACGTCCCATTAAAGCTACTGCGATTCCTATAAAGCCAGCACCTTCAACCGATCCCAGTATCAGTCGCTCTGCCTCACCCATTACATTATTTATGGCCATCATGCCTGCAAGAGCACCAGAGATTAGCATGGCGATCATGATAATTTTGGTTGGACTGATTCCTGCGTATTTAGCGGCAGTATCGGAATGACCAAAAGCACGAATTTCATATCCAATTCGAGAGTGCCAAATTAACAGCCAGATTCCAACACACGCAATGAGCGCGACAAAGAAACTAAAGTTGGCAGGTGCGCCACGAAACAAAATGTTGTCAGCTGTAGAAAACATATCCTGAAAGGATGGCAATTGTGTAGTAGCAGGGAATTTACCCGTTGCCGGTTCCATTGACCCAACAGGTTTGAGTGCACCTATAAGTAAATAATTGAGCAAGGCTGCTGCAATAAAATTAAACATGATGGTGGTTATAACAATGTGACTGCCACGCTTGGCCTGAAGAAAAGCGGGTATTGCAGCCCAGGCTGCACCAAACAATGCTGCACCTGCAATGGCAGCCACCAGGGCCAGAGACCAATGCGGCCATGGTATGTATATACAAACCAACGCAACACCCAACCCACCCAGAGCCGCCTGCCCTTCGCCACCTATGTTAAACAGTCGCGCATGGAACGCAATGGCAACAGCCAAACCTGTGAATATAAAATTGGTTGCGTAGTAGAGCGTATAGCCCCACCCATAGGTTGACCCGAGTGCACCTTGAACCATGAGTTGAAGCGCATTGATTGGGTTTTCTCCAATCGCCAGAATGACTAATGCAGACAAGAACGCAGCAAGCAGTAAATTAATGACTGGAACGAGAACAATTTCTGCCCACCTCGGCAACTCATTCATTAAGCAGCACCTTGCGACATGCCGGCCATCAGTAAACCCAATTCACGCTCGTCTGTATCCTCTGGAATTCGTTCACCCATGATCCGACCATCGAACATAACGGCTATTCGATCACTAAGCGAAAGGATTTCGTCGAGTTCAACTGATACCAGCAATATCGCTTTTCCTTCATCACGCAAAGCCACGATATGCTGATGAATAAATTCGATAGCGCCAATATCAACCCCACGTGTAGGTTGTCCTATCAGTAGGAGGTTGGGACTGCGTTCGATCTCCCGTGCAAGAACAATTTTTTGTTGATTGCCGCCAGAAAAACTCTTTGCTCTAAGGTATGGGTCTTGCGGACGTACGTCGAAGCGATCCATCTTCTGTTTGGTATCGGCTTGTATTGCACCGTTGTCGATCAATATTCGTTTGCTGTAAGCTGGGTCCAGATGATAGCCGAATGCTGCATTCTCCCATGCCATAAAATCCATAATAAGACCTTCAGACTGACGATCTTCGGGAACATGGGCAATACCACGATCACGCCGGGTTTGTCCATTGGATACTGCACCTGAAAGATCTAACGACTCGCCTTTATATACCACATTCCCGGTAGCTTTCTGGTAGCCACCCAGCGCTTCCAGCAACTGAGATTGTCCATTTCCGGCAACACCAGCGATACCCAATATCTCACCCGCATGCACATCGAAAGTAGCACCTTTCAAGCGCTCAACACCCTTGGCATCTTTAACCCTTAAATCTTGAACCTGCAGCACTTTCGGTCCGGCACTGGTCTGGCTTTTCGAAACACTTAAACGAACCGATCTGCCCACCATCATTTCTGCCAGTTCTGGTGGTGAAACGTCTGACGTTTTTACCGTGGCGGTCATTTCACCAGCGCGCATTACGCTAACGGTATCAGTAGCATCCATAATTTCACGCAACTTGTGCGTAATAAGGATAATGGTTTTTCCTTCAGATTTTAGACGATCAAGAATGCGAAACAACTGGTCAGCCTCTGAAGGGGTTAGAGTACCGGTTGGTTCATCTAAAATAAGGATATCGGCCTCTCGATACAACGATTTGAGAATCTCTACACGTTGCTGCATGCCCACCCCGATGTCCTCAATTCTGGCATCGGGCTCTACATTGAGACCATAGTCTTCCGACAAGGATTTGAGTACACGTCGTGCTTTGGAAATTGATGGGCCCAACATGAACCCTTCTTCAGCACCAAGCACAACATTTTCCAGAACAGTGAAGTTTTCAACCAGCTTGAAATGCTGGAAGACCATACCAATGCCTGCATCTATTGCAGCCTGACTATCAGGGATGGTTGTTTTTTTTCCGCCAATAAATATTTCACCGGCATCGGCTTTGTAGAAACCGTAGAGTATCGACATGAGCGTCGATTTACCTGCCCCGTTCTCACCTATAATGCCGTGGATTGTGCCTGGCATTACACGAATGGAAATATTCTTGTTTGCCTGAACTGGTCCGAAAGCTTTGGAAATTCCAACCAGTTCTATAGCGGGGACAGCATTTGTCATAAATTAGCCGGTAAAAAATAAGGGCCATGCCACAGCAGCGACACAGCCCTGATATTAGCCGATTCTACTAGCCTTAGAATTCCAGTGCTGGGCAGCTTTCATCGCTCATGTAGTCGTGTACTTTTATATCACCTGATGCGATTTTCGCAATGGCCTCTTCAACCTGAGCCTTCATTTCATCAGATACAAGCGCCTCATTATGCTCATCAAGTGCATAACCAACACCACCATTTTCAAGTCCCATAGCATTGATACCGGGTTCAACATCGGTGCCTGCGACAAATGATTCATACACTGCGTTGTCAACCCGCTTAAGCATGGAGGTAAGAACCTTGCCAGGGTGCAAATAGTTCTGGTTTGCATCAACACCTATAGAAAGAATTTCTTTATCAGCAGCTGTTTGAAGCACGCCGAGTCCGGTTCCACCCGCAGCTGCAAATACAACATCAGAGCCTTGGCTAATTTGCGCTAAAGTCAACTCTGAACCTTTCACTGGGTCGTTCCATGCATCAGGTGTTGTACCGGTCATATTTGCAATAACGTTCATACCCTCATCGATCGACTTCGCACCTTGCGCATAACCACAGGCAAATTTACGTATCAGCGGAATATCCATACCTCCAACAAATGACACCGTATTCGATTCGGAAGCAAGGGCAGCCATCATGCCAACAAGATAAGAGCCTTCATGCTCGTTAAAAACAATTGAACGAATATTAGGCTTATCGACAACCATATCAATAATGACAAATTTCGTATCAGGGTAGTCGGCCGCTACTTCTTCAAGTGCAGTTGCGAAAGAAAAACCAGCCATTACAATCGGGTTTGCTCCTGATTCTGCAAAGCGACGCAAAGCCTGTTCTCGCTGTGCATCCGATTGCAACTCCACTTCAGCAAACTTGCCATTAGTTTCTTCCTGCCAACGTACTGCACCGTTATAGGCAGACTCGTTGAACGACTTGTCAAATTTTCCGCCAAGATCGTATATGATTGCCGGATCGGCCAAGACTGACGTAGACAGACTAAGGGCGGCGGCCCCGATTAACAAAGACGCAATTTTTCTATTCATTCATGATTCTCCATGTACTCACCTAAAAGTTATCGATCTAACTATCGATTTAATATCGTCGAGCAAAATACTATCGATTCATAGACATGCTGGTTGACATTGCGCCTGCGAGAAACCTACAGCGCCTGAAAAGCCCAAGCTCTCAATTATTCATATTTTCAACCCCCAAGCAAGCTAAACAGTTAGAAAGTTCAATTTTCTGCCGGTTTACGACCATTCGCCTTCTCAGGAATTGGGATTTAAGCCAGAAATCAGTACCGGGTGTGGTTTGATGACAAATCAAACTCGGTCGAACGCTGCCCTATTCCGCGACAAAATGTAGACCGGTTGCACCGTAGATGTGCGTATCCTAGCTAATAAAAGGAGGCTGGTAATAAGGATGGGGGTACTCAATTCGCAGCCAATTCTCGTTTTAGCTCATCTTTGTTAACTTGATTTTCGTCACTTTGCACTAACGGCAACGATTTACGATACACAATGCGGCTTGGGACCATATATGAGGCCAGGTGTTTTTTTAATTCAAAGGTAATCTCTTTTTCAGAAATTTCGCTCATGGCCGAATAGACCATGACAATCTCTTCTTCTATTTGCGGATTGTCCATGCCGAAAACCGCGCACTGTTGTATCTGAGGGAGGTTTTTCTCTACAACAGATTCAACTTCAAACGGAGATACTCTAAAACCACTGGTTTTAATCATATCGTCTTTACGTGACACAAAATAAAAATAACCCTCTTCATCTTTATACACGTAATCGCCAGACGCAACGACTGTTTCATCAGCAAGCTGCCCTTCCAGATTAACCACCTGACTCAACATTTGTACTGACTTGAATCGCTCGGCGGTATCAGCTGGTGCATTCCAGAACCCACGATATATGTAGCTACCTCGATGTATCAGTTCGCCAACTTCACGTGTTGAGCATTCTTGTCCATTCTCATTGATAACATAGAGTTCGACATCAGGTATAGCCTTACCTATGGAGTCTGGACGTATTCTGATTTGTGACGGGTCCAGGTAAGTGGATCGAAATGCCTCGGTTAACCCATGCATTGAAAAAAATCGTGCATTTCGATAGGTATTCTCGCAATCGTTAATCATTCGTTCTGTTACATTCCCACCCGAGGAAGTAATGATGCGTACATGATCAAATAGCTCGACATTAGGGGGAGTATATAAGTCCTCGTCAAACATTTGCGATATGTTTACCGGCATAAGTGGCAGCACAGTTACCTGATCGTTGATAAGGTGATTGAAAAAATCATCGGGCAGAATAAACTGGTGCAGCGCCAGGGTGGCTCTGTTCATGAGCGCACAAAATATTTGATTCAGACCGTAATCAAGATTAAATATCAACAGGCCTGAGATAACATCACTTTCATGTAAATCAAGATACTGCGTCACCACTCGTGCTGAATCGATCAGATTACGATGTGAAATAACAATACCCTTCGGAGTCCCTGTCAATCCGAAAGAATAGGTGATTACAGCATTTTCGTGGCCATTGATATCACAGTTAAAGGGTTTGTTATAGTATTTGAAAATTTCCTCAAATGACGGGATATCTTTGCCCACAGTTTCAATGGATATAACGTGACCACTGAAATTAATTTCTTCAATACTTTCAAGTTTCAGTTTGTCAGTAATAATGCATTGTATTTCGCAATCATCAATAATATATTGCACTTGCTCAGGTTTGAGAAGTCTGGTTAGTGGTACCAGTATGTAGTCAGTTGACAATATAGCCAAAATAGCAATAACTTGAGAAACATCTTTGTTTGAATAAATCCCAACACGCGCGCCTTTCGGTAAATCCAGCTCCTGAAGATATAAAGCGACCTGATTTACTCGAGTCAACAACTCCTTATAAGTAAGTTGCTTTTCCTTGAAAATCAAAGCGGTTTTATCGGGGTGCGATAGCGCTGCGTTCTCAAGCAAAATGCGTATGCAATTTATTGACACGAGGCATGCTCCCTGGCACCCAGTGTCCAAATATTATAATTATTATCCAGAACAGTAACCGGCTTATGATCTGAATTTAGAATTTTGCGATAGAAAAAAGCCACCACATCTTCAATATCGTCGGTATCAAGCACCTTGGTTATGCCACCGGTAAACACAATGGAATTCATGGCAAGCAGCTTTAGCGTGACGTAAGATGGTCGGTAATGAGACATTTCGCTAAGAACAAGAAATATGGCTAATTGCATAATAATCTTTGTTGCTTTTTCAGTATGTTCGTTGTAAATATTCTCTGTAACCTTCAGATGCATTAGCAGCTCATAAGCAAACTCGTTTTGCTCGGCCGTAAATATTAGTGATTGCCGAGATTTGTACACCCCCAGCTTCTTGAATACTATGCGATCGTGACCTTGCTCGGTCACTATGTTGTCGCTAACCAAGTCTTTTGAGTAGTGTACATCGGTGGTAGCACCGCCAATATCCAGCAATATAAATGGATCGGTTACAGTGAATGACCCCTGGATTAATGGCAGAGATTTATTGACCACATAAGGCGTTGGAAAAATCTGATTGTCTGTTATCTGGTACAGGTGCTTGATATCCTCTTTACCCTCAATATCTTGTTGATATAAATTGGTCAGGTAATCTTTTAAATGGTTTTCAACGATATGCAAGCGATCATCAATTATATTCGGAAGCACAACCAACCGTTCAACATTTGTTAAAATGGTTGATGCATCCTGTGCATTCCCAACATACACAACGTTTGAATAATTCAACTTACCAAGGTAGCCATTGAGCCGTTCGTCAAACACATTACTGTTAGAGTCGATGCCACCAACGATAATAACAACGTCTATTAGATCACTGGGTATTGAATAGCTTTCTATATCCTGAAATACGATAGAATCTATAATGTTGATACCAGCGTTGTAGGCTATGTTACTGGCGTACTTAAGTGAGTATGATTTTGTCAGCCCGATAATAAGCGTACTCAAACCTCCATTGGCTGACGAACAAATATGGATATTCTGCGCATCGTAACGCTGCATCATTTCACCACATTTGTGTGTTAAGTCATCATAAATTTGTTTGTTGAAATCCCTAAAATGCTGCTCGATAGAGTCGTTTGTACTGACTTTAAAATAGGTACTACCAATATCAATAAGCAGTTTTTCATTGCTTTTATTCACTGCATTATCCCTATATCGTGAATAATATCATTGACAATACTGGTAGTATCCTTGTTCAGATCGCAGCACGACTTTTCATACTCATAGCAACGATCAGGTATTGGCACATTTCCCCGATCAATAATACGAATATTTTTTTGTGAATCTCGAATGGTGATCATTTTATTGTGATTAATAATATGCGGTGAAAAAGGCACATCGATAACACCGCTTTTAATAGCATTGAATACTTTACGCCACAAAGTATCTGCAGGATCGTTGAACACAGCCTCCATAATGGCGTGCACTTCCAGCGTTAAAATTTCTTCTTCTTTTTCATCGACTATAGCTGGTAGCCCACTGAGTATATTCAATGTGTACTGAGTATTGGCTACAGTCTGCGCGTTGGCTTCTTTAGTAGGAATGCCTACAGCTTCTTCACGTGTCTTGGTTATAATTTTATCTGCCCCGACCATCGAAGCGATAACGGTAGACATATTAATAAGTTGATCGGCTGAGTCTCGGTTTGTCGGAAATGCCCCCATCCATTGGTGATAAACAAGATTTATTGCCGCATCTTCACAGCCAATTTGTGCGGCATAGTAGTCGGCAAGCTTGCGAGTGACCGTGCCTGTAACGATATCCTGAATCATGGAGCCTTGTTGTGCAAATGATACCGAGAACGACTTAACGCCCTCCTCCAATGACAACAGCATTTCCAACAACTGAATAACAATGGTAATTGATGGTGGTACCAGGGTGGCGGTGAGCGGCCCGAAAGACTCTCGATTTATTGGTAAGTTGAGATTAGAGTAGTCAGCGCACACTCTTTCTACGTATTTCCAGTATAAAAATGCCTTGTCGAGAGGAAAATTCTTGGAATACGGTAACAAGTAGGTTATCGGACCACCCTCGATTTCAAAAATTCCTGAAGCGATGGCAATTTCGATCAGCAACCGCGCATCCGGAGTGCCATGACGCAGACTCACAGGATGATTGAAGTGCGTCATCATTTTGCGTGTGGTGCGATAACCATGATTCACCAAAGGGTAGCCGTTGAGCATATCGATTTCGTTCGCCTCACTCAGGCGAAGCATTTTCTTGGCCGTGGTGTAGTCGTTGAGACGCGTATTGGAGTCAATTGTCAGAGGCAATACATCAACATTGGCCTTTACAAAAAACTCGTATAAGGCATACTGTTTTTCATACGTTGGGAAACCACCGCGAGGCTGTACAAGCATTTTGTTTTTAGTGGCAAAATGATGTGATATAAACAGCCTTTCATCTGCATCTTTTACAAATTCGCGCACCTCATCGAAATCAAATGTGTCAACGTTTTCATTACCGAGAATAATCTCTCGTTCTTCCTGTAACTGACTCATGGCTGACTGTGTTCCCGAATGTAGTCCTCAAGCATGTCTAAACCGGTATTCAAATCGACTTGATGGCAAACCAGATCAAACCCGTAGTTTTTGTACCTCGGTATAATATCTTCGCTGTTACCACTGCCCACAGTCAGGTTGCCACCTATCATCATAATCAGATTATCAAGACTCTTGTATTTGGATTTGAGCAATTTGACTTCTCGTCCCCAGCCCTCTGCTTCGCCGTTCAGCGAGGATATCAACAGAATTTCAGCACCAGTTTCTACGGCGGCATCGAAGAACTCTTCCAAATAGGTGTTTACACCCAAATTGAATACCTCATAGCCCCTAGCGTTTAACGAGAGGTCCATTAATCGATTGGCTACAACGTGGATATCGTTGCCAATAACGCCGGTGACGACTTTCATTTTTTTCGTGCCGTTTATCAGACCAACTATAGTATCAAATGTCTCACTGTCCGTAGCCTGTGAGATGGTAGAATCCTTGGTTTTTGCCCACATCTGTTGGGCACTTTATCCGTACCGGAGAGAAAGCCATGGCCGACTATACTGCCGATTTTTGCGACAATCACCCAGACAAGGTATCGGTACTTGGCCCGGGTTACTCCCACTACGGTGGTGCAACCATGTGCCAGGGTGAGGTTGTCACCATTTGGCTGGACAACAACAATAACGATCTGATCACACTTCTACGAGATGAGAATGGTGCCGGAAAAGTGGTGGTTGTCGATGCAGATCAGGCTTACTACGCTATCGTGGGTGAGAATCTGATGAAATTTGCTCACGATAATGGCTACGCTGGCATTATCGTCAATGGCTACATCAGAGACGCTACACAAATATACGACATTCCGGTGGCTCTGTATGCGCTGGGTACTTGTTCGAAAAAGTCCATACCAGTCACACAAGGCAAACGCAATATTCCTTTGTCGTTTGGTGGAGTAGAGTTTCGCCCGGGGGATTATGTTTACATGGATAGCGATGGCGTTATTGTAACAGCCGAAGCGTTTTAATAATTTCAACGCAACATCTACGTGCTGAATGTAGCTGGCTAATCAACTGCACATTATCATAACAACATAAGTTCAGTTTGTTATTAAAGGGAGATTCTCTTGAAAATTGCCGTTATGAGTGCGATGCATGAAGAGAATGCATCAATCGTAAACGATATGCATATTGATTCAGAGGAGACGATTGGTGGCCGTACCTATTTTTCTGGTCAATTGTGCGACAAGAACATTGTCGTGGTTTTTTCACATTGGGGCAAGGTGGCCGCATCTATCACTGCCACCACTCTAATTACAAAGTTTGCTATCGATGAAATTATTTTTACCGGTGTTGCTGGCGGAATAAGTGACACATTGTCCATTGGCGACATTGTTATCGGAAAAAACCTCTTTCAGCATGATATGGACGCCAGACCTATTATTGAACAACACGAGATTCCGTTACTTGGCCGAGCAGCGATTGGCACTTGCCCTACTATCCAGAAAAAGTTAACAACTGCCACTAAGCAGTTTCTGGAAATTGATTTAAATCAGACTGTTAGCAACAATGCGAAATCGCAATTCAATATTGAACAGCCGATCGCGACGGTTGCCGACATTGCCAGCGGTGATCAATTTATTTCTGACAGCGCACTGGCTGCAGATATTCTTCGCAGACTTCCTGACGTTGCCTGCATTGAGATGGAAGGCGCTGCAGTTGCACAGGTTTGTGAAGCATTTGATGTGCCTTTTGGCTTGGTTCGCACTATTTCCGATTGCGCAAACGAAAAGTCAGACATCGATTTTCCAGGTTTTATATCGTTGGTAGCGCAGAGTTATTCGCTAGGGATCGTAAAACGCTATCTAATCACCTAATCAATTACATTGTCGCGCTAAGTTTATGGTCGAATCTCGCTCAGATCCAACTAGTAGCACTGCCTCTGGCTCTGTTTTAGTAGACGGAAACGCCAGCGGACCGCTATTGGTTTCAGATGTTGGTATTAGTTTTTGGGGTGGTATCGATCCACAAAGCGGTAACATCATTGATGAGCATCATCCACTTAAAGGAAGCAATGTAAGCGGCAAAATACTCGTCATTCCAAGCGGGCGTGGCTCATGCTCCGGCAGCGGTGCATTACTAGAGCTAATTGTAAATAACTGTGCGCCGGCGGCCCTCATCTTTACCGAGGCAGAGGATATTCTGACGCTAGGTGTCTTGGTTGCTGAATCATTGTTTGAATTATCACTGCCAGTTTTAAGAATCAATGCAAACGACCTCAGCCGATTGGTAACCGGTATTCAGGTTGAAATTCGCGGGGCTAATATAGTTTTTGAAGGAAATTCGGTCACGTCGCTTAAGATGGCCGATGAGCCCGCAGTTTCAAAGAATCAATTTGAGACAGCCGATGTTGTATCCAGTACTCAAGCAAGCTCTATTACACTAAGCTTAGCTGACAAGCAAATGCTGGATGGGCAGATGGGCGATGCTGCGAAACTAGCCATGCAAATAATACTTCGAATCGCTCAGATACAAGGCGCAGATAAACTCATTGATGTCTGTCAAGCGCATATTGACGCGTGTGTATATAACGGGCCGTCCAGCCTGGCATTTGCACAACGGTTAGTAGAAATTGGTGCAAAGGTTCGAGTACCAACCACGCTTAATGCTATATCTGTTGATGAGCGCCGCTGGCAGAGCCAAGGGGTTGATGCAAAACTGGGTGAACCCGCAAGTCAATTGGGTCAGGCGTATATGCAAATGGGTGCACAGTTAAGTTTTACGTGTGCACCTTATTTACTTGAAAGCGCGCCCACCTTTGGTGAGCAAATAGTTTGGGCAGAATCAAATGCAGTGATGTTTGCCAACAGTGTTATCGGAGCGCGAACACAAAAGTATCCGGATTTTCTGGATATTTTTATAGCACTAACTGGTCGAGCACCCGCCAGCGGCAGTCATCTGGATTCGGGGCGACAACCAACGGTATGTGTAACAGTAGATAAAGTTACTGCACCCGATGATGCTTTCTGGCCGTTGCTTGGCTATAGCATCGGACTCATGGCTGCGAACGATTTACCAATGATTTATGGGCTTGAGACATTAGAACCCACCATGGATGATCTTAAAGCATTCAGTGCCGCATTTGCCACGACATCGTCGACTTCGATGTTCCATATGTATGGAATTACACCAGAAGCAGCCGCTACAGACAACTTTTGTCGCAATAATAGTTTATTCAATAACTCAAAACGAGTAACCACGAGCGCATTGCTTGATAGCTATAAAGAACTGAATACCGCATTTACGTCGGCAGTCGATATGATATGCCTTGGAAACCCGCACTTTTCAATCACTGAATGCGAGAGACTGGTAACTTTATGTGATAGCAGAACAAAACATCCGCAAGTCCGGCTACTCGTCACACTGGGACGTAGCGTGTATGACACTGCCAACGAGCGAGGCTACATTGAGCAGCTTGAATCTTTCGGGGTTGAGTTTATTACTGATACCTGCTGGTGCATGATTACAGAGCCTGTGATACCAAAACAGGCTCGAAACTTAATGACTAATTCAGGAAAATATGCGCACTATGGCCCAGCGCTGGTTCAGCTGGATATGCATTTTGGCAATTTATCTGAATGTGTTAACGCGGCCTGTACTGGTGTTAACGATTCAACAATCCCTGCATGGTTGTGTTAGCTTCAAAGACACAATTATTTCTAAGTACGATCACTGAAGCTAATACATATAGCCATAAAAAATCACTCCTGACATTGGGTTGTCAGTTCCGTGTACTAATTTGCATTCTCAGGGCGCCGGCATCGAGCCACAGCTAACCCAATGCGTATTGCAAACTACATTTACAATCGGAGCTATAAAGATGAAAAGAACACCCATCAACCCATGGTCGTGGTCGCAGAAATTTGGTTACAATCAGGCCGAAATACTCGAAGGAGCTACGCGACAGCTCATTTGTTCAGGCCAAACCGCCGTTGACTCTGACGGTAATCCACAACACCCAAATGACATGCGCAACCAATTGACTCTGGCACTTAAAAATCTGGAAGCCGTATTGAGTACAGCTGATATGAGTTTTGCTAATATTACTCGACTTAACATATACACCACCGATATGGATGAAACCATGAGCAATTTTGACGTACTAAGCGAAAAACTCGGGTCGACCGGCGTCTCACCTCCGATGAGTTTACTTGGTATTAACCAGCTTGCCATTCCCAGCCTCATGATTGAGATCGAAGCCACCGCCACTGACTAAGATTAGGACGTTAGTTCTGAAAGCAAAGTTGCTGGAAACTAAACAGTGAAAATTCGCAATGCTGAACTGGCTGACTATGATGATTTAGTCAGCCTGATGAAACAACTAAATCCAAAAGACAATAGTGAGTTCGGTGAATTAATTTATTCAACCTATCAAGACATATTAAAATCAGACAATTTCACTATCGTTGTCGTAGAGCAAGACGGCCGCGTGGTATCGACATGCTATTTGAATCATATTCCGAACATTACCTGGGGCGGTGCTCCCTACGCCTTCATAGAGAATGTCGTTACTGATTGTCGATATAGAAGACAAGGACTGGGAACTCAATGCCTAAAACATGCGATGGAAATTTCTGTTGCCAGAGGCTGCTTTAAAATTATGTTAATGACAAGTCAACTGGATGAAAAAACCTCCCAGTTTTACACCAAATGCGGATTCACCAAAGATTTGAAACACGCATTCGTATACTACGAAAACTATATCTAATGCATATGTTTCCAGCTGACTATCGAATTGAAGAAAAAGTTACCATGTAGGCCATTACAGCCAATTTCTCACCTGGAACCAATTGAAACCTCACCTGGTTTCAGTTAAGAAGTTTCGCACAATTTATACGATTCACATGAGTACATTAAGCAAATTCTACAGATCAATTTCTAATTTCCTCTAGT
>CAYTJF010000151.1:0-14417 GCA_964437945.1 uncultured Granulosicoccaceae bacterium
GACAACGGCTGTGACGCTCTGAACCCGAACATATCATGTGGTTGGACCACTAGTGGTCCAATCCCAGGATTTATACTCAAAAATTCGTACTGCCAAATCCAACTCATTACCAGGCACAAATTTCACGACTGGATTTAATGCTGGCATACGACGTGGTGATGAGTTGATTACGCTAAATGGTCAACCCATATCGGAATTTTCAGACAATGATCTTGGCCAGATTCTGGGGCTGAACAGTTTCGAAGCTGTGGCCATGAGCATTCGCACAGGCAATGAAGGCCCACGTACCATAAGCATTAGCCAGCAAGAGTATCGTTGGGTGACCGCTGCTGCTCTGAATAGATTCACGGCAGATACCAATGCGAATCTGCCAATCATTGGTTATGTTTCGATTCAAGCGTTTCTTGCTACCACTCAAGATGAAATTGATGCGGCACTCGAGCGGTTTGAGGATGCAGGGGGTGTAGACGAACTTATTGTTGATCTGCGTTATAACGGTGGTGGTCTAACATCGGTAGCCAGATATTTGGCCTCTGTAGTTGGAGGCGCAGCGGTTGAGGGTAAGGTTCTGCAGGAGAACCAGTGGAGTGATAAATACGCTGCTTTTAGCAATACTGAGTTTTTTGAAAAGGTCGACAGTGCGTTAAATTCGCCGAGAGTGATTGTGTTGACCACTGGCGACACTGCATCATCATCAGAGATCTTTATCAACTCATTAAAACCTTACATTGAGGTTGTGGTCATAGGCGATGCTACGGCAGGCAAACCCTTTTCATCCATTCCCCGTACCTATTGCGCTAAATCGATCAATGCCATGTCAGCACTTAGCGTCAATGCTGCAGGTGTAAGTGTGCTAGGTGGTATCCAGCCTGATTGCCGTATTGACGATTCCTGGAATACAGTCGCTGAATCGACAGAAGATCCGCTGGTTATGGGGGCGTTGTTCTATGCCAGCCAGGGTGGTTGTCCAGCCACTATAGTGGCAGATGCTGGCAGGTTGGAACGCAAGGCGCCGGCTGGACCGACTTTCCGGCCGAAAGAATTGACCAATGTTGCTGTTGGGGTCGCCACTGGGTTCGCGACTGGGGTCGCCAATGGGGTCGCTACTGCGGGCACCATTGGGGATTAGCTAAATTTTACCTTTTAATAAAACGCGAAGCGCCTCAATGCGCTTTCGATTGGCGCCTAAATCGCTGCGTCCTATTCTTGATGCGCTGCGAATGTGCAATACACCGTCGTTGTTATCGAGCAGCAGTTCGAGATCATCGGTGTAACCCATTAAAGCAGTTTTGTACGTTGCGTGAAGATAGTGTGCGTTCTGAGTTTCGATCATGGTGCCTCTTTTCTCAGAGATCAGTGGTGCTATTTTCTCAATGACTTCGCTGCTTGAACCTTGGTATTCAATCGGTTCAATTCGATTTTTCTTTGTGCTGGCAGTAGATGATGTGCAGTTAAGCAGATTGTCGCAACCCGATAACACAGGACTTGCGTCTTCGGATGTTATCAATCCTGTTGCGATACGATCCTTGGAGAAAAAATCGATTGAGAGTCTGACTACAACGCCTAAGACAATCAGAGAAATCAGTATTAATAAAAATTTTTGCATAGCTTAAACTGTTGGCGGCTTTACCGCTTGTATTAGTACAGTATTTTTTATATTCTAAGTTCCATAGCACTAATAGGCAATGTACCAAACTGTACTCAAACAGTACTAGGGAGAAAGGCGCTGTGGGCTCCATGAGCCTGCTTGGTTTTTCTCATAGATAAAACGGTCATGCAATCGATCATCACGCCCTTGCCAAAACTCAAATCGAACCGGTTGTAACTGGTACCCGCCCCAAACAGCTGGCCGGGGTACATTGCCGTCCGGGTATTGCTTGTGTAGAGCAGCTACTTTGTTTTCAAGTTCTGATCGGTTCGTGACAGGTGCTGATTGAATAGATGCTGCTGCACTGAATCGACTGCCTTCGGGTCGTGAGTAGAAGTATTCGTCGGCATCTTTTGGGTCAAGCGTGACAACAGGTCCCTCTATGCGCACCTGGCGCTCCAATTCGCGCCAGTAGAACAACAAACTGGCTTGTGGATTTTTAGCCAGTTGCGCACCTTTGTCGCTCTTTTGATAGGTGAACCAGACAAATCCGGATTCATCGACTTGCTTCAATAACACCATGCGCACGTGAGGCTGACCGAGCTCGTCGGCTGTAGCAAGCGCCATAGCAGAGGCATCCATAATTTTTGCGTCTTGCGCCTGTTTCATCCAGTTTTTAAATTGTTCTACCGGTGTTTCTGCCAGCTCATTTGCTGATAAGGTGTTAGCCGAATAGTCCCGGCGCTCTTCAATTAAATCGTCGCTCATGTACGCTCGCTTACGCTGTTAACTGTTACGGTGAATGACACTCACACAGCTACAGTATACGTAGTAAAGCGTAAAACGGTGCTACGCAAACGGGTTTGGCCTGAGTTTGCTGGTAAAATACGGCATCCAATCCGGGAGAACCCCATGCCTTCATTCGATGTTGTATCAGAAGTAGACCAGCATGAACTGAGCAATGCTATAGATCAAGCCAGTAAAGAAATTACCAATCGGTTCGATTTTAAAGGCACCTCATGTGATGCCAAATTAAACGATGGCGCTGTTGTGCTGACCGCCGATAGTGATTTTCAAATCCAGCAGATGCACCCCATTTTATACAAGAAGCTCAGCTCTCGTTCGATCGACGTTGCCTGCCTTGATGCTGGAAAAGTTGAAACATCGGGCAAAGGTGTGAAGCAAATTATTAAGGTTCGTGTTGGCATTGATAAAGACATTGCCAAGAAAGCGGTAGCCAAAATTAAAGAGTCGAAAATTAAAGTGCAAGCGCAAATTCAAGGTGACCAACTAAGAATCAATGGCAAAAAACGCGACGATTTGCAGGCCACTATGGAGTTATTAAAAAAGGCAGAGTTGGGTTTGCCTTTTCAATACCAGAACTTCAGAGACTAAAATCGTGGTATAGCCGGGTGGTTAAAATTTGTTGATGGTCAAGAACGCGCGATATGATAAATATCATATCGAGTATTCGTTGATTGCACTTCGCTTGTCTGTCCTGCAAATTTCTTTGCCGTGTCTAACGGCGGTGCGCCACGCGGTCGCTTGACAACGACCCGGTATTCGGCCCGTTTCAATGCGCTGTTAAGTAATTCTGCGCCGTTGTTATCAGGGCCTATCAAATCATGCAACAGTTGCATGCCTTTTTTAACCAGCGCTTTCTTTCGTGTTAGCGGGTACATCGGGTCAAGATAGATGATATGTGCTCCCGCGTTATCATCGTTATTCAGGTACTGGACCGAGTTAGTATTAATCACCGTTAAATGGTGTGCAGGACTGTTATTCTCTGGTTTGTTGTCTGCATAATTGGAGGCTACTGCGTGTTCACTAATGAGCGCACCATTGCGCGTACTATTGCGCGTACTATTGTGTCCAACATTGTGCGCATCATTACGTGCCAGGTCCAGTGCATGGGTCAGCATGGTTGCTAAAACCGGCGATGCCTCCAGTAAACGTACCCTGCAACCCAGACTCGCCATCATCCATCCATCGGTACCCAGGCCTGCAGTGGCATCGATGATCGTCGGTGTTTGACCGGTACGCTTTCGAAGTGTTTGCAAACCCAGTGAGCGAGCTAGTGGTTGGGAATTAAAATCTCGTTCCCGAGCACGTCGAATGCCTTTGCCATGGATAAAATCGATTGCTATTGAAAGCTCATCAGGTCGCAACAGGCTGACTTCTGCAGGTTTCACAAGCAAGGTCCATGGACTTGAATTGGAATCTATCGTTGTTTTTTGCACCATGGTTGTGTCAACGAACGTCAGTCCAGCCATTTGAGCCAGCCTTTTAGCCTCGGTAATACAGTCAGGCTCTGCTGCGCGGACAAGGATTTGTGGTGCGGTCCAATTCATGGCTGTGAACAGTTCATGTTGTGCGTATTATTATTGGCTCGGGTTCTCAATGTTTAGAGATTATAAGTGGATCAACAACAGATTCGACGCTTGCGATTACGAGTAGCCGCCAAGCTCATGTTGGTTTTGGGGCTTATCGGCATCATGTATGTGGTGTTATCCATGGTGTTCTCCAGTGATCCTGGTTCACGGGTAATGCCAACAAAAGTCGTGGATATTGGCGGCATGAGCGCTGGCGAGGTTCGTATCGTGTTATGGGAAGGGCGACCGGTATTGATCTATTATCGAACAATACAGCAAGTGCAGGCACTGAAGTCAGAGGATACACGACTGCTTGATGCAAAATCGACAAAATCCAGACAACCGGCGTGGGCCAATAATGAGCAACGCTCCAGTAGGCCTGAGTACTTTATTAGCATTGGCGTCGGTACCGATTTCAGTTGCCCTATCGATTTGTTGCCAGCATCAGACGAGCCTTTTATGGGGCAACCCTGGACCGGCGGTTTTGTTGATGAATGTCGGGGAGCGCGCTATGACTTTGCCGGGCGCGTGTATTCCGGTCAGTATGCTGACGAAAATCTGATCGTACCGAGTTACCGGATAGAAGACAAAGTGCTGACCTTGGGAGGTTAAACCAGCCCGTTTCGCTTGCTTAACGGTATTCTGTGGTTCTTTGTTGGGCAGCTTTAGTTGGCAGTTATTTTAGTTGGCAGTTAGATGAGCAGTTAGCTGGACTGTCTTTAGTAATGAGGCGGGACCTCGTCGCCTGCGGTTGGAGCCGGCCCTGGCTCGTTAATAGTGTCAAGTTTTCGTTCCAGATCACTGTTAGCCTGGCGCAGCTGTTCAATATCGCGATATTGCTTCAAAACCACCTCGTTAAGCTGCTGAATAGTTACCTCCAAATCCATCATTTTCAGTTCCAGCTGTACGAGTCGCGCCGATTCATCGTTTGTTTGAGTCATGATAGTTTGGTCAGATCAATTGGGTTAGTGGGCCTAGATCGCTCATCGGGCAGCGGGTTAGCGCTCATTATGCTAAATTTTCATACTTAACTCTTCAGCGTTTGGAATTTTCGTGGCACTTACCACTGACGATATAAAGCAAATAGCTCATTTGGCCCGCATTGGTCTTGATGAAGCGGCACTTGAGCCACTGCGTGACGACCTTTCAACCGTGCTGGGGCTGGTTGAGCAGCTCAATGCCATCGAAACCAAAGGTGTTGAGCCTATGGCACACCCAGGCAATGCCGAGTTGCGATTAAGGCCTGACAACGTTAGTGAAGAAAACCAGCGCAAAACCTTGCAAGCCCCAGCGCCTGCGGTGGAGCAGGGCTACTTTCTTGTTCCGCGCGTTATTGAGTGAACAGGCCTGACCTGCATCCATGCTGGTCCTACCGAGTCCGACTATGTTGAACGACATCTCGCTTTACTAATCGATCGAAACCAATACCATGTATGAAAAAACGCTTGCCGAGCAATCTCGTATGCTCGCCAACGGTGAATGTTCCAGCTCAGAACTCACCAGGCATTATCTTGATCGTATCGCCCGGCTCGATACCGATATTAATTCGCTTATAAGCGTGGCTGCTGATGCTGCAATCCAGAGTGCAGAACAAGCCGATAGTAAGCGTAAAAGCGGCGCGTCAGCTAATTCGGTATCACCGCTGCTCGGCGTACCAATGGTGCACAAGGATATTTTTTGTGTAGCCGGTGGCCGCACATCTTGTGGTTCTCGAATGCTTGAGCATTTCAATGCACCGTACAACGCTACCGTTGTGAATAAGCTTAACGATGCAGGTATGGTTATGTTGGGCAAAGCCAACATGGATGAGTTTGCGATGGGCTCTTCAAATGAGAACAGTTACTTTGGCGCGGTAAAAAATCCATGGAAACGAGATTGTGTACCAGGTGGTTCATCTGGTGGCAGTGCGGCGTTGGTTGCGGCACGACTAGCGCCTGTAGCAACCGGTACTGACACTGGAGGCTCCATCCGACAACCGGCCGCATTTTGTGGTCTTACCGGTATCAAACCAACTTATGGTCGTGTGTCCAGATACGGCATGATCGCCTTTGCATCGAGTTTAGATCAAGCAGGCCCGTTGGCTATAACAGCCGAAGACTGCGCGATGGTGCTACAAGCGATGGCCGGTTTTGATGAACGGGATAGCACCAGTAGCGATAAGCCTGTGCCCGACTATACAGCTGATCTTGATAAGCCAATTGACGGACTCAAGATTGGTGTTCCTGCGGAGTATTTTTCGGCCGGGCTTGATGATGGTGTTGCCACCCAAGTGCGCGCCGCATTGGCTGAGTATGAAAGGCTAGGTGCACAACTCAAGTCGGTATCGCTACCGAACCAGAGCATGTGTATTCCAGCTTATTATGTTGTTGCTCCAGCAGAAGCGTCCAGCAATTTATCTCGCTTCGACGGTGTACGCTTTGGTTATCGTTGCGACAACCCAGCTAACCTGGATGATTTGTACACGCGCTCGCGTGGTGAAGGTTTCGGTGCAGAAGTTAAGCGACGTATCCTGATTGGTACTTATGCGTTGTCGGCAGGTTACTACGATGCTTATTATTTGAAAGCTCAGCAAGTGCGTCGACTGATCAGCGATGACTTCGATGCCGCTTTTAAAGATGTTGATGTGATTGCCGGGCCAACAACGCCAACACCTGCGTTTCAAACAGGTGCAAAAACCGACGATCCCATATCGATGTATTTAAATGATTTGTACACAGTTTCTGCTAACTTGTGCGGACTGCCCGCTATATCCATGTCGTGCGGTGAGGTCGGTGGTTTGCCTGTTGGCTTGCAGTTAACCGGCAAGCATTTCGATGAAGCGCGATTGTTACACGCCGCGCACCGTTTTCAACAAGCAACCGATTGGCATCAACGTATGCCTGCCGGTATTGAGTGAGGCTGATATGAGCTGGGAAACCGTCATTGGACTGGAAATTCATGCGCAACTGGCCACGCGCAGTAAAATTTTTTCTGGTGCATCTACAGCATTTGGTGCTGAACCCAATACGCAGGCGTGTGCAGTTGATTTAGGACTTCCTGGCGTACTACCTGTGGTTAATGCAGGTGTTGTGAATATGGCAGTGCGCTTTGGTTTGGCCACGGATGCCCACGTTACAAAGCGTTCGCAGTTTGCTCGAAAAAACTATTTCTATCCCGACTTGCCCAAGGGTTATCAGATATCTCAAATGGCATTGCCAATTATTGGCGTTGGGTCAGTCTCCGTGAGCCTGCCTGATGGCACAGAAAAAACCATCAACATTACCAGAGCCCATCTTGAAGAAGATGCGGGTAAATCAGTACACGATTTATTCGATGAGCGTACCGGAGTTGACTTGAATCGGGCGGGTACACCACTGCTTGAAATAGTATCCGAACCCGATATGCGTTCAGCAACAGAAGCCGTTGCGTACGCTCGCCACATTCATGCTTTGGTGCGATATATAGATATTTGTGATGGTAATATGCAGGAAGGCTCGTTTCGCTGTGATGCAAATGTATCGGTGCGCCCAAGCGGACAGGCTGAGTTTGGTACGCGTGCTGAAATCAAGAACCTGAATTCGTTTCGTTTTCTGGAAAGAGCGATTCTGTTTGAAGTAGATCGGCAGATCGATCAGCTGGAAAGTGGACAAAGTGTTGTTCAGGAAACACGCCTCTACGATTCAGACAAAGATGAAACCCGTTCCATGCGATCAAAAGAAGAAGCGAACGACTATCGCTATTTCCCCGACCCTGACTTGCCACCATTGGTGATCGACGATGCGTTTATAGATTCAGTTAAGTCAGATATGCCTGAGTTACCGCAGGTGCGTCGTGCACGGTTTATCAACGAGTACAAACTCACTGCCACAGATGCCTCTGCGTTAATGGGGGATAAGGCCACCGCTGACTATTTTGAATCAGTTCTTGACGGACAAAAATTCCCGGCCAAGTTGGCAGCTAACTGGGTCATTGGTGAGTTAACAGGCCGACTAAACAAAGAGAACTGCAAAATTGAAAATGCATCGGTTCAGGCTCAGCGTCTGGGCCAATTGTTGGTTCGCGTAGACGATGGCACTATTTCTGGAAAAATCGGCAAACAGGTGTTTGACGAAATGTGGGGAACCGATGCCAGTGCCGATGATATTATCGAAAAAAAGGGTTTGAAACAGATTACCGATACATCGGCTATTGAAACCATGATAAATGAGGTGATAGCCGCGAATCCATCGCAGGTGGCGGAGTATCAAGGCGGCAAGGAAAAGCTCTTGTCATTCTTTGTTGGCGCTGTAATGAAAGCGTCAAAAGGTAAAGCGAACCCCGGTCAATTGAATCAAATATTGCGGGAAAAACTTAAGAATGCGTAATTCCACAAAAGTTTTTGCGCGTTGCTGTTGAATACGGCTGTTATTATTAGCGACAACTCAAATTAAATGATTATTGGAACTTAAGGTATGAATTCGAAAAACCATTCACGTCGTAAGGCTTTAAAACTGCTGTTTGCCGGATCGGTCGTTTCTATGGGAACGGCGTGCGAAGCATTAAATTCAGTGACATTGCCTCGATTTACAAACAGCGGCAATACTGATGGCTCTGAGCTGGCATTGCGGGTGCGACAAGCGTTGCGTGAACATCCCTTTACATCGCAGTTGAGCGTAAGTGTCACTAGCCCAGAAGACGATGTGGTTGTGGTGAAAGGTCTTGTCAATAAACAAGCCGATATTGACAACCTCGATCTGGTAGCCCATCAGGTTGAGGGTGTCAGGCATGCGCAGATTGATGCCTACGTTACCGATAACTAAATTCGCAGTTGGTACTCTGGTGCCACATTCAAGCGGGTTTGGCAAGCAGATTCCGGGAGAGTCGAGCAGTGGTCAGCAGTGTCGGGCAGTGTCGGGCAGTGTCGGGCAGTGTAATAGTTGAGTAGATTAGATTAAGTGCAGCAGGCACTTGCGGCGGTAGGAAAACGGGGTAAGTGGGTTTTGCCGCTGGGGTTGCTGGCAGCCCTGGCACTGCCACAGCTGGCCAGATTGATGCAAGAGGCAATTGGGCCATTGCTGGTTGTTTTGTTGGTTATCTCCTTTTTACAGCTAAACGAGTCAAGCCAGGCTTCACCGGTAACTGACACACGGTTACACAGGTTGCTGACGGCTGATATCAAGCGCACACTGTTGCTGCTGTTCGCTATCCAGCTGGTTTTACCGATTGTGGTCTTGCTGGCAATGCGTTTGCTGTCTGTGCCAGTCGCCTGGCAAGTCCCCGTTACCCTGGTTGGTGCTGCATCGTGTATTACCGGTGGCCCCAGTATGGTAATGATGCTAGGGGGCAACGGTGCCGCGGCCATCCGTTTGCTTGTTGTTTCAACGCTTGCCCTGCCCATTACCGCTTTTCCAGTGTTGGCTTTGCTACCATTGCACTCATCCCATATTATGTTGGTTAGAACAGCCTTCGTACTCACACTGGTTGTGCTTGGTGCTTATGTTGTGGCCAGATTATTGCGAAAATTTGTATTGAACGATTACAACGAAAAGCAAAGAGCGGTTCTTGATGGACTGGCCGCTTGTTTGCTTGCCGTGATTGTACTTGGATTAATGGCGGCCATTCATACCGCCTGGGATGAGCCGGGGTTATTGATAAAAACGTTATTCTGGGCGTGTTTGGTCAATTTTGCGTACCAGGTAATTGGGCTTGGATTGAACCACTTGTTCTCAATGAAATTGCCCATAGTGTTGGGTGTTATGACAGGTAACAGAGCCGTGGCTATTTTTCTGACTGCACTGCCGGCAAGCACCTATCAACCCTTTTTGCTGTTTATAGCGTGTTATCAAATACCCATGTATCTAACACCGCTGTTGGGCAATTATGTTTACAGACGATACACACAAAATGCTATCTGATTCGCGTTCGCGATTTTTAATTGAAACGTGTAATGTGCGTGGTCAATTGGTGCACCTCGACGAATGTTGGGAGGCGGCGCGAGCGCGTACCGATTACCCACCGAACGTGTCTACCATTTTAGGGCAGGCTTTTGTAGCCACAGCCTTGCTGGCAGGCACGATCAAGTTTGATGGAAAAGTCACTTTGCAGGTGCGTGGTTCAGGTGATGTTCATTTGTTGGTCGTACAAATCACCAACGACGGCAACTTGCGCGGTTTGGCGCGTTGGGAACATGAGCCGATAAACACCGTACCTGTCGAGGTATTTGGTGCTGATGCGCGTATGAGCATTACCATTGAAGCCGATCAGTATTCTGAACCCTACCAGGGTATCGTACCGTTGGAGGGTGAGTCGTTGGCCGACTCGATCAAGCACTACTTTGCGGTCAGCGAGCAATTGAAAACGCAAGTGCATTTTGCTGTATCCGATACGTCGGTATCCGGCTTGTTGTTGCAAACGTTACCGCCCTCAGAACAAAAAGTTGATGATGAGGATGGTTGGGCAAGAGCGAGCGCGCTAGCTGACACAGTAACCGAACAAGAACTGTTGAGCGAAGCACCACAAACGCTATTGCATCGGCTTTATCACGAGGAACAAGTGCGCTTGTTTGAACCAGACAATTTGGAATTTGCGTGTAATTGTTCCAAAGAACGTACTGATAATATGCTGATTAGTCTTGGAGAAGCCGAGGTACTCGATATAGTGGCTGAGCAGGGCGAGGTAAGCGTTAACTGTGAATTTTGCAATGCGTTTTATCGTTATGACTCAGTCGATGTCGCAGCGCTTTTCAAAGGCTATATTGGCGGTGCAGATCATTCGGATACCACACATTGAATGGGGTATTGAGTACTACGTGCCAGGCGACAGAGCGTTCAGCTTTAAGATATACGTGCGTTTAAGTTATGTATGAACCAAATTTATGCGCACACCGGACAATCTGGGCTTTTTTTCAGTTGTATTTCGTTAAATTCAAGCCCCAGCCCATCAAACAGCAAAAGCCGTCCGGTTAGATCGTCACCAATATCGCACAACACTTTTATTGTTTCCAGGGCTTGTATGCATCCCACCAGGCCAACCACTGGACCCAAAATACCGGTTTGTTCGCAGGTCTCGGCCGTATCGCTTCCTTCGGTGTACAAACAACGATAACAGGGAGAGTCGGGCTGATCTGAGCGGACCACCGTTACCTGACCATCAAAGCGGATGGCGGCACCTGTGATGAGTGGAACCTTGTGGGCAACGCAACTGGCATTGACGGCGAAACGAGTGGGGAAGTTATCACTGCAATCGAGTACGGCAGAACAGGTGGGAATCAGTTCGTCGAGTTCGTCGCGTTCGAGTGCATAGTCGATGACATCGATCTCTATCTCTGGATTGATGTTCAGAGCCGCAGTACGTGCCGAGTGTGTTTTTAATTCTCTAACCCTGTCTGTTGTGTGTGCAATTTGTCTTTGCAGGTTGGACACTTCAACCGTGTCAAAATCGGCGAAACTGAGTTTGCCGACACCTGCTGCAGCCAGGTACATGGCTGCAGGTGAACCAAGCCCACCGAGTCCGACAATGAGCACGTGGCTATCCAGCAATCGTTGCTGGCCGTCTCGGCCTACAGCTGGTAGTGTGATGTGACGACTGTATCGATCAATTTGTTCTTTGTTCATCGGTGCAGCATAGCGGGTATAGTGGCAGGCAAACAAGCTTTGGTACGAACATTACGTGAATTTTCTTGCGCACACGCTTTTTGCCCAGGGTAACGCAGAACGCATCGCCGGCCAGTTTTGTGGCGACTTTATTCGTGGTTCAGATTTATCGAGCTACCCGCAAGGCATTCAACAGGGAATACGACGTCATCGCAGAATCGATGCCTACACCGATAAACACCCGGCGGTGAAGGCCACACATGACGTTTTTGAACCACCGGTCAGGCGGTTCGCTGGCATCATTACAGACGTTGTATTCGACTATTTTCTGGCTACTAACTGGGATAGCTACAGCGATGTGCCGATAGAGCAACATGTAGCCACGGTTCATGAAGCGCTAAACACGATGCATGATCAACTTCCAGCAGGTTTGCAGCGCTTTTCGCATTTTCTACAGCGTGAGAATGTATTGCTTGGGAATCTGCATTATGCTGGTGTGGAGATCACGCTTGAGCGCCTATCCAGACGGACGCCCAAGTTTGCGCCAATGGCTCTGGGTGCCGATATAGCCCGACAGCATGAACCGATTCTGTTAGCTGCATTTAATGAATTTTTCCCTGAATTGGTGAGAATTGAACGAAACCGCGCCGAATAGGGACGGCAATTGCATAAACTGGTTGCGGCTGAATGTCGTCAAATCGGTACAAAACGGGTTGAAACGTAACGCCGAACAGATGCCGTATAGTTGTCACAAAGTTGTGTGAAGCTTGGAGTAGATCATTGTCAAATAAAAAACCGTCAAAGCGTGCTGATCGACCAAAAGAGACTGATGCGCACGTAGAAGCGGCCCAGGGCGCTGACAAACTGACTGAGAAATCAGCGAAAAAGTCAGCAAGAAAGTTAGCGCGAAAATCTGCAACGCGTAACCACCATCGGGAAACATTGAAACAACTCACCATGTTTTCGCATGAGCTATCCAATCGTGAATTGAGCTTTTTGGCTTTTAATGAACGTGTACTCGCACTGGCCGATGATGCATCTATCCCGTTGCTCGAACGGCTTCGTTATCTGTGTATATCCAGCAGCAATCTTGATGAATTTTTTGAAGTTCGAGTGGCTGGTCTAAAACAAAAAATATTGGGTGGGGTAGAGGCGGCCGGTATCGATGGGTTTTCACCGCAACAAGAGCTCAACCTTATAAACAGTGCGGCCCAGGAATTTGTTGCTAAACAGTACAAGTTGTTGAACGATGTATTGTTACCAGGCTTAGCCTCAGAGGATATTAGATTTTTTGATCGAGGCAAGTGGGATGACAAAGTGATGGCCTGGATTAAAGAGTACTTTAACGACAAGATTGCTCCGGTGCTCAGTCCCTTAGGTCTCGACCCTGCACACCCATTCCCCAGGCTGACGAACAAGAGTCTGAACTTTATTGTTGATCTGCAAGGGGTGGATGCGTTTGGGCGAGAATCCGGATTTGCATTGGTGCGTGCGCCGCGATCATTACCGCGCGTCATTTCAGTACCAGAAGAGATCTGCGGCTCGGCTCATGGATTCGTGTTTCTGAGTTCTATCATACATTCGCAAATGAGCTCTTTATTTAGCGGAATGACGGCTGCTGGTGTGTATCAGTTTAAAGTCACTCGCAACAGCGAACTGTACGTTTCAGATGAGGAGGTGGCGAATCTACGCAGGGCGCTGCAAAGTGAGTTATTGCAAAGAAATTTTGGGCAAGCGGTACGTTTGGAAGTGGCCGATAAGTGCCCATCCAGAATCGTACGAAACCTGCAAAGACAATTTAGTCTTGCCGACACCGATGTGTATCGTGTCAATGGTCCGGTGAACCTTAATCGTCTGGTTGACCTGCCTGATCAAATAGATCGACCTGATTTGAAATTTCCGGCTTTTACGCCAAGTGTCGCGACAGCGTTCCGCGTAAATATGGATATATTCGAACACATATCGATGTGTTCGCCAGTGTTGTTCCATCATCCCTACGAATCATATAATCCAATACTCGAATTTGTGCGTCAGGCAGCAAACGATCCTGATGTGCTGGCAATCAAACAAACGCTGTATCGAACCGGGAATGATTCTGCGTTTGTGCATAGTTTGATGCATGCATCGCGAGCCGGCAAGGATGTAACAGTGGTGATTGAGCTGCGTGCTCGATTTGATGAAGAAGCCAATATAAATTTGGCGACACGTCTTCAAGAGGCCGGAATTCAGGTTGTCTATGGTGTGGTTGGATTCAAAACCCATGCAAAAATGTTATTGGTGGTCCGGCGAGAGAAAACCAAACTGGTTAAATACGCGCATGTGGGCACAGGCAACTATCACGCAACCACAGCAAGGCTGTACACCGATATCAGTATGTTGACCTGTCATAAACGTATAACAAACGATATACATAAAATATTTACACAGCTAACTGGTCTTGGACAGGCATTAAATTTAAAAGAAATTGTACAAGCGCCATTTTCACTGCATAGAGTGATCATCGAAAAAATAGAAGAACAAATTGGCATTGCAGAATCCGGTGGTAATGCGAGAATAATGGCGCGTATGAACTCTTTGGTTGATGCTACTGTTATTGATGCGCTTTACCGTGCATCTGGAGCAGGGGTCAAGATCGATTTACTGATTCGCGGTATCTGCATGCTCAAGGCCCAAATACCAGGAAGATCAGAAAATATAAGGGTTCGGTCGGTGCTTGGCCGATTTCTGGAGCACTCAAGGGTGTTTTGTTTTGGTACCGGTGACAACGAGCAACTCTATATTAGCAGTGCCGACTGGATGCCCCGAAATTTCTACAACAGAGTAGAAATCGCTGTGCCTGTAGAAGGCGATGCAATGCGCAGAATCAAGCACGAATGTCTGGATACCTACTTTAAAGATAATCAGTAT
>CAYTJF010000152.1:0-14412 GCA_964437945.1 uncultured Granulosicoccaceae bacterium
TGATACTCCTTAGAAATTTAGTGTGACTAATAGGACCGGTTTTGGCCGGTTGTTATCTTTTCTATATTGAATTAATTCTATCACTAGTATGTCCGCTAACTAATTCGAATCTATTTTGCTATTTCTGAAAGCGGCAGTAGCAGACTACATAATAGCTAGCAATATAAACGTTAACTCTGTGCCCATAGCAGTCCTAGCTTGGTATCTCAGGATGAGCATTTACCGGCTAACCTCGTAAAACGTGAGCTATCACCACCTGACCACGAAAAGCTGATTTCCACCGACCATTCTGAGCAAGTCAGGATATTCATATGGATCGTTTCCCTAAGAAGAACTGAGCCTGGAGCTTGGGTAATGATATTTGCTCTATCGCCATGTTCTTCAACGAATTCAGATACTGTTTGTTGCTGATCTCTTGCTATTTCTAGTGCGTTAGACCAGTACACATACAGCCCATCAGTTTTCTCTGCTATCAATCTTTGTTGGTAAAAATTGAAAACGATAAAACATACAAGCCCCACGACTAAAACGGCCGAAGCTAACACTAATGGTTTTATAGTCTGCATCATGTTTGTTTCCCATTTAGTCCGCTGTTGGCCGACTAGAGCCTAAAGCTTCAGCTCGATTTTACAACAAATCCCAAACATACCAAGTACCGGTCTAAGCACTTTGCCGGCATTCCAAGACTGCAGCTCGTATCAACAACGCCAACAAAAACGTACCACATATTCCGTTGATTTTCTAATTCGCCCACTCATTACTAATACTGTAATTATTTATAGTTTTTTTTGTTGCCTAACATACGCTAGCTTGTTATGATGAAACATCAAAGGAGACGAAGTATCATGGATGATTCAATCAAGCCTAACATCAGTAAAAATGAAGGTCGTTACCCTTTTGGTATGAGTTCCTTCGGTCAAAAAGAACGTGAACAATTCGGTCAGAAGATACGATTGGCCATGGGTTGTATCGAAGCACCTCCAAAACCTATAAAAGGCAAAGCAATACCCGACGACGAAGCGTCCATCCGCGAGCGATTGAAAGCCCTCTCGCAAGAAATGTCTTCACAACATGCCGACCTTTTAGAGTTACTGATCAAGTTCGATAACCTTGAAGGTTGGAAAAATAGCGGTGCACGGCATTGTGCTGCCTGGATGAATTTTGAAATTGGTATTAGTATGCAATTAAGTTGGGAGTATTTGCGCGTTGGTCGTAAACTGCAATTATTGCCAACACTCAAGGCACTTTTTAGAGCGGGCACGCTGTCGTGGTCTAAGGTCCGCCTTATCTCTCGGGTAGCTGATCAGGAAAGTGAACCACTACTATGCCATGCTGCGTTGGATTCATCGGTATCGGACGTAAAACGGCTGTGCGAGTCGTACCGTTGGAGTGAGGAACGCAACAGTGAGAACGACATTAATGACGAAAATAGTCGAGCACTTAAACAATGGGACTCTCGTTCACTCACTTGGAGTGAGGTCAGCAACGGCTGTACGCGAATTCAATTGATCCTACCGCCTGAAATTGCACAAGCATTTCTCAACAGCGTTGAACACAGCATGAACCAACTGGATACAACTGAAAGTAAACTGCACAACACAGACTACAAAATGTCTCAACGCCGAGCCGATGCCGCCATATTAATGGCAGAGACCAGTTTGCAAAGTGCAGGAAAGGCTATCGCCACCGCTGATCGATATCAAGTTATGGTATCGGTCGATGCCGCAGATTTACCGTTAGCTCAACCGAGCCCCAAATCGGACAGTTCTCAGGACAAAATTTTGAACAACACGTCGGGCCGCACATCCACCAATGACACCCTCATCCCAACAAAACGTCCAAGCGTTCAAGGTACCGGTCCTATCGCTCACGAAACGGTAAGGCGTATTACCTGTGATTGTAGTCTGTCGGTAAACAAAACACTCAACGGAGAACCAATTGATATCAGTCGCAAATCCAGAATTTGGCCTACTGCCATGGAACGCGCCATAAAAGAAAGAGATCAACGCTGTGTGTGGCCCGGTTGCACACAGTCTCGTCATCTTCATATTCATCACATTAAGCATTGGGCCGACGGTGGTACAACGAGTGTTTCAAACGGGGCGTGCCTTTGCAGCCATCACCACCATTTGGTTCATGAAGGTGGCTACAGCATTCAACGTGTTGATAATAACGGCCAGAGGTCAAATGAACAGTTTGTTCAGCAGCAACACACCAACGACAGTAGCCTGTTTGAATTTGAGAGTGCATTGCGCAATAGTCGAGAATCATTCAACATGGTACGCAAACTATCACCAACGCAATACAGGTTCCGAATCGTGGATGCGCAAGGCGAAGACATTCTTAACCAATCATTTGCAAACATCGCTAATACAAGGCAGTGGCCAACCTGCAAATCGCATCAACCAATTCAATCTCGAGAATCTACACGCGACTCTACACGAATATTGTGTAGTGAATCAAAACCAGATAGTTATTACAACGATAAAAATTATAGTAATGCGAAGTTATTTACCAGTGAAGTAGCTCCGAGCTATGCTTTGACTGGGTAAGTGAGCAACACATTGTGTTATTGATAGTAGTTTCGCGTTTATAGCTAAGTCTTCTTTGCAGACTCTGACTGAATTTCATCATTCCAACGCTCATCAAAAGCGCGTGCGTGATCAAACCCCATAAGCTGGACGAATTCGTCAAATGAACACAATGGCGCATCTACATTTAGGCTGGAACCTTCATTTGCAATGGTTGCATAACATCGCCGCATAGCCTCGGTTGCAGCCAGAAAACCTGTGCACGGAAAAATTGCCATGTTGTATCCCAGATCTTCAATTTGTGTTTTTGAGAGCACTTTTGTTGAGCGGCCGTCTACCATGTTCAACAGTTTGGGTTGTGTAATTTGTTTGCAGATGGTTTTCATCTCTTCAATAGATTCTGGCGCTTCTATGAATATGATGTCTGCGCCCGCATCTTCAAACGCCAGTGCTCGGTCGAGTGCTTCGGTTAGTCCGTAGCCACGTCGAGCATCGGTACGAGCAACAATCAGAAAATCTTCACAGCTGCGAGCTTCAAGGGCGACTTTTATTTTATCAACCATCATTAATTGGGGAATCACCTCAGTTACTGCTGCAAATCCACACTTCTTTGGGGCTACTTGATCTTCTAATTGAATTCCAGCAGCACCGGCACGCTCGTAGCCTTTGACGGTACGATCAACGTTTAACAATCCTCCATAACCTGTATCACCATCAGCAATTAGTGGCGTGGATGTGCGACTGGTAATGGCTTCAATTCTACTTAGCATTTCTGTATAGGTTGCAAGACCTACATCGGGCAATCCCAGCGCAGAAGCCACTGTGCCATTGCCGCTCATATAAAGTGCGGGAAATGCATGCTGGTCGGCCAGCGTGGCAGAGATTAATTCGAATACACCGGGGGCAACAGTGAGTTCAGGTCTGAGCAGATGGGATTTTAGTGCAGAAGGCATTACTTTTACTTGCATTTAGTACCTTATTCAGACCATAGTAGGCTTATATTGCGCTGAATGATAGCCGACAACAAAAATATCAACAATAATATTTTTCTAATATATGCAAACACAAACCATCGGAGATATTCGCATAGATCGACTTATGGAAAGCGAAGGTGCATTTGCTGACGCTGATTTTTTATTTCCCGAAATTGCGCCTACCCTGATAGAAGCACAAACCGACTGGCTTCTACCGAATTTTGTTGATCCAGCAACACAAAAAATAATCATGAGTTTCCACTCGCTGCTGATACGTTCTTCGCGTTCAACGATATTAGTCGACTGCTGTGTTGGTAATGACAAACATCGACCGAACAGACCCGAATGGCATCAGCTGAATACACCATGGCTTGCAAAACTAAAAAAACTTGGCCTACAGCCTGAAGATATCGACTATGTGCTGTGCACACACTTACATGCTGATCACGTCGGCTGGAATACGCGATTGGTCAACGGGCAATGGGTACCGACTTTTCCAAACGCGCAATATATTTTTGGCCAACTCGAATATCAATATTGGGAACAGGCTTGTCACGCTCACACAGGTGATACACCATTGAATCATGGTAGTTTTGATGACAGCGTATTACCCATCATAAAAGCTGGCAAAGCCATACTTGTCGATAGCGACTACCAGATTGAACCGGGTATCTGGCTTGAACCAGCACCGGGGCACACACCTGGTAATGTGATTGTGCATGTAAAGTCTGGAAAGCAACACGCCATACTAACTGGCGATGTTATGCACAGCGCAATTCAATTGGCTAACCCCGATCTATCCAGTCGGTTTTGTTCTGATGCGATACGCTCACGAGAAAGCCGTAAAAAACTGATTGACACTTATGCCGAAACTCCCGTCATCATGATGCCAGCACATTTCCCAACACCAACCGCCGGGCGTATTGCGCGAAGGGGGGATGCATTTGAATACCTTTTTAGCTGATTTGAATTTGATGTAATTTTATGGATTACCGCTATGCATTATGACTATGTCCCTCTGCCGAAACGCCGACCGCTAAAATGGCCCAATGGCGCTCGACTGGCATTAATTGTAACGATCAATCTCGAATATTGGGACTTGCTCAAAGATAGCGACAAACCATATTACGCAGGTGGCCCACCCGTTATTCCAGACCCGATGCCGGCAAACGTGCCGGATTTTCCCAATTTCAGTTGGCGAGAATACGGACACCGTGTTGGAGTGTGGAGAATGTTCGATACGTTTGATGCGGCAGGCGTTCCGGCAAGCTGCACAATGAATGCAAAAATGGGCTTGGAACGCAGAGACATTATAGATGCTGCAAATGAACGCGGATTTGAACTCGTCGCTCACAACTATGAACAGGGTGATCTTCTAACTAATTATCACTTTGATAAAGCCGCTGAGACAAAACTCATTCAAGACGCGCTAAGTGTCTATAAAGAAACCGTTGGTCGCCCAGCCCGTGGCTGGCTTTCATCCTCACTGCGCAGCACAACGCAAACGGCTGACATTCTCGTCGAAGAAGGCTTATCATTTATATGCGATTACATGAATGATGAGCAGCCATACATGATAAACACGCCAACTGGTCAGATTGTGTCTACACCCTATTCCGTGGAAATTAACGATTTCACTTTTTTTCATCGACGCGGAATGAGCACATCTGCAGTTCTCGAACTGCTCAAAGAGCAATTTGACCAGTTATATCTTGAAGGAGAAAGCAGTGGTCGGCTGATGAATATTGGTTTGCATCCACATGTTGCTGGCCACCCTTATCGTATTCGCGCACTGCGTGAATTCCTGGAGTACGCGAAAGGACACGATGGCGTGTGGTGGGCCAAACGAGAAGAGATTGCGGACTGGTATCACGATAACCACGAGAGCCACATTCCCCAGGTTAGTAAGATAAATAGTTAATATGTTATTGCTACAACAAATAGTTAACGGTCTGATGCTTGGTGGTGTCTATGTCATGGTGGCTGTTGCATTTACATTGACTATTGGTATGTTGAATTTTCTCAACTTTACGATTCCTGCTCTTTTCATGATATCGGCGATGATGTTTTGGGCAACCATGTCCGGAGGTTTTGGTGAAGGCTTTGACGCAATATTTGGTACTGTCTTGCCACATGCTACGCAATGGATTGTTGGTGTGGTGCTTGCCCTACTTGTTGCTGTGTTGTGTTCGCTGATCATTGAGCGTTTTACTTATCGATACATGAAAACTCGCTACGGCGATGCAACCGAACACGCCATACCACTGGTAAGTTCGCTCGGTTTCCTGATCATACTGGAACATATTGTGATAATGATCTGGGGCACCGATCCGCTGTCATTGGAATCACCATTCGGCTCGGCCACCTTCAGAGTTGGCGGCTTGCTCATTGGCATACCGCAATTAATCAGCCTGGTACTCTCAATCGCCATTGTGGCAGTACTGCATCAACTGCTCAAACGCACCAAAATAGGCAGAGCCCTGCGTTGCATTGCCGAGAATCCCGATACAGCACTGCTGTTGGGTGTCGACGTAAAACGTATTGTGCCAATAGTCTACGTGGTCACTGGCCTGTTGTGCGCAATCGCTGGCATTCTGTTCGCTATAAATTACCGAACGGTAGGACCGTTTATTGGTGAACAGGTTGCGACCATTGCCATTGCCGGAATGGTACTTGGCGGGCTTGGAAATATCTGGGGAGCTATTCTCGGTGGACTTATCGTGGGATTGCTTGAAGCTCTGGCGACCTACTGGTTTGGTGCAGACATTGTCAAAGTGCCCATCTGGGGATTGCTGTTGCTGGTGTTGGTTATCAAACCAACGGGCCTATTCGGACAGTCCGCCATTAGCAAAGGAAAATTCTGATGTCAGGCTACGTCTCAGCACAGTTATCCATCCTGTGCTTAAACATTATAATTGCGTATGCCATATTTCTACCTGCCGCCTCTGGGCAACTGAATCTTGGCGCCGGAGGGTTTGCCATTATTGGTGGCTATGTAGGGGCTTATCTCAATTCTTCATTTGATGGGCTAGGTTGGATTATGCCGGTAAGTATTCCATTGGCGGCACTGGCTACAGCCCTAATTGCATTTATTTTATCGTTTCCGATATTACGCACACGCGGGGTGTACATGGTATTGGCCACGTTTGCGTTCGCGGAGGTGGTTGCCGGTATAGTTTTAAACCTGGAAGTTGTAGGAGGTGCTGCGGGTTTTCCAGTCGACGGACATGCTGATATTTCAATACTGGCTCCGGTAACCCTTGGCGTAGTTGTGTTTTGTTGGTACCTGATGTCAACCCGTTTTGGACTTGCCATGCGATCAGTTCACGACGATGAAAACGTGGCAACACTGTTTGGCATTAACGTTCGTTGGGTTCGCGTTGCCGCTTTCACACTGGGAGGATTGTTAGGTGGTCTTTACGGCGCACTTTATGGCCACCAATACAACTACATAGAAGTACAGAACTGGAATGTACTATTCAATATTTATGTTTTGTTGTACGTCCTGCTTGGTGGCACACAAACCCCGTATGGACCACTGCTTGGTGCGCTGTTTTTCACGTTCGTACCTGAAATGCTGCGTGCACTGGGCGAGGCGCTGAACAGTGAGCTAATAGCTGATGGTCGATTTGCGTTGTTTGGCGCAATGATTGTGCTGATGATGGTATTCCGGCCCGAAGGGCTCGTCACTCGTACATTAATTGAACGTCTTGTCGGACGTAAAACGAAAGTGAAAGCGTCATGAACACTTCGTTATTGACAGTAGACGGTGTACATAAAAGTTTTGGCGGCTTAAGAGTCATAAACGATGTGTCCTTCTCTGTTCAACAGGGCACGAGAACGGCGTTGATTGGACCAAACGGAGCAGGCAAAACCACTGTCTTCAATCTTATAAGCGGCGTGTACCCGATCGATAGCGGCAGCATACATCTTGATGGTACTGATATTACCCATACCCCATCTCATGCGCGATGCAAACACGGCGTATCACGCAGCTTCCAGAATATTCGCCTGATGCCGCATCTGAGTACGGTTGAAAATGTGATACTTGGTCAACACAGTCGCTCATCTTTGTTTGGCATGCTGTTTCCAGTCGGAGTTGGTCACAACCATGCTGTGCGTGAAGCTGAACAGGCTCTGAGTAATGCCGGTCTGGATACCTTCGCTGGCCAGATAGTGTCCGATTTGCCCTATGGCGTGCAAAAACGTATTGAGGTAGTACGCGCACTGATGGCGCAGCCTAAACTACTTTTACTTGATGAACCAGCGGCGGGTCTAAACGCCACTGAAACCGATGCGCTACTTAACCTATTGACTCAAATTTCAGACAATGGGGTAACTTTGCTAGTAGTTGAACATGATATGCACTTTGTGTCCCGCCTGTGCCAGGAAGTCGTTGTGCTGAACTTCGGAGAAAAGATTTTTCAAGGTACACCCCAGGCCGCCCAAGCTGAGCCTGCCGTACTCGAAGCCTACCTCGGTACCGATCATGTTGCTTGAAGTCAAACAACTGGACGTGCGCTACGGTCGTAATCATGCGGTAAAGTCGCTGAACCTGGATTTACCGGAGAATGGCATCATTACAGTATTAGGCGCAAACGGGGCAGGAAAAAGCTCTTTGCTCAAAGCCATAATGGGCATTGTGCCAGCGGCCGGTGGCGCTATTCGTTTTGCCGGAGCCGATATTACAAACACCAGTGTCCCGCGACGTACTCGACAAGGCCTGGTATTGATACCCGAAGGTCGGCAAATTTTAACAAGCCTAACAGTGCACGAAAATTTGCTTATGGGTGCCTACCCAAGAAAAAAATTCGATGCAGCTGAAACCGATGCAATTTATGATCGTTTTGCAAACCTGGCACAACGTCGCGACATGCTGGCATCGGTTCTCAGTGGTGGGGAACAGCAAATGTTGGCCATCGGACGGGCGCTACTGGCAAAACCACGTTTGATGATGCTCGATGAGCCGTCGTTAGGGTTGAGTCCAAAGCTGGTCGGTCAGTTATTCGAATTGCTTAATGATCTTCACACCGAAGGAATATCTCTATTATTAATTGAACAGAATACACATATGGCTTTACAGATAGCACAGTATGGTTATGTGCTGGAATTAGGAACGGTTTCACTTGAAGGAAAGCCCGCACAATTGCAAGATGATGAGCAGCTACGTACCGCCTACCTTGGCAACTGAGCGGAAGGTATAAAATTGAGCAGAAGATATAACGAGTAACAACCACAAGATCAAGGAGTAGTTTTATGAAGAAAAGTATCACTTTATCCCTGTCAATTACTGCGCTTGCTGCGATATTTACCGCAGGTACAGTGCAAGCTGCAGATGAGATTGTCATCGGCGCAACACTGGCAAAAACCGGCCGATATGCTACCAGTGCGCGCACAACCGAGACTTCCATCGATATCGCTGTCGAGGAAATCAATGCTGCCGGTGGCATTAATGGCAAACAGATCAAACTTGTTAAATTCGATACTAACGGCGATCCAAAACAGGCACAGGTTGCAGTACGCAGCTTCGCTGAAGATGAAGGTGCGTTGGCTGTGATCGGACCCTTTTCATCAGGAGAAGCGCGAGTGGCATTCGCTGCTGGAGAACGATTGGGCATTGTGCAAATACCCAACGCATCATCAGCGCCAGAGCTGGCCGATAAATTCAGCTACGCCTATCGCGTAACCGAAAGTGAATTTCTGCAATTCAATCGTCTGGTTGGCACAATGAAATCCAAGGGTATGGAAATCGCAGACACATCCATTATGTATGTATCAGACGAATTTGTATCGAAAGCCGTTGGCACACAACTCATGCCGGCGGTATTCGGTAAGCATGAAGTGGAATTGGTTGGCGAGCCAGTCGGATTTCAAACAGCCGCTTTTGATGTGTCCACACAGGTTGCGCAGTTAATGGAGAAACCCACAGATACTGTCGCTGTAGCTGGTATCGTTGAAGCGGTTGTTAAATCTGCCAAAGAGCTGCGACGCCAAGGACATGAAGGCCGAATCATTGGATCGGGAATATCAGCTGACCCTGACCTTGCCGGGAAAATTGGAGAAGACGGTAATGGTATGCTTTACGCCACCTGGTTCTGGTGGGATCGCGACGATAGCACACGTGAATTCACCGACAAATTCAATGCTGAAAATGCCGAACGTGGCATTGAAAAAGCCGGACCGCACCACGTTGATGCTTCAGCCTACGATATCGTATACATATTGAAGGCAGCAATGGAAGCTGCTGGTGTTACCGGCAATGAAGACAAATTGAAAGCAGAACGCACCGCCATTCGCGACACGTTGGCAACGTTGGAGCATGAAGGCATTAGCGGTAAAATTTGTTTCGATAAGAACGGGGACGCTGAATTACCGGCGTATATTGTGGAAATTAATGATGGCGATATCAGCCTTATAGACAGTCATCCTGCCAACGAATGCGAAAAATAAAATAGCAGTGTAATTTCCAAATGGCGATTGAGTCTCTGTGTAGCGATTAGCTATTGCAGAGACTACTAATTCCACCATGCTCTGCTGGCCTCGTTGATGTCATCCAGGGAAAATCGAGCTGACAGATTTCGCGGCGGCAATTGCTCATCGTAGAAAAATTGTGGCAATGCATTATCCGCATCAGAGAACCCTGCCTGTTCATTGAACTGGTTTTCCAGCTGCAGCGTTTCGCGCCCAACTTGCGTAAAAAAATCTTCCGGTAATTTGACATCATGCGCATCATTCATTGCCTGGAGAATGAAGTCTTGGTGCTCGTTGGTAACGGTTCGACCAAAATTACAAAGTCCAAACGCATCGGCCGCAGCACACTGGGCTTGAAAATCGAGACTTACGGGAACCAAATCAACAGCCGATTTACCGTCGCAGTCGTAGTGCGGTAAATTGCCTGCCGTGTGATCTGCGCCCTGGGCAGACGTCATCATTGTAATTCCAGTAACCTCTATGATACGCGGATCGTACGCACTGATAGTTTGATTTTTGATAACAGGTACACGGGCAACTCCCAAGGTTCTGCCAACATGACCAGTGCCTTGTGCGAAGAATTTTCCCTCATCGGTTGCAGCACGCAGTTCATCCATCACTTTGTGCATGAAAGCGGCGTCACCAAATTCTGCGCGGCCAGCCTCCATTAGTACGCCAATGGTGCCTCCAACTTCTATGGTATCAATGCCTAAATCGTTTGCCTGATAATTTAACTGAGCCAAATCATCTGGCTCAGTGAGCCCACAATTAGTACCAAGTAAACCAATGGTTTCATATTCAACAGGTGAGACAACTTCATTGCCATCCTTATCTGCATAAACATTGCTGCATTGAATTATGCAACCAGGCATACAAGCATGTGTTTGCTCACCACCACGTTCAAGATTCTGCTCCCGTAAAAATTCGCCACCGAGTTTGAATCGTTCTTTGTCAGTATCAACTGCTGTACCTGCAGTAAAGTTTCGAACTGGAATACCGCCATGGTGATTCGCATAATCTGCCATCATGGCTGTACCAACGTCCTGAAAAATTTTAATGGCTGGTGCTTCATCGAGTAGCTTACGGTATTGTTTAACCGCACCCATAACACCTTTGCGATCGTGCAGCGGTGGCATTCGATCAAGATCGACAATAATGGCTTTGACTTTCTTGTATCCCATTACCGCACCTACACCACCTCGGGCAGCTAAACGGCTTGGTCGCAAATCCACGTCACTTATGGCGATTCCAGCCAACAAGCCCTGGTATTCACCAACCGGACCACACAGTACCAAACTGACTTTTTTTCCAAAACGCTCGTGTAGTCGAGCGGCGGTGGCAAAGTTTCCTTCACCCAGATAATCGCCCGCGCTATGAAAATCTATATCGCCATCCTTTTTCATGTGAATCATTATCCACTCGTCACTGGCATTGACCAGATTGAACCCGGCGATCTGTAGTTGCCCCATTGCAAATGCCAAAGTGCCTCCCCCATTAGCCTCCTTTATTCCACCAGTAAGCGGACTTTTGCAACCAACACTGACACGATTTGCATTGGAAAAATTCGTTCCCGCAAATGGGCCTGCTGAAAAAACCAGTGGGTTTTCAGGCGATAGCGGATTCACGGTCGCCGCCCCTGATTCATTTAATGTTTTGGCCACGAAGTATCTTCCACCACGGCAAATGGATTCGCCATGGAGTTGTTCGGTAACCACTTTTTTCGTGGATAGATCGATTTGATGGAATTTACGCATGATATAGGACCCCTGTGAAGATTATGGCATATAAGCGCCACCGTTAATCCATAAAACCTGGCCTGTCATGTATGCCGAGCCTGCGCCCAGAAGAAATAGTATGGGCTCCACAATATCAATTGGCGTTGCTATACGTTTGAGAGGAATAGCGTTAACGTAAGCATCGAGATCCATATCAATGTCCTGATCTTCATTAGACCTGCCGGTTCCACCGCGTAAAAAGGCTGTATCTACAGCTGAAGGCGCAACAGCATTGACTCGAACAGTTGGCGCGTTTTCCAACGCGAGCGTTTTTGTCAATGAGATAACGCCTGCCTTGGCAACTGAATAAGCACCAAACCCTGGTCGAATATGTTGAGCCAACCCGGAAGATGTGTTGACCATTGCAGACTGGTGTCCTTTCGCAAGTAAAGGCATTGCCGCACTGGCGGCCAGAAACATGCTGTTCAGATTACCATTTACATTTTCGCTCCATGTGGATTCACTCATATCAGCTATGGGTTGATTCGTGTGCATAAATCCGCACAAGTTAACAAAACCATCCAAGCCACCCCACTCGGCTGATAATCGCTGAAAAGCATCTTGCAGACTTTGCTTTTCGGTAGCATCAACGGCTAACCCCAGCACTCCCTCGCTCACCGGATGTCGCATCAACGAGGCTTCAAGATCGAGTACCGCAACAGTTGCTCCTCGCTGTTGAGCGAGCGTAACCAGTTCCCGTCCGATACCACCGCAACCACCTAAAATTGCAAGTCGACTTTTCGTCATACCACCAGTTACTCCTTTGTAAATCCGTGTAGTAACTTATACCAGTGGTCCATCCACTAGTGACATATTAACGTACTGGTTAATCTTATCGTTTTTTGGCGAAAAGGCTGCTTTCCTCCGAGATACCGGTACTTCTGCATAAAGCGTTGTGCGCTGTTTGGGCGTTCTATTTTTTCTACTCGCCACCAATTCCATCCGTTCAGGCGTCATCTGTTGGCCGTGTTTCGCACCGGCTGACCGTGTAATCGTTTCGTTCATCAGCGTGCCGCCTATATCATTAGCACCCGCATCCAGACATGCAACGATACCATCCTCACCCAGCTTGACCCAGGATGCCTGAATATTTGGAATAACCGGGTGTAATACCAGACGTGAAATCGCATGCATGAGCAGGCACTCACGCCAGGTAGGGCCGCGACGGGACCGCCCTTTACGATAAATGGGTGCTTCCATATGAACAAACGGCAACGGTACCAGTTCTGTGAACCCACCGGTTCGCAACTGTTGTTCGCGCAATCGCAGAAGATGCCGCGACCAATGAACTGGCCGGTCAATATGGCCGAACATGATCGTTGATGTAGTAGGTAGTTTGAGCTCGTGTGCCGTGTTAATAACATCAAACCAGGTATTGCTATCGATTTTGTCGGGGCATAATTGCACACGGACTTCATCATCAAGAATTTCAGCCGCTGTTCCCGGCAAACTGCCCAACCCGGCATCTATTAGTTGTAGCAGGTACTCTCGAACGGGTAAATTCAGCGTCTGCGCACCCTGATGAATCTCCAGCGGTGAAAACGCATGTACGTGAATTTCAGGGACAGCGTGTTTAATCGCCTTCACTATTTCAATATAGGTTTGTCCGGTATAGTCAGGATGAATCCCACCCTGCAGGCACACTTCAACGGCGCCCCGCTCCCACGCCTCAATGGCTCTGCTGACAACTTCTTCCAGATCGAGGTTATAAGGTTTACCACGCAAATGCTCACGCGCCTTGCCTTTGGAAAAAGCACAGAACTGACACTTGTAGTAACAGATGTTTGTGTAGTTAATATTGCGAGTGACGACATAGCTGACAGCATCACCACATACTTGTTTGCGTATCTCATTTGCGGCTTGCTGCACTGCTTCAATCTCACCACCTCTTGCTGCAAACATTCTGGTCACTTCGGATTCGCCCAGATTGTTACCAGAAGCGGCTTTAGTCAGAATCTGATCGAACCCCCTATGATTAATAATTTCTGGCGGCGCTAATAACACTTGTTTTTTTATATCAGGAATTTCGATTCCAGTTGTACCTGCACACCAATTGTCTGTTCGGGCAAGACCATCCGCATCAATTGAGTCGAGCACGGGTTTTACCAGTTTCGGATTGACCCACTGCGCTACAACGGTTGAATGCACATAGCCTGGGTAAATTGCCAGCCGCTCAACCAAAGTTTTTCCCACCTTCGTGGTATCAAATGCCAAATCATCCAGGTGTGGCCAGGGTGCTTCTGGATTTACATGGTCAGGCGTAACCGGTGACACACCTCCAAAATCGTTTACGCCCGCTTCAATCAACGCAGCGGCATTTCCTTGTGATAGATTTGGTGGCGCCTGAATATTCATGCTGCCACCAAAAATAAGTCGAGCAACGGCGATTGTCCACTGTAAGTCGGCAAGGTCGGGTTCAGCAGCATTGGCCATCACGGTTTCGGGTTTGGCGCGAAAGTTTTGTATGATGATTTCCTGCAAATGCCCATGCTGCACATGCTGTTCACGCAGGGCCAGCAAACTATCAATTCGCTCGCTTCGAGTTTCACCGATGCCAATCAAAATGCCCGACGTGAACGGTGTGCGTAGTTCCCCGGCTGCACTAATGGTAGCGAGTCTTGTTTTGGGATCTTTGTCGGGCGAACCAAAATGACAACCGCC
>CAYTJF010000153.1:0-14203 GCA_964437945.1 uncultured Granulosicoccaceae bacterium
CGGATGGCTGGACTATGGCGGTATGGTTATACTTCAGCACACAACACCTGCGAACGACCAATTTTACAGTCTTTATGGACACCTGAATCCTGACGTCTGTCAGCGACTTCATGAAGGGCAGCATCTGAAAGCAGGGGATGTCTTTGCAGTGCTTGGAACTCACGAGGTCAATGGTGGCTGGGCACCCCATCTGCATTTGCAACTGGCATTGACCATTGACGGAATAGGCGCTGATTGGCCTGGGGTTGCCGACCCGGACGATCTGGCGCTGTGGAATGCACTGTGTCCTAATCCTGCTGCGCTACTTAATCTACAAGAAGACAAGCTTAGTTTTACACCGATAAACGAATCGATGGTTCTGCAACAGCGTCGAGAGGATTTTGGCGCAAATTTAAAAATAAGTTATTCAAAGCCTGTCATGCTGTTACGTGGCTGGAAACACTATCTGTTTGATCAATGGGGCAGGCCTTACCTTGATGCTTATAACAATGTTCCGCACGTTGGTCATGCACACCCTCGAATACAGGCTCGTGTTAGCGAGCAACTGAAGCGACTGAATACCAACACACGGTATTTACATCCTGCTCAATCAGCTTTTTCGCGCAAAATAATCTCCAAGATGCCAGAGAGGCTTTGTGTTTGCTACCTGGTCAACTCGGGCTCCGAAGCTAACGAATTAGCGTTGCGTTTATCGCGTGCTCATAGTGGTGGCAGAGATATCATCACACCCAATCATGGCTACCATGGCAATACCACCGGCGCAATTGATATCTCCGCGTACAAATTCAATGCTCCAGGCGGGGTGGGCAAACCGGACTGGGTTTGGCTGGTGGATCTACCTGATGTGTACGGAGGCAAGTACCGGCAACCTCACGACGACTGTGCTCAGCTCTATTCAGAACAAGTCGATGAGGCTATCGCAGGAATAGACAATACTGGTGGGAAACTGGCTGGCTTTATCGCAGAAACTTTTCCAAGTGTTGGCGGGCAGATTATTCCACCCGATGGCTACCTTGATAGGGTGTATCAGAAAATACGTGCGGCCGGTGGAATTTGTATAGCCGATGAAGTTCAAACAGGACTGGGTCGTCTGGGTGAACACTATTTTGCCTTTGAACAGCAAAAAGTGGTGCCAGATATTGTTGTTTTGGGCAAACCAATTGGCAATGGCCATCCAATCGGGGCAGTCGTCACTACAAGAGAGATTGCTGATAGTTTTGCACAGGGGCCGGAGTTTTTTTCGACTTTCGGCGGGTCAACCCTGTCGTGTGCGGTAGGCAAAGAAGTACTGGACATAGTCGATGAAGAAGCCTTGCAAGCTAACGCACTTCAAGTTGGTAAACTGGCACTGGAAGGGCTTGCAGCGTTGAAGAATAAACATCCGGTTATCGGTGATGTGCGCGGAATTGGTTTGTTTATTGGTGTTGCTTTCGTTGTTGAACGGAGCAGTAGAAAATCGGCTACCGATGTCGCTGACTACGTTGTCAATCGTTTGCGAGAGCATAGAATTTTTGCTGGCCTGGAAGGCCCTGATAATAACGTGTTGAAATTAAGACCACCACTTACCATTGGTTCGAGTGATATTGACATGCTGCTTGAAACTCTGGATTCAATTCTGAGCGAAACAGTGGTTATGGAATCATGTAGATGAACCACTAGCATGGTGTGATCACCAATTGGCTTTGTGTTTTTCAACAAAGTTGATTAGTGCATCCAACCTTGCTGGCATGGCTTCTTCACCAAAGCCGATGCGGAAATAGTCACTGTAATCTTCGACATCGTCGGTGAAGCAATAAGTTGGTTTTATTGAAATTCCGTCTTTGGCTAATAGCTCGCCAAGTTCATTGGACGAGAGCGGGCCTTTGAATCGCACAAACGCAACTGAGGCAGCTGTGGGTCGCACCCATTCAAAGTAGTCATCGTATTTATCCATAAACTGATCGAGTAACGGGAGATTTTTATGCACGATCGCTAAGTTTCTTTGCAGAATGGTGTCACTTGAGCGCAGTGTCATAATGGCTTGAATCTCACTGGCGCGACTCGGACAGGCTGTGCCGAAGTATTGAATATCAACCAGTTTCTGTTTCAGATCGAGGTCCTGCAACGCAAGCCAACCAATAGTGAGACCGCATGCTCCCCACGGCTTTGACATTGTGCAAGCACTTAACCCTTTTTCGTAGACATCAGCCATTGCAGGTAAGCGATCGTATTCATTGTGTTCCAGGAGTCGGTAGGCTTCATCGCTCATCAGGGTAATGTTGTGTTTGCGTGCTATTGCCACCAATGCCTTTTGCACATCAGGCTTCATTACTGTGCCGGCCGGATTGTAAGGTTCGTTAAGCGCGATATACCGAGTATTACTCCTGATTGCTTGCGTCACTTCTTTGGGGTCAATTTGCCATTGATTTTTTGCATACAACTTTATTCTGGTAGTGTCACTGAGTGCATGCTCCGGCGCTTGCACAACGGATTGATAACCTGGTGTGAAAACAATGCTATGAGAGTCTTTATTCAATACAGCATATGCGGCCGTTTGTAAGGCAACCTGCCCACCAGCAAATATCAGTATGTTGTCGGCGTCAATCTGAGGGCCATAGAGTTTTGCAACTTCTTTACGAAGATCCAAACTACCACCATTAGGCGTGTAACTGAGAGAGTGTTTGTAGTATTCACTAACGAGCTCTTCATCACCTCTGGCAAGGGAATAGTTTGTCAATTCTTCACTTGTTAGCGGTTCAGAAAACGAGTTGGAGAAACTGTATTTAAGACCACCTGTGACTTTTTTATGCTTTTTGGACCAAGGTTCGTTGTAAGTCATATGGATTCTACTAAGAGTGAATTTAGCGTTTATGGTAAATGACGAAGCCAATATATTTAACTGGAATTGGAACCTGTTTAACCAGAAAGAATATCTGTGGCAAGTCGATGAACAGCTGGATCGCCGCTGGCGACAAAACGAGACCCTGATGATAGGGTTAACGGGTTGCCTTGCCAATCTGAAATTACACCCCCGGCGTTATTGATAATCGGTACTAAAGCCAGGTAGTCGTGAATGTCGTGAGCCGTTTCAAATGCCACATCGATATAACCGTCTGCTACGCGACCAAAGGCATGACACCCGCCACCAAAAATTAAAAACGCCGCGGTATTCTTTACGCGATCGTATGCCGCAATATCATCAGGCGATTCAAAGTAGAGTGGTGAACTGGTATGTGAAAAGGCATTTTCCAAAGACTTGCACGGACGCGATCGAATGGTTTTCCCATTCAATGTTGAGCCAGCCCCATCTACACCTATCCATCGTTCCATTGTATAAGGGCTATCCATAATGCCAAGAATGGGCGTGCCCCGCCAGGTTAGCGCGATCAGGGTACTAAACGTAGGAAGGCCGGCAACAAATGCCATAGTCCCGTCAATTGGGTCGAGTATCCAGACGTAATCTGAATCCGATTTTAAATCATCATACTCTTCACCGACAATGCCATGCTCTGGGAAATGTCGCTTAATAGCTGCACGCAAGGCACGCTCTACCTCTTGATCAACGGGGGTGACTGGAGTCGTATCAGATTTAACCGTAACATCTCTTGGAAGATTAATTTGCTTGCGAATAATCGCACGCGAAATGTCCGCAAAGCCAATTGCATGGTCGACAAACTGAGCAGCATTCATGTACTGTTCTCCGGGCAATCAACATGGGGTGATTCAGAATCTTCGATTCTATAGGTGTCACTGTACCCTAGATAAACAGATGAAAAAAGCGCTGATAGAGACAATGAATTCCGATCCGTGTTTCACTAATCCGAAAGCCTGTTTTAAACTCGGTTAGACTGTCGTTCTGGGCAGAATTCTCCATTCGAACCAGAGAACCGATTTCGCAGAAGCTTAAGGGTACATATGATAACGACTTACAATCTTGAACAAATTAAACACGCCGTAGCCTCAATGAATTTCTCAGCGGAAATTGAACAGGGCTTTGTTGCCTATTCAAATGGGGAGGTCGTTGTACCGCCTGTAGGCGAATTGATATTCGAAGACCCGCCAGGTGAAACCCATATCAAGTATGGGTATATAAAAGGAGACGATTGCTATGTTATAAAAATTGCTTCAGGGTTTTATCAAAATGTGAACTTAAACCTACCATCAAGCTCTGGATTGATGCTGGTTTTTTCCCAGAAAACAGGTGCATTGCAAACCATTTTACTAGACGAAGGTTACCTTACAAACGTAAGAACGGCTGTTGCTGGCGAAATTGTTGCCCGGTACATGGCACCGGATAAAGTCACAAGCATTGGTGTTTTCGGCACTGGTGTCATGGCAAGAATGCAGGTGCAGATACTTAAATCCGTGACCGATTGCAATAAAGTTATTGTATGGGGACGTTCTGACGCTAGTCTTGAAGCATATCGTGACGACATGGAAGCGGATGGATATAACGTGCATACCACACGTGATTCAGCCGATGTTACTGATGTGAGTAACCTTATTTTAATGACCACGCCGTCAATAGAGCCTTTGGTCAAGGCTGGACAGATAAAGTCGGGTACCCATATCACGGCGATTGGATCTGATACTGCATCTAAGCAGGAGCTGGACACAAAAATTCTTGCAATGGCCGATATTGTGATCGCAGACAGCCTGATTCAGTGTCAGGAACGTGGGGAAATCTACCAGGCATTACGCACCGGTGATATAAATACTGGTAAGGCCATCGAGCTGGGTACGGCTATAAAAAATGGTCATCGAATCAGAAATTCAGAGAACCAGATAACGGTGGCAGATCTTACCGGTGTTGCCGTACAGGATGTGAAAATAGCCATGGCGGTAAGCCAGGCTTTGAGTTCAGCGTAGCCTTACGCATTACATCGCGGGGCTTGCATGGACAAGAATTGACAGCTTAAATCAATGGCTGAGTACTTGATCAAGAAAAGCTCGGGTGCGGTCATTTTTCGGATTGTCAAAGAACTCAGTTGGCTTTGCGTGTTCAACAATTTCTCCCTCGTCCATAAAAATGATCCGATCAGCAACCGAGCGCGCAAAGCCCATTTCGTGAGTAACGCAAATCATGGTCATGCCTTCCTCTGCTAGATCAACCATTACATCGAGCACTTCGTTAATCATTTCAGGGTCAAGAGCTGAGGTTGGCTCATCGAATAGAATTATTTTAGGTCGCATGCACAATGCCCGGGCAATGGCTACCCGTTGTTGCTGACCGCCGGAGAGTTGTATTGGGTATTTATCAGCTTGTTCAGGGATTTTTACCCTTTCCAGAAAATGCATCGCGGTTTCTCGAGCGTCTTTTTTTGATGTCTTTCGTACCAACCGCTGAGCAATCATAAGGTTCTTTACAATACTCATATGCGGAAACAAATTGAAATTTTGAAACACCATTCCCACTTCTCGGCGCACGGCATCAATGTCTTCAACTTTATCGGTAAGCTCGATACCATCGATACTAATTTTCCCGTCATTATGCTTTTCGAGGCGATTTATGCAGCGGATTAGAGTGGATTTTCCTGAACCTGAAGGTCCACACACAACAATACGTTCACCTTTATGCACTTCCAGATCGATATTTTTCAATGCCTGAAAGTCACCAAAATACTTATTTACCCCAATCATCTTGATCAAAAGCCTGGTTTTGCTATTGGTGCCGATATCGCTCATGCTAATCCTCTCTTCGGGTATATCGGCTCAGGTACCATTCGATGACTCCAAAGAGTTTTTGTATGCCGAGTGTAAAAATTATATAGACAATGGCCAATGATATAAAAATCTCATAAGGGGCGTAGGTGTCAGCGACAATGGTGCGAGCAATACCGGTCATGTCTGCAATAGTAATGGTGCTTGCAAGCGCGGTAGATTTTAATAAACTAATAACATCATTGCTGTAGGCGGGTAGTGACAGTCGGATTGCGAGAGGCGCCGTTATATAGATAAATTTATGTCTGGCTGACATACCAAGAGCGGAACCAGCCTCGTGTAACCCTTTATCCACACCTATTACCCCACCACGAAGAATTTCCGACACATAAGCGCCGGTATTTAGCGTTAGTGCCAAAATTGCGCAACCGGTAGGTTCGCGCAGAATGCTCCAGAATATACTCTCGCGTATCCATTCAAATTGTGGCAAACCATAGTAGACAATAAATATTTGCACTAATATGGGCGTACCCCGGAAGACGTAGATATAAACTTGAGCTACCCAATCCAGATAGAACTTTCCGCTAATTCTCATTAACAGAAGTACAATGGCGAGGATCAGACCCAGAAATCCGGATATCAGTAACAATTTAAAAGTGATTCCGATACCTGCCATCATTTGCGGCAAACTACTTAGAATCAGTTCCACGTCGAAACTCATCGAGCACCTACCGTTGTACGATTGCCGTACTTTTCCAGGCCCATAACGGCCAATGTAATAACGGTTGAGAACCCCAGATAGATAAGGCCCACGAATATATACATGGTGAATGGTTTGCCGGTCACTGTAATAGCCTGCTTCGCTACAAACAGGGTTTCGTTCAGGCCGATAATCGATATAAGGGCTGTGTCCTTAATCAACGACAACATGTTATTGCCAAATGGCGGTAGCGCGATGCGCCACATTTCAGGAATCCGGATGTAGATAAATGTTTGCAACGTGGACATACCGAGCGCTCTTGCAGCCTCAATGCTGCCTGGATTCACACCAAGAAAGGCACCACGGAAGGTTTCAGTTGCGTAGGAGCCGACGATCAGAGCTATTGCTATGGTGCCAGCCCAAAAGGGCGGAACATCGACAAATCGAACGTCAGGATTGAATAATTGAGCCAGTGAGGTGAGCGCTATAGCGGATCCGAAATACAGCAACAGTATGACAAGTATCTCTGGTGTTCCACGAAATATGACGGTATAGGCGCCAGCAATTTTTTGTGCGACGCGATTGTCGGAGAGTTTGGCACCAGCGCCAAGCAGCCCAAATAGAATCATCAGAGCCAGGGAGGCAGCAAACACCTTTGCTACAATGACTGCGCCCCAGAAGTAGTCATCCCACCAACCGGTTAACACTTCCACATTATGTTCCTGCTGCGATTGGGCCTGGGATTTTCATGGGAAATTCATTAGAAACAGCCGGGTCATAAAACTGAAATTATGACCCCGGCGTGCCTAATTGTCTATTCGCCCCATTCGTCTTTGTGGAGTTTGAATGGAAAGATTTTTTTAGCGTAGCTTTCCAGATCTCCTGAATTGATCAGCTGCTTCAATGCGCCATTCAATTTCTCTTTCAGTTCATCCTGGCCTTGGCGAAGCCCGATACCAACGCCAATGCCAAAATACTTTTCTTCATCAACTACCGGTCCTTTGAATTCGAACCCTGCGCCATCTTCCTTAGACAGAAATTTAAGGTGTGCTTTCATTGGGTTAGTCATAATGACATCAACACGTCCGTTTTGCAGATCAAGGTACACGGACTCTGAATTGTCATACAAAACAACATCAGCACCAGGTAGTTTTTCTTCGAACCAATTCGCGTAAGTAGTCGCTCTCTCCAAACCGACCTTCACACCATTAAAATTATCTGCAATGGGATTCCCATCATCATCGAATAAATTGACCTCTGTTTTCTTAGCACCAATGATTTGGCCAGTCGAGAAGCGGTAAGGGCCGGTAAAATCAATTTTCTCCATGCGCTTTTCAGTGATCGACATAGATGCAATGATAAGGTCGAATTTGTTCGCCAGGAGGGCTGGTATCATGCCGTCCCATTCCTGACAGACGTATTCGAATTCTGCTCCAATAATATCCGCAACACCTTTAGCGACATCGACGTCATAGCCAGCTAATTCGCCGTCTGCAGTTTTATAGTTGAATGGTGCGTACGTACATTCCATGCCCACGCGAAGCGTTTCTGCGGATACGTTAATCGTACTGAACATGGCAACAGCTCCTATCGCCATGAGTTTGATTGAAAATACCTTCATTAAATTCTCCTGTAGATTTACTTTTATACTGTTCATGATATGCAACTTCCCATTTGACTCAAAAAAAGATGACACATAAAGAAGTCAGGCAGTGCTGGTACGGTTGCCAGATATTTGAGGCAGATTGAGGTGCACCGTTGGTAGGCGATATACTACTCAACATTACATAACATAACAGAAATTCTCAGAAAAGAGAAAACGACGTAGGCGCAGATTACGCAGCGGTGATGGATAAATCGCCACAAGCCCATCAAGAATGGAGAACCGGCTCGCTATGTACGCTAAGCTGGGGTGGCTCTTTTGCATATCATGTGAGGCGCTGTGTCTCAGTTAGACTTGGATTGTTTTGTCATAGTACGTATTGGATATCGGTTATGGCATAAAGTTAATCGATATATCGATTGATGAGGTATTAATGATTAAGTATGTGAGCACTAGAGGTGGAATTTCTCCGGTCTCGTTTGACGAGGTTGTTTTGAGCGGATTCGCCGAAGATGGTGGTTTATTTGTACCTGAATCCATACCTTCAATTTCCAAAACGCAGCTACAGAATTGGTCAACATTGAGCTTTGCCGATCTTGGCTTTGAACTCATGTCCCTTTTCATACCTCGTACCATCATTCCTGAAACTGATTTAAGAGAACTGGTTAATCGCAGTTACAGCTCATTTGAATGCCCGGACGTTGTTGATATGGTTCCTCTCGGTGAGCAGGACCGTATTTCTGTTATGGAGCTCTTTCATGGACCAACATTGTCGTTTAAAGATGTTGCCATGGGGTTTTTGATTAATGTGCTGGATTACCTCTTAAAAAAAAGGGGGCAACGTCTATCCATTGTATTAGCAACAACAGGAGATACCGGACCTGCAGCTGCCTGGGCTGCAGCGGGTAAAGAGACCCTGGACTGCTGGCCGTTATTTCCCAAGGGAATGATTACTGAACAACAGGAACGGCAAATGACGACGTTGAATGCGAATAATGTCCACCCGGTTGGCGTGTATAACTGCGCCGATGGGGGAGATGATCTGGATTTCGTTGTTGCAAAACTATTTTCTGATAATGAGCTTAAAGAACAACTGAATTTATCCAGTGTCAATTCTATAAATTGGTGCCGAGTCATGGTGCAGTCAGTGCACTATTTCTATGGATACTATCGCGCGGTTGACAATATTGGCGACGAGGCCATTTTCTCGGTACCAAGCGGTGCATTTGGAAATTTATTTGGCGGCTACTTAGCTCGTTCTATGGGATTACCAGTAAAACAGTTTATTTGTGCCAACAATACCAATCAGGCCTTGCATACGATTTTATCAACGGGTGTATTTGCAAAGAAAGACCTGGTACAGACAATGTCATCGGCAATTGATATTGTTGTGCCGTACAATTTTTGGCGATATTTGTATTTCACAACCGGTTGCGACAGTGAAAAAATTAAGCATTGGATGGACGAATTCCAGAAAAGCGGTACGGTACAGTTTGATTCGGAAACGCATGCTTCAATTCAGTACGGATTCACTTCTACTTCAATTTCAGATGCTAAGACCACGGCTACAATCAAAAACACATTTGAAGAAAACGCCGGCTATTTACTCGATCCTCACACTGCCGTGGCTGTAGCTGCTGCCAATGCATTGAAGGACTCATTGCCAGAAAATATAAAAATAATTTGCCTGGCGACGGCCCATCCGGCTAAATTTCCTGACATTATGCGCTCGTGTCTCAATGCAAAATCAGCATTACCAGAACAGCTTAGTCATTCATCGCTGGAAAAAGCGAGCAAGATTTGCCAGCATCTGCGAACGTGTGACTTGGAAAATCTGGAGTTTGCGTTGGTGGAAGCCATGACAACCAATGCGCGATAAGTAAAATCCCGCCGTTTAAGTCTGGCAACGTCAAACTGACATCACGCAAGTACCGAGCTTTTTTAGCCCAACAAATTCTTTAATTGGCAGCTGCTGTGACGCGGTATGCCATCCGTCGCCACGCCAAATTTCGATTGTATTCTCACCTGACTTTGTCAGATGCGAAACGTCGTAGGTTTGATATGCAATTCGATCGTCATAGCAGGTCCAGCCAGGTGTTAGGCAGTCGCTCCTCACGCTGTGCGCAAGGATCTAAATTGCGTGACACGTGTCTGGACAAAACCAAATGAGGTGACCAGTTTGATAAACTTGTGTTTCATTCCGTCAGCTCATTGTTATGAATAAAATAGCCAATTATCGTTTCATCATTGCCTCACTATTGCTTTTCAGCTTTACAGTTTCCTCAGAACCTGCAGAAGATCATTGGACTCCAGATTCGGATTTCACAACTTGGATGGGAATAAAAGACGTGCGTTCGTTAATTGAGTCTGAAAGGTTTTCTGATGCGCTAGAATTACTTGAAGGGTTAGAAATTGAATCGCCAGAAAATGCAGAGATTTATAACTTGCTTGGTTATGCATATCACAAAAGCGGTAACTTTGAAAAAAGCTTGCCGGCATACCAACGAGCTCTTTTTTTGGATCCTAAACACAAAGGTGCATTGGAATATCAGGGTGAGCTTTTTTTAACGCTAGGACAAATAGAAAAAGCGATTGAAAATCTTGATAAGCTAAAAATCGTTTGTCCGAGCGGTTGTTCTGAGCTAGATGATCTTGAGACGGAAATTAAAGATTGGCGAGATAATAGGTAACGCTGGGACTTAGCACAGCAGCTAATAGCGTCAACTTATGACCATTGCGCCAATCAAGGCGCGAAAACCTGGCCATACCTCTGGATTTTGTTCGTAATAAAAGCAATACTGATTGAATGCTTATTTATGTCGCCTGTGTGTTGTTTTTAACCAATAACAGCTTTATCGAGAGGACCGTGCCGCTGTGACAAATCAAAAAATCATTGAGAAGAACGGGGGGATGTTTTGACTACTGACAAAGTCATTATTACCGGTGGTGGAATTGGTGGGCTTAGCCTGGCGCTCACGTTGCATCAAATCGGTGTACCTTGTTTGGTCATTGAGGCATCGCGAGAGATGCGTCCGCTGGGTGTTGGAATCAATATTCAACCTAACGCGGTCCGTGAATTTCTCGATCTGGGGATTGATCTTGTTGATCTGGACTCAATTGGCGTTCCTGCGCAAGAGTGGGCGCTGGTTGGGCTCAATGGCAAAGAAGTTTATTCTGAACCACGCGGTTTAGACGCAGGCTACAAATGGCCACAGTATGCCGTACACCGAGGGCAACTACTGATGATGCTTTACAACAAGGTTGTAGAGCGTCTGGGAAAGGATGCTGTATTACTTGGACACCGGGTAACGCAATATAGAAAAGACGAACATGGTGTCACCGTTTCTCTCACTTCCTCAGAAGATAAACAGACAGAGCGACACTGTCAGTTATTGATTGGCGCAGACGGTATACATTCAACTGTGCGTGCGCAAATGCATCCTGAGCAACCACCCATTCACTGGGGCGGGGCGGTAATGTGGCGTGGTACGGCGCAAGTTAAACCCATGCGCACTCAGTCATCGTTCATTGGGTTGGGTACACATAAGCATCGAATGGTGATTTACCCAATCTCGCATCCTGATAAAGACGGTACAGCCCTGGTAAACTGGATTGCAGAAGTCACCGTCGATAACGCAGACGGTTGGCAGCAGGATGGTTGGTTTCGTGAGGTAGAAATTGATCATTTCATACACCACTTTGAACATTTCAAATACGACTGGCTCGATGTGCCAACGCTATTGCGAAGCGCTGATTGTGCTTACGAAAATCCGATGATTGATCGAGACCCGGTATCGACCTGGGTCGATGGACCAGTGGCGTTGATGGGAGATGCAGCGCATGCAATGTACCCAACGGGTTCAAATGGTGCCAGTCAGGCCATTGTCGATGCTCGTGTTATCGGTGCAAAATTATTACAACACGGCATAACACCTGATGCGCTGACGGCGTATGACGATCAGTTGTGCAGCAAAATATCGGAGGTGGTGCTGCGCAACCGTGGTGCCGGACCGTTCGGCTTACTAAATTTGCTTGATGATCGTTGTGGTGGTGTGTTTGATGACATCGAAGCCGTATTGCCAGCCAAAGAACGCAGCGAATTTATGGCCCGGTATAAGCAGGCAGCTGGTTTTGCCATGGAGCAGTTGAATGATGCATCACCCACAATTCCTGCCGGCGTGATGGTGACTTAGCACCGCGAAAAAAAGTAGTGTTGAAAAAGCTCTGTTTGTGTGTCGGATGTAATAGTCGGATGTAATATTTGAGCACAGCGTCGCGGTTAAACCTTCTCGTCGAGGCCGTCGAGCAGTACAATCGTAACTTTACTAGCAGGCTGTTTTTCAATCGCCGACTAGTGCATGATGCAGACGAACTGGAATCAATCTGTTGAAGGTGTGAAAGTGAGTATACGAGAAATTTGTAAGGACAAGCTTGCAGCCGTGGTTGCCGAGCATTCACCAATGCCGTTCCCCGACGGTATTGACGATGACGATGAGCTGGACATCTACGGACTGGACTCAGTTGCGTTTATGAGCTTGCTTACTGCCATTGAACAAGAGGTGGGTTATATACCCAAAGCAATTCTGGCCGGTGATATCTATCCGGAGACCTTCGGCGAACTAGTTTCTGCGTACGACGCTTGATGAAAGCCACAGACCTTCCGCTGTACTACAACATGTGCGATATCCTCGAGCATAACCTCGAGACTCGCGAAGATAAAATCGCACTGTTAAGCGATGATGGGTCAATGACGTTTGGCGAAGTCTCGCGCCAGGTGAATCAGGTGGGTAATGCTCTTCGCAAGCTTGATATCCGGTTCGGCGATTGTGTTGGCATCCTGTGTCCCGATCGCCCTGAGTGGGTAACGTCTTTTTTCGCAGTGGCGAAGATCGGTGGCACAGCGCTTGGTATGAATACACTGCTAAAAAGTGATGATTACGACTATATTCTGGGTGACTCACGCACCCGGGTGCTTATTGTTCACGATAGTTTGTTAAGCGTTGTCGAGCCGGTTCTTGGCACGCATGCAACGCTGCAATGCGTCATCGTCATAGGTGACGCCGGAGACAGTGGCTACAGCACGTTTAGCAATTGGATTGATGGTGAAGAAGAAATCCTCAATGCAGAACGTACGCATCGCGATGACTTTTGTTCCCTGCATTATTCAAGTGGAACTACCGGCAAGCCCAAAGGTGTTTTACACGCCCATAAAGACTACCCGTTGATTGCCCAGCTATCGGGGGTAGATGTGTTTGGGCTGACCGAACATGATCGAACCTTTTCGGTCGCAAAACTCTTTTTCGTTTACGGTATTGGCGGTAACCTTATCTTCCCGTGGTACGTGGGTGCCAGTTGCGTTTTATACGCCGGTCCACCACGCCAGGCGGCCGGTGTGCTGAAGACAATTGAGACTTACCAGCCAACCGTTTTTGTAAGCGTACCCACCGTCTATAGCGCTATTCTGGCGATGTCCAAATTTACCGAGCGTTACGACTTTAATTCGGTTCGACTCTGTCTGTCAGCAGGTGAGACCTTACCGGCAGCAGCGTGGCAAGCATGGAAAGACGCAACCGGGCTCGAGATTCTGGACACCATCGGTTGCACAGAGACTTACCATACTTTCATGGCCAATAGGCCAGGCGCCATTCGTCCGGGTAGCAGTGGCAAACCTATTGGTGGTTACGACGTTCGTCTTGTTGACGACGACGGTGCCGACGTGCCCGCAGGAGAGACCGGTAATCTGATGGTTCGCGGCGAATCAACTGCTCTTTTTTACCTGCATCAATACGAGCAGAGTCGCTTTCACTTTCGCGGTGAATGGCTGTTCACTGGAGATCGCTATTCAATGGATGAAGACGGTTACTACTGGCATGCAGGACGCGGCGATGACATGCTCAAGGTAGGCGGGTTGTGGGTATCGCCCATCGAGATTGAGAGCGTGTTAAACGAACACGCGGCGGTAGTCGAATGCGCTGTTGTGGGTTGTTACGACAACGCAGGGTTGCTCAAACCTAAAGCTTTTATCTGCCTGCAAGACAGCGCAAAAGCATCCAATGAATTGCTGGGTGAGCTGCTTAAACTTTGTGCCGGGAGTCTTGATGCACACAAGCGCCCACGTTGGATAGAATTCGCGGACGATTTGCCCCGAACCGCTACCGGCAAAGTACAGCGGTTTAAACTGCGAGAACCAGAATCTATCATGTGGATGGACCACTAGTGGTCCATCCACTTGATACGTTCGAGTTCAGCGTGACTGTCTG
>CAYTJF010000154.1:0-14064 GCA_964437945.1 uncultured Granulosicoccaceae bacterium
CCTCAACCGAACCCATAATGACGGGTACGCGCTGATGCAGGTTATCAGGCTCTATATCCAGAATAGCGACCAAGCCCGTGTGTGCCATACCACCGGCTTGCTCGATTAGCATGCCCATCGGATTAGCTTCGTATAACAATCGCAACTTACCTGCTTTGCCGGCTTTGATCATGCGCTCATCCAACGGGTACATGAAGATCCCACCGCGACACAGTATCCGATGAATATCACCGACCATCGAACCTGCCCAACGCATATTGAATGCCTTGCCGATAGGACCATCTGTGCCAGCAACACATTCTGCAATATACCGTTTAACCGGTGCTTGCCAGTGTTCGGAATAGGCCGCGTTAATCGCAAATTCATTGGTAGCAACGGGTATACGCATATCAGGGTGACTTAAAACGAATTCACCTCGATCATCGTCCAATGTAAAACCGGCCACACCATTGCCAAGTGTGATCACCAACATACTGGCTGAACTGTAAAGACAATAGCCAGCGCAAACCTGTCGTCTACCAGATTGCAAGAAGTCAGCATCAGCAGGGGCTGCTTCGCTAGTGTGCTCGGTTATCGAGAAAATGGTTCCAGTCGCACCATTGACATCGATATTTGACGAACCATCCAGCGGGTCAAACGTGAGTAAATAGCGTCCTCGGCTCAGCTCAGCTGGTATCGGGTAATGATTATCCATCTCTTCAGACGCAAGTCCGGCAAGACAACCGGTCCCTTGAGTGAGGTCGATGAATACCTCATTAGCAATGATGTCGAGCTTTTTCTGCTCTTCTCCTTGCACGTTCTGCTGACCAGCCGCACCCAGTACACCAGCTAATTCACCTTTCCTGACAAGGTTCGATAGCTCGATACAAGCTTTAGCAACATCGACCAACAACTTGCGCAGTTCTGCGTTGTTGCCAGTGATATCAGCTTCGTGCTGCTTTAGAAACTGATCAAGTGTTGAACCTGACTGCATTAGTTAATCTCCAGCCTATCAAAATCATCGGTACCGAAACCCACTTTAGACTGCTTAGCATGATGGATCGCAGCGCTTTTATTCGGCAATGTATCACCAACACAATTGTAGCCGAGAAACGCCTACTCAATGCTTTGGCATACGCAGAACACGAAGACAGATGAAAACAGCCGACGACCGGCTTTTGCATGGTATGTTATGCAGGATTATCGGCCAATCGGAGCTACCACTTGAACACTGCAGAATCCCTGTTCGACCGTGCACGCCAGGTTATCCCTGGCGGCGTCAATTCACCCGTTCGCGCTTTTGGCAGCGTCGGCGGTACGCCTCGCTTTATTGCCAGCGCTGCAGGTGCCTACGTTACCGACTCGAACAATCAGAAATACATCGATTACGTTGGTTCCTGGGGTCCGATGCTGCTCGGTCATGCCCATCCGGACGTTATCCAGGCCGTTCAAAAAGCAGCCACTAACGGCTTAAGCTTTGGAGCGCCTACGGAGCTGGAAACGCAAATGGCCGAACTGATTTGCAAGAGCGTGCCATCGATTGAATCGGTCCGCATGGTGAGTTCAGGCACTGAGGCCACCATGAGTGCAATACGACTTGCACGTGGCTTTACCGGTCGAGATGATATCGTGAAATTTGAAGGCTGTTATCACGGACACTCAGACTCGTTATTGGTTAAGGCCGGTTCTGGCGCTCTGACACTCGGTGTACCCAACTCACCGGGCGTACCTGCTGCATTCGCACAACACACGCTAACGTTACCGTTCAACGATATCGATGCAGTGGAAAAGCTGTTCGCTGCTAAAGGCGATTCGATCGCTTGTATTATCGTTGAGCCGATTGCCGGCAACATGAATTTTGTTGAACCGGTACCAGGCTTTTTGGCAGCGCTACGCAAGCAGTGTGATCAGTACGGAACCGTTTTAATCTTCGATGAAGTCATGACAGGGTTCCGGGTTGCCTTAGGTGGTGCACAAGAGCGTTACAGCGTTAAGCCAGATTTAACAACACTTGGCAAAGTGATTGGTGGCGGCATGCCAGTAGGCGCATTTGGTGGGCGCAAAGACATCATGGACCATATCGCGCCGGTGGGTAGCGTCTATCAAGCCGGCACGCTATCCGGCAATCCAATTGCCATGGCCGCTGGTATCACCACCCTTGAGCTATTGTCAAAACCCGGCTTTCATCAACAGCTAGACGATTCATGCGCAACATTAATGGACGGTCTGAAGCGTGCTGCGCAATCACACAATATTCCATTAACCGCTACACATGCCGGGGGTATGTTCGGTTTGTTCTTTACTACAGAAGCTAAAGTTTCAAGCTTTGAACAGGTAATGGCATGTAACGGCGAGCATTTCAAGGCGTTTTTTCACCACATGCTGGAGGCTAAAATTTATCTGGCGCCCTCGGCTTTTGAAGCCGGGTTTATTAGCGCTGCCCACACTCAAGCCGAGATTGAACAAACCATTGAAGCGGCAGACAGTGCGTTTGCCAAAATGGCCGCTGGCAGTTAAGCGAAGCGTACCACGGTGAAAGCACTACACAACGACAGTCTATGTTTTGTTCTATGCGTCGTTCTATACATCGTGTTGTTGTAGCGATAATCTGGTGAGTGTCAACATTGCTATGTGGTCCGGGCCACGCAATATTTCCACGGCAATGATGCGGGCCTGGGAAAACCGAAGTGACTGTCAAGTCATCGACGAACCGTTCTACGCGCATTTTTTAAAACACACTGGCATCGATCACCCTATGGCTGATCGAATCATCGAAGAACACGAGTCAGATCTGGACAAGGTAATCGAACTGGTTAGTGAAAGATCAACTTCTGCTGTTTTCTATCAAAAACACATCAGTACGCATATGCTCGATCACATACCGCTGGATTGGTTGCCCAAGGTGACTAACCTGTTTCTGATTCGCGACCCGCATTATATGGTGGCCTCTTACAGCGTAAAACGAAACAGTGTCACTGCCACCGACTTGGGATATACACAACTGGAAACCCTGTTTGACGCAGCGATGGCTTTGCCCAATCAATCACCGCTGGTGATCGACAGCAGACGCTTCCTGGAACAGCCAGAAGTGTATTTACGCTATATCTGTTCACACCTGAATATAGAGTTTGAGCAAAGCATGCTGAGTTGGCCTGCCGGAAACCGCAGCACCGATGGTGTGTGGCACGAGCATTGGTATGACTCGGTTAAGTCCAGTACCAAATTCGGCGCACCACGAACAAAACTGCCAACGCTACGTGCCGATCAACAAGCCTTGGCTGATCAATGCATGCCGCACTTTGAAGCCCTGAATCGACATGCACTGACACTGTAAACCTCAGTGGTTCCTGAATATTAGAAATAAAACTTCAAACCAAAACTGACAGCTGATATATCTTCAAACAAGCCTTCATCCCGAACGTAACGCGTAAAGTCGGCAGTTAGATCAATACGTTTGCTTATTCTTGTTTCCAGTCCTGCGCCATACGATAGACCTTGACGATCATCAGTAAATTCACGCCCGCTAATCGTTTGCGACAATTCAACCCGGCTGTAGCCACCCAGGGCATACAAGGCACTATTAAAACCAATCGGTATATAGCCTTTGAGGAACACACCGGCATAATTTGTACCGAAATCATCATACGCCGAGGTGCGTGAATCTCCACCAAAACCAAAATGACCTTCTATATCCAGGTTCTGACCAACAGGCGTCCCCAATCGAAACCGCAGACCAGTCGGGTTTAACTGTCCATCCAGATTGTCCTCCACCGTTACGGATGTACCTTCAACCGTGATGTAACTACTGGCTGATGCATTCGCGCTGGCAAATGCCGCAATCAATGTGGTTAAGAGTAGCAATGTTCGCATAACGGCTCCGTTTCAATTCATCTGGAAAACGATATGCATAAGCCTAACGTTTAAAACTGAACGGTGGTTGAACAGCCGCTGATGCGGTTACATAGCGTTACCGGATACGCCCTGTAACCACAATTTTGGCAACAACGTCACAGTTTGAGGGTTCGCTAAGGTGCAGCTGGTTCTTTGGTGGCGTATTGGCCTATTCATATCTGATCGACTTTGATCGACTCTGATCTTCGCTGTCCCGTTCGGTGATGTTCTGAGCAAGCTCAGTGCAATCCAATTCAGTGCGAACCGGAATGGGACTACTGAGCGCGACTTTAGCTGACTAGCAGTAGGCCTTTGTCTTTTGAAGCACGTCTATAAACAGCTTTCGGTATTCTTTGAATTTCGACATATCAGAAAAGGCCGTGTTGTATGTTTGATTCTCACTAATGAGAAAATTCACACAATACGAGCCAAGGTTAGCCGGCTTCGCAGGACGCGGAACAGTGAGGTATGGGTTGGGGTTATGGTAAGGGACGCTAACAGGGTTCTTCGGATTGAGCGGTTTTGTGTAGTAATTGTGCGTATGCGGGTGTAAGGTTGAATAGCCATTGGTGTGCTGACGATCAGCGTAATAGCCGATTGAGTGGCGGTAATGTGTAGCGTGGCCACCGACGTAATAGCCATTATTGAGACGCGATGTGTAGTGGGCATCTATTTTTGGTTTATCCAGATGCGCGTTGCGGCGATGGGCGTTCTTACGATCATGTATATACACCCTTGCGTTATCGTGTTCCGAGGAAATGGCAACTTTGTCCGTTTGAAATTTTGGTGTTAGCAGCACATTTACGAAATAGAGATAATAGGCCGGGTCATTTTTAGATCTGAATTTACCGATCTCTCTGAGTTCTTTAGGTTCGCAACCCAAAGAAAAATTTTTCGAGTTATCCGCACGCTTGCTAATGATTTGTTGAACACCTCCCAAATACCAACAGTAATTTCTGAACGTATCGATCATATCTGGAATATCGCCCATCTTAGCCCGGACATTGAACAGCGTCAGGGCAAAATCACCATAGTGACGATGATGCTTGGACAGGGATTGTGCGTTGGCGACTTTCGTCAATCCGACGTTGTATTTGAAGCTCATACGAGCCGCTAAATCGTCGATATTTTTGATTCTTCCGTCCATTCCAATTGGACCACTGGTGGTACATCCAGTAGCTATAAAAACGGAGAATAGTACGATTACCCCTGTACGAAAATGCTTAAGCATGCGGTAACTTAGTTCCTTTAACCTGTTGTTATGCTAACAGATTAATAGCGCAAACCTTCATGCTCAAACGAGCTGCGCAAAAATAAACCAGCCATTTTATGCAAACTTTTAACAATACTAGCAATTAGTATTAGTACTTATTTATAAGATATTGTGTGGACGCTATTGCATAAACACGATCGCTCTTTCAGCAGCTGCAAAGACCTATTTTGAATGACTACGGATGTCTGCTCGGATTGCAGCCTGATTTCGTTACGCAATCCGTCTTTAGTCAGTGCAACTAACTCAATTTTATTTGCAGGCAAGACTCAATCATTCGCTTCGATCATGTGCGCATAGTCATCGGGGTTCATAAGACTTTCAACATCGCTAACGTCATCAGGTTGGATTTTGAATATCCAACCATCTTCGTAAGGGCTATCGTTAATGAGCTCAGGACTATCAGCCAGGGCACTGTTGGCATCGATTATCTGACCGGCTACCGGTGCATATAGATCCGATGCTGCTTTCACTGACTCAACCACCGCAACTGGCTGCTCAGGCTGGCACTGCATATCGACCTCGGGGGTTTCAACAAAAACGATATCACCGAGTTGCTCCTGTGCATGCTCTGTAATACCGATTGTTACCGTGCCATCGTCATTGATACGTACCCATTCGTGAGACGGTGCGACGCGCAAATCACCCGGAATATCCATACTTTTCTCCAACAGTTGCCATGTTAACTTCGATTCAATTCAAATAAAGGTTAGTTGTTTGCAGCACTTTAGACCACAAACACCACACGTGGGCCTGATATTTTAAATAAATGGCAGCTCAGCAATTTCTACAGCGAATAGCTGATCGTTAATAATGACATCACACCCACCAATCACAGGCCGGTTAACTCGCGCCAACGCGATCGATTCCTGGAATGTGGGGCTAAATCGGCCAGAGGTAATCTCACCAACGATGGTGCCTGCACGTTGGACTTGCTGTCCTGTGGTCATATTGCCCCCTGCCCTTAACACCAGAGCTACCTGGTGAACTGCTGTACCCGTTGCTTTTTGATCGTACAAAATATCGCGACCGATAAAATGTCGATTAGGATCGCTCACATCGACATTCCGGTCGAGTCCAGATTGAGCAGGTGTGTGTTGCTCATCAAGATCTTTCCCGTAATAATTCAATCCTGCTTCGAGTCGTAAAGAATCACGAGCCGCGTAACCACAAGCTCGAACATCCTGATTGAGTAAATCCTCGAAAAACGATGGTGCCTGGCTGGACGGCATGAAAATTTCAAATCCGTCTTCTCCGGTGTAACCGGTACGACTAATAAGCCAATCGGATTGTTCCATTGTGTAAAAACGCTGAATTGGGCCGACAGGCATTTGGATGTTCACAGAGCCCAACGATCTAGCCAACTTTGTTTCAGCCTTAGGGCCTTGTACTGCCAGCATGGCAACATCGGTGAGCACGTCCAGTTTAACGCCTTGCTGCAAATGCGACTGAAGCCAACTAATAACTTTGTCGCGTGTGCTTACATTGAAGACCAATCGGAATCTTGAAGCGGATAACTTGTAGGCAATCAAATCATCCAGAATGCCACCATCTTCATTGCACAAACAGCTGTACATGGATTGCTGTACTTCAAGTGCGGCTACATCATTGGTTAGCATTGTGCGCAACCACGCTTGCGCTTTGTCGCCGACAACATCGATTATCGTCATGTACGATAAGTCAAACACGCCCGCTGAATCACGAACACTATTGTGCTCCTGGATTTGGGAGCCAAAATGAATGGGAATTTCCCAACCGTGAAAATCAACGAATTCAGCACTGGCATCGAGGTGCAATTGGTATAACGGTGTTTTCATACTCACAAACTTGGGTCATCAAGTAAGCACATCACAATCGATGTGCTTACAAATTCAATACATGTGCGATAGTCGACTAGGCAAGCGACGATTCGACACTATATAAATGACGGCGAGGATTGTCCAGCGTAATCGTTGCCTGCAACAAAGTGCATTACGAACAACGATAATCAATCTATGATTTGGAGTGCCGCGCAGGAAACCCAATTTGAATTTGTGTAACAACCCTAATTCTAATCTGCTACTGCCGGTTTGCCCTGCGATGCATTACTACGGTGGCTAATAAAATCAACATGGCCAAAATAAAAACCGGCCAGTTTCCTGTTCTTGCGTACAAGCTGACACCGGTTCGCGGAATAACCGTGGTATCCAGAAAACCTTGCGTATTATGCGCTATAGAACCGTTAATGCGACCTTTATGATCGATCACTGATGACACGCCGGTATTGGTTACTCTAATCAAAGGTCGCACTAATTCGCGGGCACGCATCTGGGCTTTTTGCTGGTGTTGATACGGAGCAATTTTTTCTCCGAACCAGGCATCGTTAGAAACGTTGACCAAGACGCTGGACGCAGGTATCAGCTCGCGCATCTCTTCGCCGAACACATCTTCGTAGCAAATAGACAAACCGAACGGTTCGCCTTTAAATACCATTGGCAAGTTCGGTCCAGTTCCACGGCCAAGATCAGACATCGGAATTTCGATATAGGCATGAAGCCATCCGAGTAAAAATCGAAATGGCATATATTCACCAAATGGCACGAGATGGCGTTTTTTATACAGCGCCTTCTCACCTGCCAGTTGCCTTAAGCTGTTGTAAGAAAATTCTCCATCGTGATAAAAACCACCGGCGAGTACGTCTATGCCTTTAGCTTTTAACTCCTCAGCAAACGGTGTGATGTTGTCTTCAACGTTTTGAAAATAAGTAGGAATGGCTGTTTCAGGCCAGATGATCAGATCGGTCGGTGGTAAGTCCTGCCTGGACAGTGTCGTGTATTGCTCTAATGAATTGCGTAATCGCTCCTTACTGAATTTTAGTTCCTGCGGAATATTCGCTTGCACCAGCCGCACATTGAGCTTGGTGTCTTTTGCCTGAGTGAGTGCTACAGAGTCGAGCGAGTTTAATCCAAAATAGACACCAACAATGAAAAGCAGCACAGGCAGAATAGCGAATTTGCCTACGTTGGACCTGCGCCCCAGACGATAAACCAGATCAATCAATAAAGCGGGCAATAACACCATCAAAAAACCAATACCGTAAACACCTACCCACGGCGCCAGTGAACCAAACAATTCAGTTGTCTGGCTATATCCCACCAGCGCCCAAGGAAAACCGCCCATGATTTTACCGCGTGCCAGCTCCGCTAAGACCCACACGCTGGCAAATAGCCATGCATGCCATCCCCAGGCTAACTTACCCTTTAAACGTAAATACAACCAAACCGTGGTTGCCGGAAAAACAGTCATCACCAACACAAACAATAATGTAACGGCAGCGGCAAGTGGCGCGGTGGCCGATCCGAACATATAAATGCTGTTGTATACCCAATTTACGGATAAACCAAAATACCCCAGACCAAACCACCACCCACCCCAAAAACCCTGTTTTGGCGTGAGAGATTGAATACATACATACAACACTAACAACAGAGCAAACGGCAGTGCCCAATGTACAGAGTAAGGCGCAAAGCTAAGTACCATCAATGCACCGGCACATAATAGCAACGGGTACACGACAAACTTTGGCAACGAACGAGCTTTCGTTATCGAATTCATAGTGGCGAACTACGTGAAAAAGTGATCAGGCAGGTAAGGCAACTTGCATTAGATGAATACGCCGCGAGTCGGCTATCAGAATTTTAAACTCACAACCATCTATGACCGCCACTTCCCCGTTTTTGGGCATATGACCAATGTGCTGCATTAGCAATCCGCCGATGGTATCAAAATCTTCATTACTAAACGACGTTCCCATAGCTTCGTTAAAATCTTCAATTGGCGTTAATGCACGAACGGTATAAAAGCCATCGCCATTGTTGCGAATATCCTGCACACCGTCTTTGTCATGTTCATCATCAATTTCACCGACAATCTCTTCGAGCACATCTTCTATCGTGACAAGTCCGGCAACACCACCGTACTCATCCATTACGATAGCCAAATGGTTACGTTTGGAGCGAAACTCTTTGAGTAACATGTTGAGTCTTTTTGTTTCCGGTGTGATAGTAACCGGACGAATGATATTCGACAGGCTGAAATTGTCAGTAGCCTGACCGTTCACTTGCCGCAACAGATCTTTTGCCAACAACACACCAACTACGTCGTCTTTGTCTTCGGATATGACCGGAAATCGAGAATGACCCGACTTGATAATGATTGGCAATATCTCTTCGAAGGTAGCATCGTCTTCAAGCACCACCATTTGAGCGCGCGGCACCATGATATCGCGCACGCGCATTTCAACAACTTGAAACGCACCCTCGACCATTTGCAGGGTGTCCGCATCAAAAATATTGCGCGCCTGCGCATCGCGAAGCAGCTCCAGTAGCTCTTCCTGATCACGAGGTTCGCCACCCAGAGCGTGGACGATACGATCCATTAAAGATCGATTATTAATATCCGAAGAATCTTCACTCATGACTAATTGGCGGAAACGGCTAGGTACGGGTTGGTGATTCCAATACTGGATAGTATCTGAATTTCAAGCGACTCCATAGCTTCGGCAGCGATTGAATCTTCGTGATCGTAGCCGTTGAGGTGTAACACACTGTGAATAAGCATATGCGCCCAATGATGTTCCAGCAACTTGTTCTGTACTGTGGCCTCGGCTTCGAGCACATGCGGGCAAACAACCACGTCGCCCATTAAGAGGGTCGGTGTACCTGGGCTTTCATCTGCTGGCAGCAAGGGCATATCAACTGGAAAACTCAATACATTGGTTGCGCTGTCTACCGACCGATACTGGACGTTTAACGCGCGAATTTCGTCGGCAGAGATGCAATTGAGCGAGATTTCGACCATTTTGCCGCGCTGCTCATTGGTTAAAGAATGCAGCAGCGCGGCAAGAACCCACTGTTCCAACTGCTCATCGGTGGGCAGCCATACCTGGCTATCAACAAAATCAACTGACACAGATGAGATACAAGCATCGCGATCAAATAGTATGGTCAACTGCTGCGCAAAAAACGGATCTGGTGGCATTTGCGCTTGGTCGTTAGCTTGAACGCTGAATATCAGCCCGTTGAACAGCCGCTTGTTTGGCTTGCTTTTCAGCCTTTGCCTCCGCTGATTCATAAGCTGCCACAATCCGTTGCACCAGCGGATGTCGCACTACATCGGCAGCGGTAAATTTACAAAACCCAACCCCATCAACATCGCCCAATACCGTTTGCACATGTTTAAGACCCGAAAGCTGGTGTTTAGGCAGATCAACCTGGGTTACGTCCCCCGTGACAATGGCCTTAGAGCCAAAACCAATTCGCGTCAGAAACATTTTCATTTGCTCGACCGTGGTGTTTTGCGCTTCATCCATGATGACACAGGAATGGTTGAGCGTTCTACCGCGCATGTACGCCAATGGTGCAATTTCAATGACATTGCGTTCAACCAACTTACCCACCCGCTCAATACCGAGAAACTCGTAAAGGGCATCGTAGATGGGGCGCAAATAAGGGTCGACTTTTTGCATCATGTCACCGGGTAGAAAACCAAGTCGCTCGCCCGCCTCAACCGCCGGACGCACCAGCACCAGTCTTTGCACCTGCTCAGATTCAAGCGCCTCAACTGCAGCGGCTACAGCCAAAAAGGTTTTTCCTGTACCAGCAGGTCCGATGCCAAACGTTAAATCACGTTGCTTGATGCTCGATACGTAGTCGATTTGTCGCACACCACGACATTGAATGGTCGCGCGGCGAGTCTTGATGATTTCGCGACTGGCCACAGCATTTGCTTGCTCTTGCATATGTTCTAGTCCTGAATCCTGTAGGTATAGGTGCACACGATCGGGTGACAGTGATTCTGTCTCAGTTACCGCGTATAGATGTGATATCAGCTTACGTGCGTTGGCCACAGCATCATCGGGACCCGAAAGTTCGAACTGGTCACCGCGATGGCTTATCTGGACACTGAGCCGTTGCTCAATTTGTTTTAGATGTTCATCAAATTGGCCGCACAAATTGGCGAGGCGATCATTATCGGTAGAGGCAAGGCCAAACGCAAGCTCTGTCATATAAGTGAATGTGTTTTTGAATCGGATGTGGCTACCGCTGTTGCCAGTTCACCACGTAAAGAATTGGGCCGCACTTCAGTAATGGTTACATCGGCAAACTGCCCGATTAGTTCTGAGCTTCCAGGAAAATTGACCACCCGGTTGTTCTCGGTGCGGCCAGCCATATCCTTCGGGTCATTGCGCGAGGCTCGATCAACCAATACACGTTGCACTGTTCCCAACATAGCCGTGCTGATGCTTGTCGCCTGTTCCGTTATGGTTTTCTGTAAAACGGCCAGGCGCTGTTTTTTAACATGCATTGGCGTATCGTCCTCCAGGCTGGCGGCAGGCGTGCCTGGTCTTGCGCTGTATATAAAGCTGTAAGACTGATCAAATTTCAGATCGGTTATAAGCTTCATGGTGTTGTTGAAGTCGTCCTCAGTTTCACCAGGAAAACCAACGATAAAATCGGAAGACAATGTAAGGTTTGGCCGTGCAGCCATCAGCTTGCGAATTTTAGATTTGTATTCAAGCACAGTATGCCCGCGTTTCATGGCTGCCAGGATTCGATCAGAACCACTTTGAACCGGTAAGTGAACAAAACTGACCAGCTCAGGTACATTGGCAAAAGCCTCGATAAGCGAATCGCTGAATTCAACCGGATGGGAAGTGGTAAATCGAATGCGTTCAACACCGTCGATGGCGGCGACATAATGCACAAGCAAAGCAAGATCAGCTATCTCACCATCGTGCATGGGTCCACGATACGCATTAACATTCTGGCCCAGCAAGTGAATTTCGCGCACACCCTGATCTGCCAGAGCCACCACTTCAACCAGGATGTCGTCAAGGGGTCGACTGATTTCTTCACCCCGCGTATATGGCACTACACAGAAGCTACAGTACTTGCTGCACCCTTCAATGATAGAAACATAGGCAACGGGGCCGTCGGCGCGCGGCTCAGGCAAGCAATCGAACTTTTCAATTTCCGGAAAGCTAATATCGACAACCGGGTTGCTCGTTTGCCGGGAGCGCTCTACCAGTTCGGGCAAACGATGTAACGTTTGCGGCCCGAAGACCAGATCGACGAACGGTGCGCGCTGATGAATAGCATCGCCTTCCTGACTGGCGACGCACCCGCCAACGCCGATAATGACGTCATTGCGTGCATCTTTGAGCTTTTTCCAGCGCCCAAGCTCACTAAACACCTTTTCTTGCGCTTTTTCACGAATAGAGCACGTGTTCAGCAGCAAAATGTCAGCTTGTGCGGGGTTATCGGTTGCTTCGACTGGGCCTTCGTCAGTAAGCACATCCAGCATCTTTGCCGAATCGTACTCATTCATTTGACAGCCATGGGTTTTAATAAAAACTTTCTTTGTCATCGAGCCCGGTTTTGACGGAATATTAACTTGGAGTTCAAAGGGTACACGGTTTGTCGAAAACCTGCATTCCAGCTGCGCAATCGATGCGTTAAAAAGAGAGCCTTGTGGCAGTTTGACGCCACTTATTCGGGCTCCTAATATGAATGCCGTAGCCTTTTCGGGCACCGCACGGAGCAGGCCATACGTGATTAATGCCGGTCGATTTACGGCCAGTCTGATAACCTTCTAGCACTAGCTAATCTGCCTCTGGCTGTTGCAGCGCATGTAAAAAAACGGAACTTGTACGAAAACGGAACTTGCCCCATTTTATGGATTCACGATCAATCATCGCCGCAATGGTGCTCATTCTGGCACTGACAGGATGCGACCCAAGCGATACCATCCCATTGACAGAGCCCAAATACACCGCGCAAACACCTGCCGTGCTGCGCAATATTCCTATTTCAGACTTATCTTTAGAGATTACTATCGATAACGTCACGAAAACATTTCAGGGTTCTGAATTTCCAGATGGCCTGTGGCAGATCGATTTTGATCTGCAAGCTAATCAAATGTATGACATCACACTTCAATGGTTCACACTGACTCATCTGCTGCTCGAAGAAAAACGCCAGATTTATACAGACCCCGACCTGCTAATAATCACACCTGAGCTTGAATTTACCAGCGCAGGCTTTGATCGTTTTGACGATGATTGCGATGGTCAGTCGAACCTTGATGAGATCAGAAACGGATCAAGCCTGAATGAAGCGGTACCAGGTTCAACATCAGCCTGTTCGGAAGCCATTGGGGATATTACACTTGAGGAAAATGTGATTCCATGGGTCCTCAGGCAACATGGCTTGATTCGATCTGAGGAAATTACATCGCGCGTAACCAACTACCAACAGTCAATTCCAATAACATCGACTAGCCCGAGCTACCCCGTAAATTTTGGCGTGTCTTTAAATACCGAACCTGTCGCCGACCAAGGTACTATTATTGGAAGGGTAAATTTCATAGTCGATTCACAGAGTAGTAAACGATTAAATTTTGAGATAACTCAAGCCACTGATTTTCAAGTACCCGCTGATTCCAATACAGAATGTAGCGCCTACGACAACGATATTGGTTCCAGTGCCATTGGGTGCAACATTCAGTACGATTGGCAAGAGAAGCCCTGGTACACGGTAAGCATCGAACAGGTATCTGCAACCAGCTGGAATGCTGTGGTAATTGACGACGAATCCGGCGAGTCTCAAGAAATAGCAACTATCGAGACATTGTCAGATATTGACTGGTCCAGATCTCAAAACGACCTTAGTCATCGTCGTCAAGTCCTATCTGAACAATGCAGGCTTGGGTTAACGCCCATCAGTATGCGTCACAAACAAGCAGTAGCCAACGATATTCAGGTGCTTGATACTCTGCAAATCGTGTCCAGCGACTGTGCAAAATCGGGCGGTGGCTGGAGCGAAGGAATACGCACTATTGACGATGGGCTGGTGTACTCCCTAACTTTAGGTAGATCGGAGTAA
>CAYTJF010000155.1:0-6828 GCA_964437945.1 uncultured Granulosicoccaceae bacterium
TATAGGGCAAGGTGTCCAGACATCGTTGGCGGAGCGCGGGTTGATGTGAATGGTAGTGCTTGTTCAGTAACTCAAACTATCTCTACACAGCTAAATTGTGATGTTGTACTTAGTCATATATCCACTACAATGGTTTTTGTTTTTGATCTAGAGCAGCAAAGTGCGATGCGTCGGTTGCTTGATTTTTCACTCACTGTTTGCACAGAGTCGCGATGATCAGGAATACCTTGCAATACTGGCGTAAGACAACTTCCACAGACCCCTTGTTGGCAAGATGTTTCAACGACGATACCCGCATCTGTTAGTACTTGCAAAGCTGATCTGTCGCTTGGCACTCTCAGGGTTTTACCTGATCGACTTGCTATTAACATAAATGGATCGCCATCGGCGTTTGCTTGAACGCTAAAATGTTCAAGGTGTATCCTGTTTTCCGCAAGCTTCGCACTGGTTGCATCGTTCACAACTTTATCCATAAAGCCAGTGGGGCCACAAACGTAGAGTTCCACTTGGCCATTATTTTTGTTGGTAAGCGACTTTACGTCCAGTGCGTGCTGGTGGGTTGATTCGTCGTCAACGTACACATGCAATTTGTTTGCAAACGGCCACGTGGTTTGCTCTTCTGCAAAGGGAAGGCGTGCTCGAGTTTGCACGCAAATGTGCATCATGAAGTCGCGTTGCTGATGATGCAGAGTCCAGGCCATAGCAAGCAGTGGTGTGATACCAATACCACCTGCAATCAGGTGTACCGGGTCATCACCATTGACCAGTGGAAAATTATTTCTGGGTGTGCTGATTTCAATTTGAGAGCCTACGCTTAGTTGCTCGTGCACCAGCTCTGAGCCACCTCGTGAGTCTATTTGTTTCTGAACTGCGATGCTATAAACGTTGTTGGCTATGTCACCTGTGAGGGAATATTGGCGGGTCAGCCCTTGTTGCAGGTATAAATCGATATGTGCGCCTGCACTTGCTTTTGGAAACGAATGGCCTTTGGCCGGTATAAGATCAAAGCAGTCAATGTTTTTTGCGATGTTGCGCCGACGGATTACCTCTGCCAACAAGCGTGATTTTTCGATTGGTTTTGATGTTGCGTTAGCAACACTGATTGTTCTTTTCTCAGTAGAAAAGCGACAGGGAAGTTTTTCGATGGCGCAAATCGTGTTGTTTAGTTTAACAATGGGTTTGCCTATAGTGATCTTTGCCACTCTGGGAATCATTGCGATGAGCAACGATTGCATTTCAAGTTGTGCCAGATGCATACCCACACACATATGTATACCACTGCCAAACCCAACATGATCTTTATTGTTACGGGTGACATCGAATTTGTCTGCCTGAGAAAATTTATCTTCGTCGCGATTGGCTGAAGCAAACAACATCATTACCCGGCTTCCAGCTGGGATTGTTACGCCTGATATTTCAGTATTCTTAATGGCATGGCGGCTGAATGTGCGTATCGGTGTGCCTAATCTTACTGCTTCATGTACGGCGTTACTGATTAGCTCGGGGTGTTGTTTCAGCTTTTCCCATTGCTCAGGATTAACAGCAAGCTGTCGTATCATTTCCGTCGTGGCCGATATCGTGGTGTCGAGGCTCGGATTGATATAGTCTCGAATCGCAAACGGTGCACACTCCGCAGGCATGAGTCCGGCATCGACCAGTTCATGTATGCGATGTGTCCAGCTGCTCGGCTTTAGGTTTTCTCGCGTGGCATCGCGTTCTATAAAATTTCGCATTTCAGCAATGACTGGTAAGGCATCTTTACCTCGTTGGTTTTGTATGCCAAGCACATCAAAGGCGGCAGCTGCCCATTCCAACATTTTGTCTTGACCAAACTCTGGTAGGCCAACCAGTTCGCGAACTATAGTGAATGGTAGAAATCGAGCGAGGTCTGTTACGGCATCGAATGTTTCCCGGGTAACAAGCTTGTCTATCAATTTGTTTGCAACACGTTGTACTTCTTGTTCCACCTCGACTAGTGCGCCGGGCAGTATTGGTGGCGCCATCGCTGATCGCAGTATCGTATGGCGTTTATCGTCGGAGGCAACGGTATTGCCTTGCAGAAAATCGCAACCGAATTGATCTGCAGCCACGCCCTTGCTACTAATGAAAGTTTTGTGGTCGCGAAGCGCTTTCTGCACCTCACGGTGTCTCGGTAATGCATAGTTGCCATGTGCGGAGAGCCACACCACCGGACCAAGCTCGCGCATGCGCTTGTACACCGGCCATGGGTTTTGAATGACCGAATCTGTGAACAGGTCTTCATCAAAACTCGGTACTTCAGTGACCATAGCTGTCTAAAACGGAGTATCTATTGGGAAGTTTCGCATTGTTAAACATGTTTATCAATGTTATATTTTTGAAAGCTCGCCTTACGCCGCGCACCGCCTTCGCAAGCTGATTTGGTATACCGCGAACGAGTGCCTAACCACTGGAGAATTTATTGTGAAAATCCTATCTTTAATTCGCTGTTCTGTTGTTGCAGCGTCATTGACGATCGTTCCTGCAATGGCGGCAGATTACAACCTGACTATTTCTAGCTGGGCACCACCGGGCCATGGTTTAAATGCGCAAATGTGGCCAAATATAATTAAAATGATGGAAGAGGCAACCGATGGCAAGGTCACCGCAGAAGTGAAATATGGACTCGCAGCCCCACCAGCGCAAATGGATCTCGTTCTGGACGGCGCAGCAGACTTAACACTCATCTTTCACGGTTATCAAGCCGGCCGGTTTACCGCTACTAAGATGATTGAACTCCCGGGCTATGAGGGTAATGCAGAAGCGGCATCTGTTGCCTATTGGCGTGTGCACGAAAAGTATCTTAGTGCTGCCGATGAGCACAAAGGTGTAAAACTAATTGGCCTTCATACGCATGGACCTGCGCAGCTTCATTCAGAATCTGCTGTTGCTGGTCTCAAAGATATTGACGGTATGAAAATACGTGTACCCGGTGGTGTGGGTTCGGATGTGGTAGCTGCACTGGGCGGCACCGGTATACAGGTACCTGCGCCAAAAGTTTATGAGACGCTTGCTTCAAAAGCGGCCGATGGCGTTGTTATGCCGTTTGAATCACGAGGCGGATTCAAGCTGACAGAAGTTGCCAAAAACGTTTATGAAGTGCCAGGTGGTTTATATCGGGGATCATTTGCATTTTTGATGAGCCAGGAGGCGTTTGATGCTCTGCCTGCTGATATTCAGACAGCACTGGATGACAAGGTATTTGGTGAGCCAGTGAGTAAAATGGCTGGGCAAGTTTGGGATTCGATCGATGCTACTGGTCGTGAATTAACGAAGGGTGATACAAGCAATGCGATCACAACTGCCTCTGCTGAAGATCTGAGCGCATATGCTGAGATTGCAAAGAAAATCGTTGATAGTATTTTAGCTGAAGTGAACGGCAAAGGTGTTGATGCCGAGGCTGCCAAAGCAATGATAGAGACTGAGATGGCTGCACAGTAGTTCTTGTTGGACCAGGGGGCTTTCGTGCCCCTGGTGTTAGAACTGATGTTTTCGAATTTCAAAGCGTATTGTTAATCGTACTTATAAAATTCCTTTCGCGGTTGTCAGAACTACCATTGCTGTTTGCAGCACTGGTACTGTTCTTCATGATGGGTTTAACGTTCACCGATGTGGTGCTGCGCAGTGTTTTTAACACGCCTGTTGAAGCCGCCACTGAACTCATTCGCATCGCTATGGCGTTAATTGTTTTTTCCGCGTTGCCGGTGATCTCTGGTCGCAACGAACACATCTCTGTTGATCTTCTAGATGGGTATTACAATTCTTTCTGGCAGCGTATTCGAGATGGGGTGATTTCGATAAGTTGTGGTGTGATGCTGCTGTGGCCTGCGCAAAGAATTGTGGTGCTGGCGGAGCGAGCAGCATCATACGGCGATGTCACTGAATATCTAGGTATCCCGCAAACTTATATTGCCTGGGCTGTCGCAATTTCTACGTTTATAACAGCGATCGTTTTAATCTTGCGTGGGTTGTTCATTCTACTGAGGCGAAAACCTGCCAGTGATTGAAGCTTTGATCGGTTTTGCTGTTGTATTGGCTCTAGTGCTGCTGCGGATGCCTATAGCTTTTGCAATGGGGCTGGTAGGCATGCTTGGCTATGCCCACTTAAATAGTTTTCGTGGTTCGATATCAATGGTTGGCAGGTTGATTATTGATACATCACAAAACTACGGATTATCTGTGGTTCCCTTATTTATTTTAATGGGCTTGTTCGTGAACAAAGGCGGACTAAGTCGTGAATTATATCAATTGTCTTTTACATTTCTTGGGCATCTTCGTGGTGGGTTGGCGATGGCAACCATTGCGGCGTGCGCAGGCTTTTCTGCTATCTGTGGTTCATCACTGGCAACTGCTGCAACGATGTCAAAGGTGGCTATGCCACAAATGCGCAAATACAAGTACAACGATAGCCTGTCCACTGCATCTATTGCTGCTGGTGGTACGTTGGGCATACTAATACCGCCATCAGTCATACTGGTTATTTACGGTCTGCTAACCGAAACATCCATTGGTAAGCTGTTCATTGCTGGAGTCATTCCGGGTTTGATTGGCGTACTGTTTTATTTGGGTGCAGTGCGCTGGACTGTCAGCCGCAACCCGGACGCCGGGCCTCCCGGGGAGCGCACAGGGTGGCGGGGTAGGCTGCATGCATTAAGAGATGTGTGGGCTGTTTTACTGTTATTTGGGTTGGTGTTTGGTGGCATGTATGGAGTATTAAACTTCTGGCCAATACATCTGACTTTCTCACCTACAGAAGCTGCTGGTATGGGCGCGATGGGTGCATTTATAATCGCTGTTGCGCGTGGCATGCGTTTGCAAGCAACGATTGAAGCATTGAAAGAAGCAGCGCGCACTACCGCCAATTTGTTCAGTGTATTAATTGGTGCCTGGATTTTCTCCAACTTCGTCAACCTGGCCGGGTTGCCTGATGCATTGAAAGGGTTGGTAACCGCTTATGATGTTGCGCCGGTTTTCGTCATTATGTTCATTCTGTTGGTGTATATCATTCTTGGGTGTGTGTTTGAGAGCTTATCGATGTTGTTGTTAACCGTACCCATCTTTTTTCCGGTAGTAACATCGCTGGGTTACGATCCGGTTTGGTTTGGTATTGTAGTGGTTGTAGTAACAGAGATTAGCCTGATTACACCGCCGGTCGGCTTGAATGTATTTGTATTAAAAGGCGTGCTTGAGGACGTTTCAACTGGAACCATCTTTCGCGGTGTAACCCCGTTTTGGATAGCAGATTTATTCAGGCTTGCATTGTTGGCTGCAGTTCCAGCTTTAACGCTTTGGTTGCCAAGCCTGATAACTTAATTTGCAATACGAAAAGAGCAGCGAGCAGAGGGTAATCGAATGAGAAGTACAGTCGAAAAACAGAATACTTGAAAGGGTGTTCAATCAGTCGAACATGCGTTTTCATTGCATAATATTTTTCAACAAGTTGATCAATCGTTGGCGATCAAGGATATTTCGGAAACATCCGAAATGCCTGCCTCAAAGGTGCATCATTATCTTGTGTCGCTGGTGCGCTGCGGTGTTATTCAACAAACCACCGATGGAAATTACAATCTCGGCACTTCTGCATTGCAAATTGGTCTCTCTGCACTCCAACGTCTTGAACCTATAGAGCTTGCCACAAAGGCTGCAAAGGAGCTCCGCAATGAGACCGGTGAGGCGACGTTCATTTCGGTTTGGGGTAGCCATGGAGCTACCATCATTGGTTATATTGAAGGAAATAAGCCACTCACTGTTGAAGTCAGAGCAGGTCATGTGTTTCCACTGGCTAACTCTGTGACCGGTAAAGTGTTTGTTTCATGGGGTTACAGAAACTTGGTTGGCCCGCTGTTATTGCTTGAAAATATAAATCAGAAACGAATAAATCGAATTAGTGAGCAAACAAGAAAAGCGAACTTGGGACATGCTGAAGGAGATTTGCTGCCCCGTATATCTGCGTTGGCGGTCCCAGTATTTGATATGGATGCACGATTGGCTCTGGTGATTACTCAACTTGGTTGGACTGGTAAATTCGATAGTAATTTGGATGGCCAGATTGCTAAAGCATTGATCAGAACATCACGACAACTATCTGCTGATCTTGGTTACGAGTCCGAGCAATTCCCGTCTGAGCAACCCTCTCATTTATAAATACATGCAGAAGCTTGCTAGTGTTGTAGACAAAGCACCATAGTACCTAACATCCTAGCGGAGTGGCTGAACCGAGTGATACGGATGTGAGACTTACGCGTAAGTTGACCGATGCATTGGGCTTGATTGATGTGCGTGTCTTGGACCACTTAATTATTGGGCAGGGCGTGCAGACTTCGTTAGCTGAGCGCGGCTTAATGTAGATAGCTCACAAAGCTACGCCAATCCATACTATTAGCACTAGCGTAAATAGCACTAACGCAAAGCAGAAGAACATCGGCACGAAAAACTTCCTGCCGACATGCCTTAGCGATGTGTTGACCAAAACGTGATGCATGATCGTACTACTGTATTAGCTCAGATGAGGTACTTGATATTTCCCATTTTCAAATGTAGTGCCCTGGTAAAACACAGCATCAGCAAAGTCCACAACCCGAAAGCACCACCGCCACCACTGCTACCACCATCACCACTGGTTTGTGACAAAACCGCTGCGCCTGTTTCCGGTGTTGCGTTTGGCGTTTCACTATTAAGGTTTGAATCCGCCGTGACATCTGTTGTTACTTCAGGGATGACTTCCTGGGTTATTTCGAGCGTCTCTTCAGATGTCACTTCAGGTGTTTCTTCAGGTGTTTCTTCGGGTGTCACTTCAGGCGATTCTTCAGG
>CAYTJF010000155.1:6928-14050 GCA_964437945.1 uncultured Granulosicoccaceae bacterium
GGTGTTTCTTCGGGTGTCACTTCAGGCGATTCTTCAGGTGTTTCTTCAGGTGTTTCTTCAGGTGTTTCTTCAGGTGTCACTTCAGGCGATTCTTCGGGTGTTTCTTCAGACGTGACTTCAGGTGTTTCTTCTGGTTCTGATGAATAAGCTGTTTGATCATCGGCATCGAACATTGCAGGAATACCGTCGTTGTCCGCTGAGTCATAAAGTGGTTCATCAGCAGAAAGATCTAACGCGCCGTCATTGTTCGCATCCCAATCAAAATCTCTTTCAATTCCGTCTCCGTCATTGTCGTATGTGGGAACTAGATAGCAATGATAGAGCACGCAGTTATCTTGACGATTCCATTTACGCGGGCGATCGATATCAGCGGCATTTAGAATTCCATCGCCGTCAGAGTCTGGTCCACCATTTGCATCAGCCTGATTGGGTATGCCGTCGCCATCATCGTCAGCGAGTTGATGAACCTGGCCCTGTGCATTTATAATCGGACTACTGAAATCATATGGATGAGTGATTGCATTTCTCACCTGGCTGAGGCTGTCAACTTTTTGTTCTTCAAAGTCGGGAATGCCATCTCCATCGCTATCCGTGTCCCATGCATTCAGTAGTCCATCGCCGTCGACGTCAAGTGGGTTGCCCTCAAAACCTACTGGAACCCATGACGTGTCGTATTCCAACGAATCGTGTACGCCATCATTGTCGGAGTCGACATCCAGATGGTTTAAGAGTCCATCATTGTCCGAATCCGGGTATATCAAAGAAACTGCCAGAGCCTCAGCAACATCTGGCATACCATTATTGTTGATATCGGATAAATCATCCAGAACGCCGTCATTGTCTGCATCTATAAGGCCGATTTCAGTAGCGTCTGAAATGCCATCGCCGTCGCTGTCCGCATCAATGGCGTTGTCGCCTTCAAATTGATTTAACACGCCATCGTTATCAAGGTCGAAATCTACCGGTACGTTTGCATCGTCTGTAGCATCGACAGGATCAAAACCTTGCGTAACTTCCCATCCATCCTTTACACCTCCTCCATCGGTGTCGGAGAACCAGGGGCTAGAGCCAATGAGTTCCTCTTCGTCGTTGGTCAGACCGTCATGGTCCATGTCGTTGCTGGATGGGTCCAGGCCTGCATCAGCGGGTCTGTAGGCTGCATTGTCATCCGGGTCCAGATGGTTCATAACACCATCATCGTCAAGATCGAAGTCGAACCCCGGTGTAGATGAATCGAATTCTTCACTATCTGGTTTTCCGTCGCCGTCAGCGTCTAAATCATTGCCGTTTAAAAAACCGTCGCCGTCTATATCCAATCGGTTATAAGGGTAGTTATTCGGAAGTAAGTAGGGGTAATATTCCCTGAAGTCCGGAACACCATCATTGTCTCCGTCATCGTCGAGGAAGTCATAAAGTCCATCACCATCGAAGTCCGGGTACGACGCTGCAAAAGCCGCAGACTCTGCAATATCTGCTATTCCATTGCAATCGTTATCGAATTGATTGTCTAATTCTCCGTCAGAATCCGCATCGATGAACCCAGCTTCAATCACATCCGAAAGCGTGTCCCCATCGGAATCGATGTCATCTTGGTTTTCGCCTTCATAGTAATTTTCAACACCATCCCGGTCAAAATCTCGATCTGGGGGAACAGGGCTGCCCTCTGTTATCGGGCCAACACAGAATTCGCCAGTCGACGTAAAGTAGGATGGGTATGCGGGCGTTGTGGCAATAATAACGGTGAGCGCTGCAACGAGAGTTGCGAGCTTAATTGTGTGTGGTTTATTCACAAAAATCCTTTGATCGTTACAAACTTTGTTTAATTTTCAACCTTTGGTTTGCGAGCGACTAGAGAATGAAATTTTGAAGGGATCGGCTGTGATGTTGAGAGCTGAGTTTGATCTGGCCGCTTTGTTTATAGCTCGATCGCACATTTCAGTTTGTGATATGGCTGGGAAAAATCCTCAAGAGAGACAGTAAGGGCAGATTTATAGCATTGTGTCCCCGTCATTGAGCTGTCGCAAATGGTTGATATAAGCGTATGAACCTTCCAACCCACCCTGAAGCAGATCACATAAGTCATTTGTGCGATAACTCGCTGAACCGCCCGGCAGACGGGCCTTTGGCTCGTTGTTAGTCATTTGCTGGATTCTCGGATTGACGTATTTGTCATTTAATTGCGCTCTCACAAGGGAGACATAAATGATGAATCGCAAACTATTATTGATCACTGCGTTGTTAACTCTGCTAACAACCGGTAACGCAATGGCACAAACGTTCGACCAGGATGATGACGATGATGATTCACCCTGGTCCATCGAGCTCGAACTGGGTTATGAACTCGAACCGGCATACACCGGGTCTGATGTGTATGTGACAGAACCCGGCTTTAATTTTGAAATTGCTTACACCACCGATGCCGGGCACGAATTTTTCGTGGAACTTGGAGAAATTGGGGTGAGATGGGCACTCGGTGATGAGCGGCAACTGGAGACTCTGCTGGAATTTGAACCGGGTCGCGATAACGGGGAGGACAGCGCACTCGATGGTTTCCCTGACGTGCCGGATACGGTTGAATTTCAGGTTGGTTATGAGCAGCAGCTAGGCCCGTTTACTGCTGAAGCGATTGTGCAATACGATATACAAAACCGTGGAAAAGGCACGGTGGGATTCGTCGCTCTTGGATACCGTAATCAGCTAACTGATCGTTTGGGGTTGCAACTACGATCTGACTTGAGTTTTGCCGATGCAGAGCACATGGCAATTGAAGTTGGTATTTCTGAAAGCACAGCACAGGAGACTGGCTACGATGCATATAGCCCGGATTCTGGGTATAAAGGTGCTACCGTGGCGATGGGATTAGAGTATGCGGTTACACAACAACTTTCAATGCGCTCAGTACTATCCGTTGAACACTACGGCCCGAATATGGCTGACAGTCCGTTGATCAGGGACGAAGGAACGCCTACCAACTATGAAGCACTTGTGGGCTTTATATACGAGTTCCAGTAGTCTCGATTATCGCAAAGCTTTATAGATACTCAATCCTTGAAAGCGGTAACAACCGAATTACTTTGCGCACCTTTGAGCGTCACAATATGATAGTTAAGCTCGAGCCGCTATCGGTTCTTCGTCTTTCTCATAATCGCTCAACGGTGGGCATGAACACACCAGGTTTTTATCGCCAAAGACATTATCAATTCGCGCAACGGCTGGCCAGTATTTACTGTCGGCATGGCCTGTTGGATAAGCCCCTTGCATACGTGTATAAGCGTACGGCCAGTCATCGACTAATACGCTATTAGCGGTATGTGGTGCATTAACCAATGGGTTGTTGTCGGCAGGCCATTGCCCTTTTTTTACCTTTACGGCTTCAGCGTGAATCGCCAGCATCGCGTCGCAAAAACGATCCAGCTCAGCAAGTGGTTCGCTTTCAGTGGGTTCGATCATTAATGTACCCGGAACAGGAAACGACATGGTTGGCGCATGGAATCCGTAATCCATTAAGCGCTTGGCAATATCATCTACTGAAATGCCCATCTCGGTCTTTAAAGGTCGTGTATCAATAATGCATTCGTGCGCAACGCGGCCGTTTTCGCCTCTGTACAAAATGGGATAAACCGACGATAAACGTTCAGCTATATAGTTAGCACTAAGTATCGCAACCTCTGTTGCTCTTTTTAAACCTTCGGCACCCATCATACGAATATACATCCACGTAATAGGCAGGATCATGGCACTGCCCCACGGTGCGGCACTAACGGCACCTTTAGTGTTATCAAGTTCACGGTGACCAGGGATAAACGGCACTAGGTGTTCTCCTACACCAATGGGGCCAACACCGGGGCCACCACCGCCGTGCGGAATGCAAAACGTTTTGTGCAAGTTAAGGTGCGATACGTCACCGCCGAACTTTCCCGGTTTCACTATGCCCACCATGGCATTAAGGTTTGCACCATCAATATAAACTTGCCCACCTGCTTTATGGACACGCTCACACACATCAGTTACTCGTGCCTCGAAAACGCCATGCGTGGAAGGGTAGGTAATCATGATCGCTGCCACCTTGTCAGCGTGTTCATCCAGTTTGGATTGAAGATCGTCGATATCGATATTGCCTTGATCGTCGCAACCGGTAACCACTACTTGGTATCCGGCCATTTGTGCCGTTGCAGGGTTGGTGCCGTGGGCCGAGCTTGGGATGATGCAAACGTTGCGATAGCCTTCGTCACGGCTTTCGTGGTAGCCCTTGATGGCTAACAAACCCGCGTATTCGCCCTGGCTTCCGGCATTCGGTTGCAATGAAAGGGCGTCGTAGCCTGTACAAGCGCAAAGCATCAGCTCAAGGTCGCTAATCATTTCTCTGTAACCCTCGCTTTGATCCTTTGGAGCGAATGGGTGGATGTTGGCAAATTCGGGCCAGCTTATGGGTGCCATTTCCGAGGCAGCGTTGAGCTTCATTGTGCAAGAGCCCAATGGGATCATTGCGGTGTCGAGTGCGAGGTCTTTGTTAGCGAGATGTCGCAGGTAACGCATCATCTCGGTTTCACTGTGATAGTCGTTGAAGCAGGCTTGTGATAAGTAGGTGACTTGTCGGTCAGTCTCGCTGCGTATCGACACTTGGGCTAAGTCATCGACTGTAACGCTAACACCTGTGAGTAATCCCACCACGTCGGAGACATCACTAATGGATGTAGTTTCGTCAAACGACACCACTACAGTGGTATCGTTCTCTTTTCTAAAATTAAAACCCGCAGCATAGCCAGCTTTTAAAACAGTATCGGCGCTTTTAACAGTAACGGATACGGTATCAAACCAGTCATCTTGCTCAACACTTAGGCCACTTTTTCGCAAACTAGCGACGAGTTGATCCATTCTTGTGCGTACTTGCAGTGCGATACTTTGTAGGCCTTGCGGCCCATGATAACAGGCATATAGCGTTGCTATAATTGCAAGCAGAGCTTGCGCGGTGCAAATATTTGAAGTCGCTTTCTCACGGCGAATGTGCTGCTCGCGTGTCTGTAATGCCAAACGATAAGCGACTTCGCCGGTGACTGTGACCGACTGACCCACTAGACGACCAGGCAAATTACGTTTGTGCTTGTCGGTGGTGGCCATGAATGCTGCATGCGGACCACCAAAACCCATTGGCACACCGAATCGTTGAGCGCTGCCGACAGCAATATCAGCGCCCCACTCACCTGGTGGTGATAACAATGTTAGCGCGAGTAAATCAACGGCCGCAATGACCAAGGCGCCGGCTTCTTTCGCTTTGTTGGCAATGATTTCAGGGCGACCCAGATCACCACGTGTACCTGGGTACTGAATCAATACGCCAAATACGTCGTCAGCATGGCTTTCAATGCTTGCAACCATATCGTTTGTATCTGCAGTAATGATCTTAATGCCCAGCGGTGCTGCACGAGTTTCTATTACATTGATCGTTTGCGCAAAACAATCGCTCGCCACCAGAAGAGTATTACGTTTACCTCTAAACGATCGATGTGCCAGAGCCATGGCTTCGGCAGCAGCCGTGCCTTCATCAAGTAAAGAGGCGTTGGCCATTGGCATCGCAGTAAGCTCGGTGATCAGGGTTTGGAAGTTGAACAGAACTTCTAATCGGCCTTGCGCAATCTCGGGTTGGTACGGTGTGTAGGCTGTGTACCAGGAGGGGTTTTCAAGCACGTTGCGCTTGATCACACTGGGTAGATGACAAGCATAATAACCTTGTCCGATCATGCTCTTGTTGACCACGTTCCTGGCTGCGATTGCAGCCAGCTCTTCAGCGGCATCTGCCTCGTTGATACCAGCCTGGAGTGCAAGTCGATCGGTATTGAGGATGTTTTCTGGTACAACTTGATTGATCAAAGTATGCAAATCAGCCAGGCCTAGAGCATCGAGCATGGTTTTTTGATCATCGTTTGATGGGCCGATGTGTCGTCGAACAAAGTCACTGTGTTGCATATACTGCCTGTCTGTTATTTGTTAATTTGAAAAGGAGGGGCTTGGCTAAACCTTTGTTGTTTTTAAATAAAGCGTTTCGAACAAAACAGCGGGCCCTAAGAAAAGGTTGCTTTTCCGTTTTTATAGAAAGGTAATTTCACTGCCCCGGCGGCAATCGTTTTCTCTCTTATTATTACGTCGCATGATTCGTCAATCGGTGTGTTGCTGCGTACCATACCGATCGATTTTTGTAGGCTGGGGCTAAACGTACCGGAAGTGATTGTGCCGACCTCATGGCCGTCTAATTGTACTTTTTGACCTCGACGTAATACACCACGGCCTTCAAGCACAACACCGGTAAACATATAATTCGCACCATGTTCTTTTTGATCTTGCAAAATTTCACGACCAACAAAGTCACGGTCACTATCCGTGATATCCACGGTCCACGCTAAACCAGATTCAACTGCTGTGTGTTCTTCGTCCAGATCATTGCCGTAAAGATGCATGCCCGCTTCCAAACGAAGCGTGTCGCGTGCACCCAAACCTGCTGGTGTGACATTGTTGTCCAGCAGGGAATGCCATAGATTATTGGCAACATTTATCGGTAAAACTATTTCAACGCCATCTTCACCGGTATAGCCGGTGCGAGCGATAAACCAATCACCGTACTCTATTGACGCAAAGCTTCCAAGTCCATCAAGCTTCGTCGTCAATTCCGGGTTTATTGATGTGATCGAGGCGCGGGCTTTTTCAATTGCGTCCGGCCCCTGAACAGCCAGCATGACGTTGCCTTCCAGGGCGTCGATAGACACGTCGCCACTTTGTTGTTTTGCCATCCAGGCTAAATCTTTGTCACGAGTTGCGGCGTTAACTATTACTCGATATGCATCGTCACCAGTTTTGTACACGATCAGATCATCAAGCACCTGGCCGCGTTCATTGCACATGCAGCTGTAAAGTGCTTTTCCTCTAATGAGTTTTGCTACATCGTTAGTGAGTAATTTTCTTAGGAATGTTTGTGCATCTGCACCACTGACATCCACTACAGTCATATGAGAAACGTCGAACATACCGGCAGACGAACGCACCGCTTTATGTTCTTCGACCAGAGAGCCGTAATGAATGGGGAGTTGCCAACCGGCGAAGTCAACTATTTTGCCGCCGGCATCGACGTGG
>CAYTJF010000156.1:0-14021 GCA_964437945.1 uncultured Granulosicoccaceae bacterium
CTGAAGTGGCTCTACGGCTCTGAACCCGAATGTATCAAGTGGATGGACCACTAGTTTATATCCGACCGACTCAAAACCACTTCGTTTTACGTTTCAGTAAACGCTTTTCCATAATAAAATGCCCTGGCGAACTGTTCGACCCTTGTCTACCTACGTTACAACCCGTCCTAATTGTGCTTCGATAATATCGGCATACAGGCTGTTATCATCGCCAGTATAGACCAGTCCTGATGCCAGCTTGCTGGCTAATATGGCGTACTTTACCTTTTCAGGTAAGTGGGTTTGTATTCGAGGCGCAAACTCATCTGAATTTTTAATTATCCTGGGCATGTGCGCCAGCATCGCTTTTTGCTGTTTAGGCAGAGTAATTTGTTCAGGGTTGGATTCAAAGTAGTCAAACATGCGCGCGTAGTGATTATTAATTTCCTGACTTAACAGGCTGGAAATTTCCGTATAGGTTTCACTGCAATCCATTTCTCGGTATTTTCGAATTATCGCTCGCGCCTCAACTTCCGCCATCTGGTTAAGAATATCAATTACGTCATTAACGTATTCATCTTTGTGTTTCAAAAATTCTTCGTCAGAAAATACTAAATTGGCAATGATTTCGTAAGACGAAGAAATAACGCCGCATTTGTTAGCCGATGCATCGCGCATGATAACGACACCTCTTTGCTGTAACGTATGCCTTGCGGCAGGGGTAACAAAGGAGTTAGCACCTTCAACAATAACCCCGGAACTAGCGACATCCTCGTTGTTAAAATAACGATCAACGTTACTCTCGTTAATTGTTTCCGGTCGGCCACCGGCAGGTATGAAAAGATCAGTTTCTACAGTAAAAAGGATGCTGTTAAATTCCTTGTAGAATGCATCAGTTGATATCCAATCCTCTTCCAAACCAGCGGTGGTCATGGTGAGTTTTTTGAATACATCACTAATACCTTCCTTGCGCGTTTTTGTGCGATACAATATAAAACCACCAGCATGTAATGAATCTGGGTCATAGCCTTCAATATCATGTTTTAAAACGATATTGGACAGTGCGTCTTTATCAAGACCTTCCGGATCAAACAGTGCACCGGTGCCGTCTACGATGAGTTTTATAGCTACCTTGGGGCAGCGTTCAAGTAACAAACGCATGCCGTTGCCTGCAACATCTCCGTTCGGGCCGCCAGTGAATTTAACGCTGAATGGATCGGTATGCATATCGATACCAAATTCTTGCATTGTCACTTCAGCAAAGCGAATCACTCCGATAGATGTGACGCCGTATTCTTTATGGTTAATACCAATTTCTTTGCTTGACATAATGCCTTTGCCAAGCAGATAGCCTCGTCTTTGTGCTAGCTTAGCCATGCGCTCAATCATGATGTTGTGCATGTTTTCATCAGGGCCAAGTTCAATCGGTTCTTCCTGGCCGTAATAGTCAACGACTCTGGGATCTTTGGCTTTTCCGTTCTCGTCTGTTACAAATAAATCTAAAAACGCGTTTGCAAAGGCATTCTGCATTTTGTATAGATATTGATCTCGTTGTTCAGGCGTGGTACGCGGGTCAATGTTCAGTATGGCCACCATTTTAGACCCACCTTCATAGATGTCTTTATTTTTAAGGTGCTGGGTATGCGCCAGAACATAGTTTTCCTTGAATAGTGTGTTTGCATTGTTTGTATAGTCGTCACTGCTTTGCGTAATAACTGTGCGCCATCCTCCACGCGCAATATCAGAAAAGCCGATGTGGAAACCACTACCACGTCTACCAGAGAAGAAAGTAATACGAAATGGTCGCTGGGCAGGTAAGTCGTCGGTAAATTCAGGTCCGAGTTCTTCCAGATAAAAAGGGTCAAGACGGAAACTGAGTGCATGCTTTTCTATGACGAAAAAATTGCTTTTCAAACAGTTTTTAATAAAAGACAGTGCGCAGCGAAAAACGATTCGTCGTAAATTATCCAGTACGCGCCGACCAGAATTGAAATTTTCAACCAAGTCCGTCACGCTTGCCAATTTAGCTTCGTAAACTTTCTCTCTGCTCGTCAGACTGGGGTCGAAGCGTGCATAGAATAGTTCTACTAATTCAATGCTGACACTGGGGTTGTTGTGAAAAGCTCGTGCAATGTTGTCGCGATCGTAAATTTCGGGTGCATTATGTGCAAGGTTGGTATGGCAAAACGCAACTAGTGCTGAAATTAGTGTGGAGTCTGGTCCACTCATAACACCACTCTTAACTAGCGTTGCATAACCTGGGGCAGTGGTAGAGGTAATTTGTGTACTGTACAGCTCACGTTGTAAATTGGTATAGAGTGCTGAATCTTCGATAAGCTCTGAATTATCCCTTGGATTTACGTAAAACGTTGCCAGAAAATAGGGTGTAAGCCCATTGTTTACACGCAAATGATAAGCGCGTCTTACGCCGATTTCCAGGCGTTGAAACACTTCTAGCACTTGCTGTAAAAAGCCGGTATGAGGTGGGTTGGTTACGCCAAAAGATACGCGAGTTTCTTTATACTCGGTGGGCTCAACGCTAAGAAATATGCCGCTATTTAATTGAGTAGATATGTAGATACGCATAACCCTTGCTACTCTCTCAGGAGGTGAGGTTAGGATGTATTCCATATTACTGGTTGTGAAATCGGATATAATGGTATCAATACGTTCTTTGCTAAAATCCGGAAAGTCCATTTTTACATGTGCAGCGATCTCATCTCGAATAACAGTAGGAAGGGAGCCTTGTTCTGTATCAGATGCGTTCGATTCGTTGAGTGGTTTGAAATCGCATCGTAAAACTTCCAGCGCTAGATCATTATTGGGCAATGAGTTAAATGAAGTTGTAATTTCGGCATAACTCAACGGTTTTTCCGGTAACTCCTGAATGGTGCGATAAATCGAACCTGTTCTTGATAGTTGGGCGATGATTAGCCGCTCTTCTCGATCAACCAGCGTGATCTTTTCTAAAGTCTCAAGCTTGTCCAGGCTGATAGTGAGCAGGGTGAGTGCTTCTACTTCGTGTTTATTCAAGTTCAGAAAATAGGGGCTCATTTCCTGTTTTATCCAATCAAGGTTCGTATCTGCTTGAGATCGATACGCTGTTAAATTGGTAAGGATGGAGTTGGCAACAGGGCTCTCTGAACTTGACACAGGCAGTTATCTCCAGGGTTTTTCTAATCTATATATGTTAGCGGCAGTAATTATAGGCAAAAGCCCATGCTGTTACTTGGGTCGTTTGGTGGATATCATCGGCTTTGCTGGGCGAAAAAGCAAACGTAGGTTTGATGTGTCGAATAAGAAGCTAAAAAAGTTGGATTAGACCAGGAATGAGCTAGGCTGGGATAGCGCTAGACTGGGAAAGAGAGCGGGGTTAAATTTTGTCGGCGTAGGCCAAAACCTGGACGCGCACCGGTTGACTCGCCATTGCACCAAACACGCACGCCATTAACAAACACCTGCGATATCCCGGCAGCAGGTTCTGCCGGATTTTTAAATGTTGCTGAGTCAATAACCGTGTCTGCATCGAATAGCACAAGGTCTGCAAAGTAACCTTCGGCTATTACACCACGCTCTTTTATGCCAAAAGTTGCAGCAGTCAGTGACGTCATTTTTCGAACAGCTTCTTCTAATGTAAACAATCCGATGTCGCGAGAGTAGTGCCCAAGGATGCGTGGGAACGTACCCCATAATCGTGGATGCGGAAACTCATCGTGTGGTAAACCATCCGAACCGATCATGGTGGCAGAGAAGCTAAGAATGCGACGCACATCGTCCTCATCCATATTGAAATAGATAGCCCCTGCAGGCTGGAGAGCATTAATTGTTTCTTCTATTCCAAGTGACAGTGCCTTTGAAATTTCTGCTAAATCTTTACCCGCTTGTTCTGGCAGTGTTGTAGACCAGGAAACCAACGTTCTCGATGCCCTGGCAACACGATTAGCATCAAGCACGGTTGAGCTGGCGACATACGGATAGCAGTCAAGTGCAACAGGCTGCTCGGTGCGTGCCTCTTCGATGAACGGAAGTGTGTTGCGTGATTGTCCGTGATTGGGTAGACCCGCACATTTGTGGTGAGAGATGATGACGGGAATGCGCGCAGATTTGCCAATGTGGAATGTTTCTGATAGCGAATCCATGACACCGTGACCTTCATCTCGCATGTGGGTTGAATGAAAGCCGTTAAATTCAGCCGCCACCGTCGCAAGCGCTGTGACTTCATCGGTAGGTGCAGCTTTGGCTGTTGGGTACTCAAGCCCGGTTGAAAAACCAGCCGCACCTTGCTCAAGCGCCTTGCGCAAAATAGTTCGCATGGAATCAATTTCAGCAGCGGTTGCCGGCTGATCAAGGTCACTCATTGCCATAACACGCAATGAACTATGACCAACTTGTGCAACTACGTTGACTGCTGGTGGGGTGGCTTTCACTGCATCAAAGTAATCAGAAAATGAGGCAAAGAACGCACCCGGTTCATCGCCAATCAGATCAAGCGGTGCTGGTGGTCGTTTATTGATTTTAACCGGAGCAATCGAGATACCACAGTTTCCGGTTACAACAGTAGTTACTCCCTGGCTGCTTTTACAGCTCATGGCCGGGTCAACTAGGAGGATGCGATCATCATGGGTGTGCGCATCGATAAAGCCAGGCGCAAGCACCAGACCTTGCGCATCGATTTCTTCGGCGGCTTTTAAATTAAGTGTATCGCCGATCGCACTAATACGATCATCCGCAATAGCGACATCGGCTGTACGGCTGGGTGAACCGGTACCGTCGATGAGTCTGGCATTGCGGAATATTAGGCTGTTGGTAGTCATTCCAACAGCCTAACATCAAAGTTGAACTTGCGGGTTAAGGGCAGTGGCCAGCATCCTGCAATGCGTTAAGCCATTGCCTGGCCAAAACCCTGGAACCGTGGAGACTGGGATGCACACCGTCGTAGTTGAATTCCGGTGCAAACATCGTTAGCGACTTGAACCGTTCGTTCTCATCGATCTGAGCTTGTGTGAGGCTGGCTTGGGATCCTTTCGTAAGCCTTGGCCAGATCGCATCCATATCGACAATTCGAATTTGATGACCTGCCGCCGCCACAGTCTCTTCAACTATCTGATTCCATCTATTCACACGCTCATAGAATCTGGTGTTGCCGGGTCTGATAACTTTGGCGACAAAGATGGCAGTATCAGGGCTATTCTGCTTAATGCCGTCGATCAATTTGCGAAGGTTCGCCGCGGATGTGCCTACGAGGTCAACATTTTTCAAAATGTCGTTGGTGCCAATGTGTAAGAGCACAATGTCTGGTTGGTGGATGCTAATGTGTTGCAGCACATTGCCCTTTCGAATCGGGTCGTTCTCGCGCAATAGATTTCCAACTGTATATCCACCCCACGAGGCATGATCATGATCATACTCATTACCGGCATACTGTCCTGTCGGCGGCGTTCTGCTACCGTCCTGGATTGCAGTTGCCCACTCGTGAGGCGCACTGCCAACAAGGTCGATTCCACAAGCGTCGTATAACGGTTCATCCTGCATTGGATATCGATAGGCTTCGCGTATGGTAGCGCCAAGCGTAATTGAGTCGCCAATAGGCATGACGGTAAGCATTGATGTTCCGATAGGGGTAGTCGTTACGCCTTCGTCTGGCCCACAATCGCGCACAACATAGGCGCCGTTTCTAGCTACAGTGCGAACTTGAAATCGATAGTTGCCAGTGCTGTCTATTGGCAGGTTCGATTCGCGTTTGCTTTTTCCGACCGTATCAACCCAATTGTATTCACCGGTATTTTCACTCTGCATTACCGTGTAGCGGTCGGCGCCATCGTTCGGTCGTGGCGTCCAGGTGACTCTGATTGAGCCGTTGTCTTTTTTCTTTGCCCAGCAGGAGGCTACCGCCACCGGGGTGGACGTGTCATTGTGGTTCAGTCCACTGCTCGGGCCGCAGTCGGCACTTTCGCGTACACCAGATGACGAAATGGTTTCTACGCGGTAGCGCAGATTGCCTGCGCTCGACTCGCTCACTATGGATGATCGTGCGTGTTTGGACACTGTACTTTTCCACTGGTAAGAAGCGCCGCCATTGTCTGAGCGTCTGATGGTGTATCGATCGGCGTTGTTATTGTTAGCAGGCGTCCAGCTCACCCGAACGTATTGACGACCCGCATCGGTGGCCCAACATGACGCTACCGGTTTCGGTGCAGCTTGAGCAAAAGCGGTAATGGGCACGCTTACTATCATAACTGGCCCGCCGAGCATTATGGAGAGAGTCAGTGCCCAGCGATAGCGTGTGCGAGATTTTATTAGATCAATTGCCTTTGTCATCATGTTGTCACCTGTTGCGATATTGAAATATTGCGGAGCTTATTATAGACGGTTTATATTAACCTTGATAATATTTTACCAAGGTGAATATATGCTTTTTTATGAACATGAGTCGAGACCGGTGTATTTGAGTCGCTGTTTGAAAAATATTACCGTCTGTAATCAGGAGTTTGATATGGAATCAGTGCGCAAGCTTGTAGCCAAAAGTGCTCTGTTATTAACAATGCTGGCCCCGGCTGCATGGGCAGCTACCCCTCAATGTACTTATGGTGAAAGTGACGGTGTTTATAGTGTTTATTGGACAGATATTGATGTATATAAGTACATTGTTGAACGCGCTGTTAACAACAGTTCCTGGTATTGGCGTGGTGCGCAGTTGGACAATGGCACAGCTAACTATCTGTTGCAGGATAACGGACCCAAGGCTCCATCTGGCAGCACTATTCGGTATCGATTGCGAACGAAAGCAGTAAACAACTCATCTAAACTTGAAGACCCTGTATTGTGCTCATTACAGGATAATGAGCGTCCATCAGAGGCAACATTAATCAACGTCGTTGCTTTGTCGAGTAACAGTTTGAACATTAGCTGGCGGGCGGCAACAGATAATGTTGCGGTTGATCGTTATTTGATTTATCGGACACGCACCAATGGCGGTGTGGCCAGTAAAGTGGGAGAGTCATCAACTTTGTCGTTTACTGATGTGGGGCTCAATCCATCAACTAAATATTGGTACTACATAAAAGCAGTAGACAGCAGCGGTAATGTCGGGTGGCGTACCGGTTACCATTCCAACACCACACTGGATACACCCAAACCACCAACTTCCTCTGAACGCTATACAACCGCGAAAGTAGGTGGGCGATGGGAAATCATCGATACTCGCACGTCAAACGTTACGCGTTGGAACGCCGCCAATGTTCGCAGTGATAAATTTAGTTCGCGGCCACTGGGTGCTGAAGATATTCAAGCGCTGTCCATGGTTTTCGACTCTATGCGGTTGGTTATCCACTGGGATCAGCTGCATACCGGGCCCGGCCAGTTCAACCAACAGTTGCAACAGCAGTTGAAGAACGTGCTGGATCATGCAGAGCGATACAATGTCGATGTAATTCTCGACGTCGTTCACCTGGGTGGTGATGATACTTTCTGGATGCCACGCTGGGTGTGGCAACAAATTGGTTTGACCCCGTCTCGCAGTGCCAGCTTTGCACTACTCAAAAGCGATGCAATACACCAATACTTAAACTGGATTATGGATGAATCCGGTATCGGTAGCCATCCTGCGGTAGTTGCGGTAGAAGTTGTTAACGAGCCGCATCCGGCAGGCAGCTCAGGTGCCTGGAGTTATGAAAAACAGCGAGACCTTATGGAAGTGTATAAGCCCATGGTGACAACCATCAGGCAGCATCGCCCTGATATTATTGTTGTCCTGGGTTCCTATTATGGCGGACACCTGTTTGATAATGGTTTAGATGATGGAAATGCCATCGAAGATGTCTTTGCCAACACCCCAAACCTGGTATGGACAGCGCATAACTACTTTACTGGTATTGAGCCGCAACGCCGCGGGCCAGACTACGACGGCGACGGAATCCCTGATCTGGATGGCCAGGATTATCGGGGTAGTCGGGGCGCTGGAGTATGGACCGAGAGCTATGATTCCTTCGGTTGCTATGCACAGAATCCACCTTACGTACTGTCGCAGTGTAATACCAGCTTGCCTCTGCGTAGTACGGCGCTACAGGGCCATGCCAATAATGCTGCCAATCATGATCGTGTTGCGCAACAAGCCGGAATGCCGTTCTTTATGGGCGAGTTTGGTATGGGGCGACTGCGTGTTCTCAACAATAGGAACATTGGATGGAGTGGGACTCAAGCATACCTGTGCGACAAACTAAAGGCCTATAGTGACTTGAAACTCAATGGTAGTAATATTGGAATCTCGTGGGCCGTCTGGGCGTTCGACTCTCAGGTAGACGGCGGATTTGGTCTGTATAATTCATCTACCAATCAATGGGTACCGGACACATCTAACGCATTTTTTGGTCAGTGTCCGTAGTTCGCGTTAGTGGTTATCATTTGTGAGTTATCATTGGGGGTAATCGTTAATGGGATTTAAATGTGGTAATCGGGACAGTGGGAATCGGTAAGAGAGCGGCCAGCAATGCCGAATAGTAGCAATGACATCGCACTATCCGCTCTACGCAAAATCTTGCGCCCGATTATCCATCTTATGCTGCGCAATGGCGTTTCCTTCGGTGATTACCTTGATGTGAGCCGCAAGCTGTTCGTTGAGGTTGCTGATCAGGAAAAGGAATTTTTGATCGATGATAAGAAGCAGACAGCAACTCGTATAGCTGTGGTAACCGGGCTAAACCGACGCGATGTCAAAAAGCTGCTAGACGATGATCAAGCAACAATTCGGGGTGACAAAGCTTACGCCAATCGCGCAGTGCGGGTAATCAATGGGTGGGCAAGTGATGAAAAGTATCTGGATAATCGCGGCAAACCCAGGCCACTGATCTACAGTGATTCAAAGGATGGGGGATTTGAACAACTGGTACAGGGACATGCAGGCGATCTGTCGGCCAAGTCCATTCTGGAGGAGTTGATACGCGTAGGTTCTGTGCGGGTCGACAAACAGGATCGGTATCATCTGAAACGGGCGTCATATATTCCAAGTCAAAGTAACACAGAGCTACTGCGCATTGGTAGCCAGAGCATTCATGACCTTGCCAGTACCGTAAATTTTAATGTGCACCGCTCGCAAGGCGAACCATCCCGAGCGCAAAATATTGTTCACATGGATAACGTGCCGTTTGAAAAAGTCGCCGAATACCGGGAGTGGCTGACCAAACAGTCTGAGACCTTTCGCCAGGCGCAGCTCAAACGTCTTAATAAAATAGATCGCGACGGTAACCCGAAGTCCTCCGGCACAGGACGCTATCGAGTAGGGGTAGGTGTTTACTATTTAGAAGAAAATCTGGAGGAAGATGAAAGCTAGTCTGTGGAAATATCGTTCCCAACTTGTGTTGGTGCTGTTTTCATTGATACTGGGCGCCTGCGCTGTGGGCGGAGGTGATATAGGCACCGGATTGTTTGGTGGAGGGGATGAAGGTACCGGCAAGACTGCCGATAGCGAAATCGTTCGCTCACACAATGGTGCACTGATCTCGCTACCGGCACTGCAAATTAATGATATTCACCCACCTCATTGGCTCAGAGGCAACTGGAAACTAAACCAGACTCAAGCCAGAGAATTCACCGCACAGTTCAATGACACAGGCATTTTGTTTGAGAATGGATTCGCGCGGCTGACGTTTGGTAAAGACAATGCCAGCATAGAGGTAACACAGCACGACGATACGTCGTTTACGTGGAAAATAGACTATCAATCCAATGGACAGCCAGTGACAATTTCTTATGGTTGTACAAGGGTAGATAACAATAATCTGGTTTGTTCTTATTCTACCGTGGACAATATCCAGGTGCATTTCATGATGACAAGAGTTTTCTAGACGCCGTTTCTCAAAGGCAAAACGTCCCGAACTACGCGCGCCCGACTGAACACCCCGGACTCGGCGTCCCCTCCGACATACCTTCTATTCAGGCACGGGTAAATTAAGGGTAGCAGTAACTGTTCCGGTGCTATTGCCATCGCTGCTACCGTCACTACTAGCGGCTGCGGCGAGTACGCCCGCTGCCAATACACCCAATCCTATATAGAGCCATTTTCTTTTACTGGATGCTGATAAGGCAGCAGGTGATGTTGTTGTGTTAACTGGATCTGGTGGTGGAATACTGGTTATCGAATCCGGCGCCGGTGGCGCTCGACTGACCGTTGTATTGCAAACACCAAAGCAAAAGGTGCCAGTAAAATTGGCCTCGTACATTGGCGATTGTGTGCCACTGGTCTTCTGTTGCACGCGTGCCTTAACCCGCTTGTGCATTTCCTCGATGGTCAGGTGAGACTCATTTGCCAAAGCGTGTAACAGCTCACCTGTATAGATTCCATTGCGCCCCTGTCCATCGATGGCGACTTGTCCGGTGCCAGCGGCATAACCGACAAAACTGCCATCGGCGCCACCAATTTTCGATAAACCGTTTGGAAGGCTTCTGGTAAAACTTTGGCCCAGCGGGTTGTCTCTGCAGGCGTCAACCAGAAAAATGTTCATACCATCCGGGTTGTGATCTTCGAGTTCTGCCAGCGCATATTTTAAACTGATGCTTCGATCTTTAAGTTGAGCCGGGGTAGTCATCTGGTCGCCAACGGGTAACAAATAGTTTTCACCATCGACGCTGACACCGTGCCCAGCGTAGTACACAATGGCGGTCGAACCTGCCGGTATTGATATGGCAAAGTCCAGTATGGCATGTTCAAAGCTTGCGCGGTCCAGATCGAGCAAGGGTTTGCCTTTATGTATGTGGTAACCAAGTGCTTTGAGTTGCGCAGACATATCGGTTGCATCGTTAACCGGATTTTTAAGGCTTGCCAAGGCGTATTGGCTGTTTCCGATAACCAGCGCATAGCGATCTGATTCGGCGGCAAGTGCAACTGACGCAACTGATATAAAAAGACAGAGCGCAGTTGTAAGCCGGACTAGCGCAGTAATTAAAGGCATTTCGTTACTCCTTTACCAAGCGAAAGCCAGTGCTGTTTTTAAAGCCATCTGGAGTTATAAAATCTCGTCGTGCTGCTGAGCGTAGCTGAATCGACCTGGCATAATTGTGGGCTCCACCGCGTGCAACCACTTCTTCTACGCCTGCTACGTCAGTGATACAGGTATTGGCACTGGAGTAATCGGCCGAGAATTCCGAGCAGGTCATTTCCAATATATTGCCGTGTGTGTCGTACAGTCCGAAGTCATTCGGTGCAAAAGAGCCCACTTTTAAAGGACCGTCATTAGCTGCGAACCTGGCTTGATCTGTCGTGATGCTGTTACCGGTATTAAATGCCGTGGTCGTTCCAGCGCGGGTGGCGTATTCCCACTCTTGCTCAGTAGGTAGTCGATAGGTATTGCCATCCTGACTGCTCAGCCAACTGGCATAGGCGTTAGCAGCAATCCAGGTCACATCCCTTATTGGATAGCCATCTCTAAATTCGTCAAAATCGCGTATGGTGGGAAGGTCATTGGCGCTGGTGTATCGATCGAACTCTGCTAACGTAACTTCATATACGCCGATAGAGAAATCGTTAACACAGACATTGCGTTGCATCTCCCGACTGGCATCTCTGTTAGCTTCGTCAGCGGGGCTACCCATATTAAAACAGCCCGCCGGTATAGCAACCATCTCTGGAAATATTGGGGTGCTTGGGTTAATTGGTGTTTCTGGCGTTATTGGTGTATTCGGAGTGGTCGGGTTGGTTGTTATATCCGGAGTAGTTGGGTTGATCTGTGTATCCGTAATATCAGGTGCAGTCGGTGTATCCGTCGTATCAGTAGCGGTTGGTGTATCTGCAGTATCCGAGGTGGTTGTTGTGCCTGGCGTGTTCGGGGCGTCCGAAGTGCAGTCAGCAGGCGATGTGCCGTTAACCAATTCATCAAGATTATTGGTACCGTTGCCATTGCTGTCATGGTTTAAGTCATAACCATCTGGAAAATTAACACCAATTGCTTCGCTGCCCGTATTAACAGTCTGGGTTGCTGTAGCCAATAGCAATTCGATGCACTGCCACGGCTGGAACCAGGCCACACTTATTGTGCTGGTGGCATTAACTGGCAACAAAACCGTGGCGAGCCACTGCTGATTTCCGCCGTTTCTAACAGTCTGCACAAGCGTATTGTTGACTGTGATCTCCACATAGAGCTCACTGGCATCAATCGCCCTGTTTTGTCTGAGGCTGGGCGGGGGATCAAATGCGAGTTGGTTTATATCCTGGTTGCTATTGTTTTGCTCACCCATGCCGCCTGTCATGCAGCCAGTTAATACCACGACACAGCTGATATGCAGTACTGCGGGTAAAAAGGATTTAGTGAGGAACATTGGATTGCCTGAGCTGACCTTTTCTATCCCACCAATTTTAACCAACCAGAGATTTTTCTTCCTTACTAGTAGGAATGATGAGTCGAGAATTTCGCCGTTCGCGTGTTTGTGGAACTGGCTGAAAACCTGTTGCGGCGCGCGATCCATGGCAAGCGATGGTGGTTGACCGGTGCTGCCAATTGCAAGGCAATTTAACGTACCTTATACCGTTAATTTCAGCTATGGTTTACCTTGGATATTCGAAAAACGTAACCTTATGAACTCCTTACGTACCGATATTTACCGATATGTAGCCGCATTGACTCTACTACTTGTTGCTTCTCTTGCAGGGTGCGCTACCTTGTCCGGTGGCGACTCTCCCAACGTTCGCGTGGTTGGTATGGAGCCATTGCCTAGCGAAGGTTTGGAACTTCGTTTCGCACTAAAGTTGCGAGTACAGAACCCAAACGAATCTGTGCTGATGTACGACGGTATGTCGGTAAACCTGGATCTGGACGGCCGGGGCTTAGCAAGTGGTGTAAGTGACTCTGCCGGTGAGATCCCCCGGTTTAGTGAGGTTTTATTGACTGTGCCGGTCAGCATTTCTGCCTTTAGTGCAGTTCGCCAACTCTTGGCACGCGCCAGAAACAGCCAGGGTGCAGACAATCTGCTTGATCAACCTGTTGTCTACACACTCAAGGGCAAGTTGGGTGCACCCGAAGGTAGCTTGCGAGCAATTCGCTTTAGCGACAAAGGTGAGTTGGACTTGTTCTCATCCGAGACTACAGAGCAGTAGAGCAACATTGTTTCGTCGCCAGTGATACAACTAACAGTTGTGTACGAGAATTGGGAAGCAATTGAAAATTGTTTTGGCCCGATTCAACCAATTAAACCCTTCAGGTAATAGCTATGTCTTGGGTGTAAATTGAGTGACTTGCTGGAACAGCTAAATTGAATGTCGCTATGTAATTTAAATGCAACAGACACTTGAAGTTAAAAATTGACTGGAGTAACATTCGCGTTGTAGCACCCATTCCCAATAGGCGACAGGCAGGAGTATCAAATGATAGTACTACTAATTGATAACCCGATGACTGGCTCACTGAGAGCGAGTATCTCCTAGCACCTGTTGTATCCAGCCCGTAAATATTATTTAGACTAGATTAACTTCACTAAATTAAGTTTACTAAATATTAATAACGGCTGACCTTTAAAAACCTCAGACAACGAGATACCGCGATCTTAAGCCGCGCAGTCGCCCGTTGCTGATCCCAATTTAATCGTTCATCACAGGCACTGCATTTTTTTGTAACGCGCCCATCGGCGCACCACTGTGTAAAACGACTCATGAACAACGATGTACACCACGAAAATGGGAACACAAGACAGTTGTGGCGTTTGACGCGCGGCCAGCGACGGTGGTTTGCGGGTGCTGCATTAGCCATGATTATTGCCAATTTGTGCCTGTTCGTGCCACCCGTATTGGGAAAATACGTCATCGATATGGTGAGCCTGCAGGATGTTGCAGCGATGCCGCCTTTGTTAAAAGCGGTATATGGCAACGCGGGTCTGATCGAATTGATCATTGTTGCTGGCAGCTTGTCTTTGTTCATAACGTTAATAGCTGGTGTTTTTCTGTTTGTAAGGGGGCGGCTTATTGCTCGTGCATCAGAAGCGATTGCCGAGCAGTTACGTTTGAAGCTCTACGAGCGATTGCATGCAACTCGCGCCAGTTTCTTCGATGGAGAAAAGACGGG